>NZ_QHHQ01000001.1:1540310-1880620 GCF_003258595.1 Acuticoccus sediminis
GGACTGTAACGCCATGGACCAGATCGCCTTCGCCCCGCCCGTCGACGACGCCGCCCTGCACGAACTGCGCCGGGAGGTCCGCGCCTTCCTCGCCGAAACCATCGGCGACCACGCGCCGGGCCAGCGCATCCGCTCCTGGATGGGCAACGACGCCGCCTTCTCCCGCGCCTGCGGCGAGGCGGGCTACCTCGGCATGACCTTCCCGACCCGCTACGGCGGGCAGGGGCGCACCTCGATGGAGCGCTACGTCGTGACCGAGGAGATGCTCGCCGCCGGCGCGCCGGTCGGCCTGCACTGGATCGCCGACCGCCAGTCCGGCCCGCTTCTGCTCCAGTACGGCACCGAGGAGCAGCGCCGGGAGATCCTGCCCCGGGTCGCCGCCGGGGAGTGCTACTTCTGCATCGGTATGTCGGAGCCGGACTCGGGGTCGGACCTCGCCGCCGCGCGCACCCGGGCCGAGCCGGTCGACGGCGGCTTCGTCATCAACGGCACCAAGGTCTGGACGACGAACGCCCACCTCGCCCACTACATGATCCTCTTCTGCAAGACGGAGGCGGCGGAGGACCGGCACGGCGGCGCGAGCCAGCTTCTCATCGACCTGTCGACCCCCGGCATCACCATCAGCCCGATCCTCAACATGGCCGGCAAGCACGAGTTCAACGAGGTCAGCTTTCGGGACGTCTTCGTGCCGGAGACCGCGCTGATCGGTACCCGCGGCGGGGGCTGGGCCCAGGTGATGGGCGAACTCGCCTTCGAGCGCAGCGGTCCGGAGCGCTTCCTGTCGACCTTCGCGGTGCTGGTCGAGCTCATCCGCCACGCCTCCGCCGAACCGACGCGCGAGGCGAAGATCGCGGTCGGCCGGCTGACGGCGCACCTCGTCACGATGCGGCGCATGTCGCGCTCGGTGGCGGGGCTCCTGCAGGCGGGGGAGAACCCGTCGCTGCAGGCGACCATCGTCAAGGATCTCGGCGCCGTGTTCGAGCAGGACCTGCCGGAGATTGCCCGGCTCCTCGTCCCCCGGCCGGTCGGGCGCGCGGGACAGAGCGACTACGAGGCGGTGCTCGACTACGCCATCCTCCACGCCCCGTCGTTCTCCCTGCGCGGCGGCACGCGGGAGATCCTGCGCGGCATCATCGCCCGGGGGCTGGGCCTGCGCTGATGCCGCGGCGCGGCGTCAGGCCATCGCGCTGGCGAGGGCGTCGCGCATGCGGTCCGGCCAGGCGGCCGGGCGGCGCGTGTCGCGGTCGACGAGAACGTGGGTGAAGTGCGCCTCGGCGGCCGCGGTGGCGCCCTCCTCGGTCGGCGCCTCGAAGAGGCCGGCGTGCCAGGTGACGCTGGAATTGCCGATCCGCGCCACCTTCAGCGCCACGACGACGTCCTGCGGGAAGGAGAGCGGCGCGTGGTACCGGCACCCCGTCTCCACCACCAGCGCGATCACCGGGCCGGAGTGGATGTCGATCCCCGCCCGGGCGATCATGAACCGGTTCACCGCGGTGTCGATGAAGCCGTAGTACGCCGCGTTGTTGATGTGGCCGTAGATGTCGTTGTCGGCCCACCGCGTGGTGAACGTCTCGCTCAGCGGGTAGTCCGACAGGCGGGAGGGCGGTGGTCGCATCGAAGGTCCTTCCAGCATGCCCCTCAATCATAACCGAAAATCATGACGCCGGGACAACCGTTCGGCGAGTTTCACCAGCCGTGTGCGCCGCGAGGCGGCCGGGCGTGTCGCGTCACTGCGCGGCGACCGTGGTCTCCGGGGCTCCGGCGCGGGCGGTGAGGGTGCGCAGCAGGATCTCGTCGGTCCTGCGCATCACGTCCTCGTCGCGCAGCAGGTGGAAGCCCTTGAGGCTCACGGAGCGGGCGATCATCATTAGCCGGGTGGTGAAGTTGGTGATCTTGCGGCCGCTCCGCTCGTCGAAGATCGCGTGTCCGGGGTCGATCCAGGTGCCGAGGTCGCGGATGTTGAAGCGGTCGAAGCGGCGCACGAGGTCGTCGCTGTCCCACTGGTGGTAGGTGTCCGGGAAGACGTGGTTCTCCACCGCCGAGCCGCCGTGCGACAGGTCCCCGGCGATGAGGTCGAGCCGCTTCGGATGGAAGTTCCGGTCGAGCTCGCCGTTCAGGATCGCCAGCGGGGCGCCCGTCGTGCGGTAGTCCTCGAGGCGGGGGACCGTCGGGCCGTAGTAGGAGACGTGCGCGGCGAAGGCATCGTCCGTCGGCGCGAACAGGCGGCGGATCTGCTCGTAGGCGGTGAGGATCGAGATCATCCCGCCGTAGGAGAAGCCGATGTTGTAGATGCGCCTGCGGTCGACGTCCGGCCGGGCGGCGAGCCACGTGAGGGCCGCGAACGCGTCCGCCAGCATCATCGACTCGGTGACGTTGATGGCCCGGATGGGGTGGGCCGCGTTCTCGAACCCGCGCGTCTTGAACGAGTCGATCACCAGCGTGAGGAAGCCGTGCTGGGCGAGGAACCGGCCGTAGCGCCGCTCGCGCGAGGATTTCACGCCGCCGAGCCCCTCCGACACGACGACGGCGGGGAACGGTGGCTGGAAGGCGGTCGGGGTGTAGAGCTCGGCGGCCATCGACGTGCCGGCCTTTGAGCGACCATAGTCCGTCAGCACGAAGGGGCTGGTGGTGGGGATGGTCACGCGCTCGGCGCTGACGTCGTCCATGTTTCCGGGCTCTCCTGTGTCGCGAGGCGGCTCGTTCATCAAACGGTCTCGCCCGCGGCAAGTTTCATCACATCGCGCCGCACCTCCTCGGACGCGGCGACGCGCGGGACCTTGTTCTGCCCGCCGAGCTTGCCACGCGCGCGCATCCAGCCGGTAAACGCGCCGGGCTCGACCAGCACCGCCCTGGGGGCCTTGAGCTGGTAGTCGCCGCGCCTGTGCACCTCGTAGTCCTCGTTGCCCTGCTGGAGCGCGCGGTCGAGGACGTCGGCGAAGCGCGCCGCGTCCGCCGGTCCGTCGAGCTCCACCACGAAGACGTGCTGGCCCGCGCTCTCCCCCCGCGCCGGATAGACCGGGGCGACGGTGTATTCGGCGACGGACCGGCCGGCGTCGTGCGCCGCAGCGAGGACGGCCGCCTCGATCTCGCGGCCGGAGAGGTGCTCGCCGAAGGCGGAGAGGTAGTAGGACGTGCGGCCCGTCACCTTCACGCGCGGCGGGTCGCCGGGGATCAGCTCGACCACGTCGCCGATCCGGTAGGCCCAGAGGCCCGCGCAGGTGGAGAGGACGAGGCCGTATTCGCCGGCCGGAGCGTCGGCGAGGGTGAGGCGCGTCGGGCTCTCGCTCTCCCACTCGTCGATGGGCACGAACTCGAAGAAGAGGCCGATGTCGGTGTTGAGGCGCAGCCCCTCGTCGACGCCGCGGTCGGCGGACGCGACGAAACCCTCGGACGCCGAATAGGCCTCGCGCCAGTCGACATCGGGGTTCGGGCACCAGTGCTCGAACGTCTCGCGGTAGGGCGCGAAGCTCATGCCGCCGTAAACGAGAAGGTTGAGGTTGGGATAGAACGCCCGCACGTCGTGCGGCCGGCCGGAGACGGCCGCGAGCCGCTCGAAGAAGAGCAGGAGCCACGACGGCGTCCCGGCGATGCAGTGGATCGGCTCGTCGAGCGACAGGCGGGCGAGGCGGTCGATCTTGGTCTCCCAGTCCGCCTCCAGCGCCTCCTTGATGGAGGGAAAGACGAACGGGTTCGACCAGCGGGGGTTCTCCAGCCGTGCGATGCCGGAGAGGTCGCCTGCCTTGATGCCGTCGCCGAGGTCCTCCATCGCCACCGACCCGGACAGCATGAACGACTTGCCGCCGAGGACATCGCTCCGCGGATGGCGGCGGACATGGTGGGCGAGGAGGTCGGTCCCGGCCCGAGCGTTGGAGCGGATCATCTCCCGCGTCACCGGGATGTGCTTGGTTCGCCCGCTGGAGGTGCCGGACGACACGGCGAAATAGGGCACCGTCCCCGGCCAGGTGACGTCCTCGAGCACGGGGAAGGTCGCGTCGAAGTAGTCGCGCTTGAAGTCCTCGAAGGAGCGCAGCGGCACGCGGGCCTGGAAGTCGGCCACCGAGCGGATCGAGGCGAAGTCGTGGTCGCGGCCGAAGCGGGTCCTGGCGGCGCGGCGCACGAGGCGCAGGAGCTGGGTCTCCTGCGTGGCCGCGGCGCTGCGCCGCGCGAGGCGCTTGTCGCGCAGTCGGGCGTAGCCGCGCAGGAGGGGCGTCGCGTCAAGCATCGGGCGTCACGGGGGTGACGTGGCGGAACTCCTCGGCGAGGCGATCGACCGTGAAGGGCAGGCGGATCTGCTCGCCGCGCCGCCACGCACCCAGCATGTCGAACATCGTGCGCGAGCCCGGCCAGCCGTCCTGTCCGCCGAGAAGCACCGCCCAGGTGCCGTCCTCGTCCGAAAGGTCGGCGACGAAGCGGGCGTTCGCGCCGAAGTTCGACGTGTGCACCTTCTGCGTGAACGGGTGCATCGACTTCATCGCCGTGTCGTTGGACCCGCCGGACGGGAACTCGATGGTCGGAAGCCGTGTGGCGAGCCAGGGGAGCTTCGAGAGCGGGTGCGACAGGCGGACCTTGTGCAGGTTCCCCCAGGTGCGATGCGCCTCGAACGGCGCGGCGGCCGACTCCAGCGCGCCGCGCAGCGCGACGACGAGGTCGGTCTTGGGCGAGGCGTCGACGAGCCGTTCGAGACGGGAGAACGGCCGCCAGTAGGGGCTCACGAAGCGCTTCGGCGAGCGTTCCTCGAGCGCCTTCACCAGCGGCTCGGCGACCAGCTCGAACGCGAGCGCACCGGAGGAGTCGACGCCGTAGCGCCCGTCCCACGCCGCGATCGCCTCGATCACCGGTCCCGCGAGGCCGACGTCGGACGCCGCGATCTTCAGCATCTCGGCGATCCTGAGCGCCGGGGCGTGCATGACGTCGAGCTGCAGGGCCTTGAGGTCGTCGGCGGTGAAGTCGTCGCGCGCCGCCAGGACCTCGCCGATGCGGCGGAAGCGGTGGTCGGCAGCGAAGAAGAGGCTGATCGTCACCGGCGGGTCCACCGGCGCCTCGTTGGCGGAGACGACGTAGCCGTCCGCCGGGTCGACGATCATCGGCAGCTCCCGCCCGGTGAGGAGCCGGGACCACTGCCGGTGCGCCTCCTGAGGCGGGACGACGAGGTCGTCGGGCGTCGCGAGCGGGCGCTGGGGGATGTGCGCGGCGATCATCTTGCCGACGCTGCCCGACGGGTCGGCCCACAGCATGTTGAGGCCGGGGAGGGCGTAGCCGTCGATCGCGTCGGCGAACGTCTCCCAGGAGGAGGCGCGCATCAGGTTGCGGAACGGGGTGTACTCGTCGCTCGGACGATGGCCCATCCAGTGCAGCGCGACCGTGCCGGAGGCGATGTTGAAGGCGTGGGCGTCGCTGACGATCGGCCCGAAGGCACTCTCGCGCGCCTCCACCTCGTGTTCCTTCCTGCCGGCCCTGATGGCGATGCTGCGCGTCCGGAGCGGCTCGCCGGCGACGTCCACCAGCTCGGACGACGTGGCGTGGAGGTTCGTGCCGCCCCACGCGCCGTGCTGGTTGCGCCCGACGCCGAAGATCGGCAGAGCCGGGATCATGAAGCCCCAGAGGGTGATCTCGGGCGTCCTGAACCCGGCGATGAGCCACAGGTTCGGCGAGGTGATGATGTGATGCGGGTCGCACGCGAGCATCGGCACGCCCGAGGCGGTTCGCGACCCGGCGAGCGCGTAGGCGTTGGATCCGGCCCGGTCGAACGCGGTGGGGAGCGCGTCCTCCAGGTTGTCGGCGCCTATGAGGATGTCCTCGTCGGCGACGGCGGCGACCCCGATCAGCTCGGTCCACATGCGCGACCACTCCGGGTCCTCGCGCAGCGGGCTCAGCGTGCGCCACACCCGCCATGCGTAGTCGGCGGAGCACAGGCGCGAGACGGCGAAGAGGTGTTCGGCAGTCCACGGCTCGTACGGGACGCCGAGCGTGTCGAATTCGGGCGGGAGGCTGGCGTCGGCGGCGGCGTTGATGCCGTCGGCGAACCCGTCGATCCAGGCGCGCGTGTCCTCCGGCATCAGGGCGAGAGAGGACTCGGTCGCGCGCGGAAAGTCGATGAGTCGCACCAGGCGGTCGAGCTCGAGGGCCGACTGTCCGGCGATCTCGGCGACGCGGCCGAGCGCGATGCGGCGCATCAGCTCCATCTGCGCGAGGCGCAGGTGGCCGTGGACGATCCCGAGGCCGACCGCGGCGTCGCGGTCCGAACCCGCCTCGACGAACGGGATGTGATTGTCGTTCCAGCGGATCGTCAGCGGCGTCGCGACCGGGGCCCTGGGCGGCAGCATCGCGAGGCGCTGGTCGACCGAGAGCGGGGGAAAGCGTCGCACCGCCGAGCGACGCAGCACGGAGGCGGCGAGGCCGGCGAGGCCGAATGCCTGCCGCGTGCGGCGACCGAGGTGCTGGAATGTCGAAGCTGCCATCTGGCGGAAAACCGTCGCCTGGGGGGAAGGGTTCCGCACAAGCGCCCGTGGCGGACGGGCAGGGCCGGTGCGGCGCGTGACGCGTCACCACGCATGGGAGCATGCCTGTGCGACGTGGCCACGCGTCTGAGGAATAACAACCATCTGCCAGGCGCGCAGCCCTTCGCACGCATGGCATGCCGCACTATGATATCGATCAAGTGCAACCAGGACAGGCGTTGATGGGAAACGAAGCGTACCAGGAGCGTGATGCGGCGTTCTTCGACTACCAGCTCTTCGACCGCTTCGACTTCCAGCTTCGCGGACCCGAGTGGCCGATCGACGCGCCGGCCGATTTCAACATCATAGGCTCGGCCCGCGTCTTCGGGTGTTTCGTCGAGAAGTCGATGACGGCCTTCCTCGCCGAGCGCCACGGGATCACCGCCCGCAACTTCGGCACGGCCGGCGGCAATCCGTACATGTTCCTGAGGCGGCCGGAGCTCCTGGAGTACCTCTCCACCTCGAAGGCGATGCCGATCATCCAGGTCTGCGGCGCCGACGGCCACACGAACGACTGGTTCACGCGGATCACCGGCCGGACGATGAAGGTCAAGGCGGACGGGCTCGGTGTGAAGGTCGGCTCCCGCGTGCGCGCCGGGATGGGCTACCGCACCGCCTTCAAGGAGCGTCCTTTCGAGGAGGTGGTCGAGCAGATCCGGAAGGGGCAGGACTTCCTGCTGGAGGACTACAAGGAGCTGAAGAAGGCGCTCGGCCGCCCGGCGGTCGTCATGTACTTCTCCGACCGCCCGGCCCGACCGCTCAACAAGCGCACCTACCGGGACCTCTTCACCTTCCCGCACTGCGTCGATCTGCGCATGTGGGAGGAGCTGCAATCGATCTTCGACTACAGCCTCGAGATCGTGTCCAGCGAGGGGATGCCGTTCGAGGTCACCAACGGCACCACGTCGGTGCGTGTGGACCGCTACCCGTCCGAGTCGATGCACCGCTACGCGGCCGAGGTGATCGCCGAGCACCGCGCCGCGATGCTGGCCCTCGCCGACGGACCGGCCAAGCCCGTCAAGACGCGCCGCCGCAAGACCGAGGTCGTGGCACCGGCTCCCCGGGCCGACGCCCCGGCTAGCAAGGGCGAGGCGACCGCGCGGAAGAAGGAGGCGCCGGCACGCAAGAGCGAGGCGAAGCCGCGCAAGGCGGAGGCTCCGGCACGGCAGGCGGCAGGCAGCGCGCGTCAGCCGCCGGCGGATCCTTCCCGGGTCGAGGAGCGGCGCCGCAAGGCCGCCGAGGCCCGCCGCCAGCGCCGCGAGGCCGCCAACCGGACGGCCTGACCCGCTCGGCCGGACGTCCGAAGGTGCCCGTTATATTCCCGTCGTGCCGCGGTCACGTCGGTCGGCGACCGGTCGGAAGCGCTACTCCATAGCCCGAAGCGGCTCCTGCTCCACCGGGTCGACAGGGCGGATTGAGCCCGTTCCCTCAGGTGGCCGAACAGCCGAAACGGGCTGCCATCATGTGCCGAGGCATCTCAGACCGCGATTGCCGTGAACAGGCGAGCGGTTTGTGGTGAGATCAGATCGGAGCCGTGCACGAGATCACGGCAGGACGACAGGACGTCGGACACGATGTCCGCCATGACGCCTTCGCCACGTGCCGTAACCGCTGGCCCCACCGGATTGCCCTTGATCTCGAGGGGGATGCTCGTCTCGGGATCGCGGATGACCCGATCGATCGTCAAGTCGCTCGATCGGACCTCGGCGAAACCCGATGACCGCAGCAGCGCGGGAATGGCGTCCAATCCAGGATAGGTGAAGGGGGCGAGGGAGCGCGTCGCGTCCTGCGACGACACGTGCCGCCCTATCGCCTCCGCCAAGGCGATGAAGAAGCGCGGCGGTTCCGCCCAGACAGTGAGGATGAACCGCCCCCCAGGGCGCAGTACGCGCCGGATCTCATTCATGGCCGAGGCCTCGTCGGGGAAGAACTGGAGGCCCTGCTGACATATCGCGACCGTGAAGGCGCCGTCCGCGAAAGGCATGCTGGTCACGTCGCCGACTTCCCACCGGTAGGCGTCCGGCTGTTGGCTCGTGACGGCGCGTGCCGTCGCAATCATGCCCTCGTTGAGATCGAGGCCGGTGATCGCTGCCTTCGGCGAGTGCTGGTGCAGTACACGACTCACGATGCCCGTGCCGCAAGCGACATCGAGGACGACATCCTCGTCGGAGATGCCGACGACGGCTAGCGTCGCCTCGGCCAGCGGTCGGAAGATCGCTACGACCTTCTGCTGCTCGTACGCTGTCGCTGCGCCTCGAGCGAGCTGAAAAGCATCCCTTGCCATGCCGAACTCCTCCTTCGCGAACGACCCGGACGCGAGAGCGCGGTCGTCGGAACTGTCTTCCACATTCTCACGCAATGGAAGGCGAGCCGTCGGCCAGTTCGCCGGCAAGTTTGAAAAGCTGAGTCACGCCCGCCGGCAGCTCGCGGAGGGGATCCGTCGTCAGGTCGAACTGAGACGCAAGCCGGCTCCGAAAGCCGGTGTACGCTGCGCCCGGCGGGACGCCAACGGGCGCATGTCAGTTCGGTCAGGCCGGGGCGGCGGAATGGGTGGCCTCGGCGATGGCCTGGCGGAGGTCGGACTTCGACATCTCCGACCGGCCGGAGACGTCGAGCATGCGGGCGAGGGTCATCAGCGCGCCCTTGCTGGCGGTGTCGTCGTCGGTCGCCGCCTGCAGCACGGCATCCTTGAGATCGTCCTTGTCCATCCGGGAGCGGCCGGAAATATCGAGCATCCGGGCGAGCTGCATCAGATCCGACTTGCTCGGCGCGCCGCCGAGGGCGCTCCCGTGGCGGTGCTTCGCGGTCTTGGCCGCTATTTCGTCCGGCTGGTGCGAGAACTGCTGGCCCTCGCGGCTGTCACGACGCTTCTTCGCGCTGGTCCGGCGGTACTCCTCGTCGGACAGGGCTTCGCGGGCCTTCCTCGGCAGGTAGCGCTCGCCGGTGTCCATGCTGCGCTTGCCGGACTTCGTGCCCCAGTCTTCCGCGGTCCAGCGGTCGAGGTCGTTGTCGGGTGACCGGGGGCCGACGTAGCCGCCGCCGCGGCGCTTGTACTCAGAGACGGCGAGCTGGGCCTTGCGGGCGGACCATTCGCCCGCCCGGCCGCCCTTGTCGGACCGCGTGATCTCCCGCTTGACGTCCTCCCAGAGCTTCGGGTCCGTGCGCTTTGCGCTCGACATCGTTTCCCCTCCTGTTTTGGAGCGGCAACGCGGGCGGTGCCGTGCGGTTCCGTCCCCGCGGTCTCAGACCGCGAGGTGGAAGCGGCGGCGCGGGGCGAGCTCGTCGGCAGCCGCGGCGATGCCCTCTGCGTCGATACCGTAGTGGCGGTAGAGGTCGGCGATGGTGCCGGTCTGGCCGAACGTCTCGACGCCCAGCGCCACGACGCGGTGTCCGGAAACGCCGCCGAGCCAGGACAGCGTCGTCGGATGGCCGTCCAGCACGGTGACGAGGCCGCAGTGGTGCGGCAGCTCCTCCATGATCGTCTCGACATGGGAGATGCTGGGCTCGCCCTTGCGGCGCGCGGCGCGGGCGGCCTGCCAGCCGGTGTGCAGCCGGTCCGCGGACGTGACCGCGAGGATGCCGACGTCGCGCCGGCCGTCGGCGATCATCGCGGCGGAGCGGATCGCCTCGTTGGTGACGACGCCCTGTACGCAGACGACGATCTCCGCGCTCGGTCCCGGTTCGCGCAGCCAGTAGGCGCCGGCGAGGATGTCGTCGCGCAGCTTGTCCGTCATCGTGCGGATCGGCTGCTCCAGCGGGCGGGTGGTGAGGCGCAGGTAGGTGGCGCGCTCACGCCCGGGGCCGCCGGGACCGGACATGCGGTCGAAGGCGTCCGCCATCATCACCGCCAGCTCGTCGGCGAAGGCCGGCTCGTAGGAGGCGAGGCCGGGCTGCGACATGCCGATGAGGGGCGTGCCGATGGACTGGTGCGCGCCGCCTTCAGGCGCCAGCGAGATGCCGGACGGGGTCGCGACCAGAAGGAAGGCCGCGTCCTGGTAGCAGGCGTAGTTCAGAGCATCGAGCCCGCGCGCGATGAACGGGTCGTAGAGCGTGCCGACGGGATAGAGCTTCTCGCCGAAGTGCTCGTAGGCGAGGCCGGCGGCGCCGAGTGCCAGGAAGTGGTTCATCTCGGCGATGCCGAGCTCGATGTGCTGCCCGTCCGGCGAGAACTGCCACTTCTGCGCCGAGGGGACGCGCTCCTGGCGGAACGAGTCGGCGATCGCCTCGCGCGCGAAGAGGCCGCGCCGGTTCACCCAGGGGCCGAGGTTGGTGGAGACGGTGACGTCCGGGCTCATCGTGACGATGCGGTCGGCGAAGGCGCCGCCGCCGCGGGCGAGCTCGTCGAGCACCTTGCCGAAGGCGGCCTGGGTGGAGATCACCTTGTCGGCCGGGGTGGTGAGCTGCGGCCGCTCGTTCGCGGTCCGGGCCGGCGCCTTGCCGCGGGCGCCGAAGTACGGCGTGCCGGCGATGAAGTCGCGCACCTCCGCCGCGGTGAGGTCGAGGCCGGCGTCGACCTCCCACTCCTCGCCTTCGGGGACACCCATCGTCGCCTGGAAGGCGGCCATCTGCGCCGGGGTCATCAGGCCGGCGTGGTTGTCCTTGTGGCCTGCGAGGGGCGTGCCCCAGCCCTTCACCGTGTAGGCGATGAAGACGACCGGTCGGTCGTGGTCGATGGACTGGAACGCGTCGATGACGGTTTCCATGCAGTGGCCGCCGAGGTTGGCCATCAGCCGGCCGAGCTCGTCGTCGTTGCGGCGGGAGAGGAGGTCGGCGATGCCCGGCTTGTCGCCGATCTCGGCCGTCAGCCGCTTGCGCCATGCGGCGCCGCCCTGGAAGGAGAGCGCGGAGTAGATCGGGTTGGGGCAGGCGTCGATCCACTGCCGCAGCGTCTCGCCGCCGGGCTCGGCGAAGGCGGCCCGCTGCAGCGCGCCATACTTGATGGTGACGATGTCCCACCCGAACGCCCTGAAGACCTCGGCGATGCGCGCGTAAAGCCCTTCGCGCACCACGCCGTCGAGGCTCTGGCGGTTGTAGTCGATCACCCACCAGGTGTTGCGCAGACCGTGCTTCCAGCCTTCCTGGAGGCATTCGTAGACGTTGCCCTCGTCGATCTCCGCGTCGCCCACGAGGGCGATCATGCGGCCGAGCGGGCGGTCCGCCGACCAGCCCTTGGCGGCAATGTAGTCCTGGACGAGCGAGGAGAAGGCCGTCGCCGCGACGCCGAGCCCGACGGACCCGGTCGAGAAGTCGACGATCGGCGCGCCTTCGGTGCCGCGGTCCTTGGTGCGGGACGGGTAGGACTGCGCGCCGCCGTAGCCGCGGAAGGCCTTCAGACGGTCGAGCGGCTCACGCCCGGCGAGGTACTGGATGGCGTGGAAGACCGGCGATGCATGCGGCTTCACCGCCACCTTGTCCTCGGGTCTGAGGACGTGGAAGTAGAGCGCCGACATGATCTGCACCATCGAGGCCGAGGAGGCCTGATGGCCGCCCACCTTGATGGCATCCGATTCGCGCACGTGGTTCGCGGCGTGGATCATCCACTGCGACAGCCACAGTACCTTGCGCTCGATTTCCGCCAACCGTGCGTCCATGAGCGGGGCCCTCCAATTTTTCGGGCCAGTGTACCGCTGTTCGTGCGTCTCGCGCCAGCGGGCGCGTCAGACGAAGTGACTATAGATTGCTGACGAGCGGGGCGAGCAGGAACGCCGAGGAAATCAGTGCGATGGCGACGCCGGCGGCGAGCTGGAGGAGCGGCACCGCGATCCCCGCGTGCTTGACGCCGGCGGCGAACAGTGTCGCGCCCCGCGCCGTCGCGGCCGAGATGGCGACGAGGCTGATGAAGGCGCCGGTGCCGATCGCCATCGCCACCGCCGAGGCGACGCCGACGGCGAGGATGTTCATGCGCCACGCCACGGCGAGGACGAACACCGCGCCGGTGCACGGACGCAGGCCGATGCCCGCGATCAGCATCGCGACGTCGCGCCAGGAGGAGAGCGCGTCGGTCTCCTCGATGGTCGGGGCGTGGCGGTGGCCGCAGCCGCACATGCCGTCATCGTCGTGGTGGTGCACGTGGCGGCCCGTGCGCATGGCGTCGAGGCGGTCCGCCTGTCGCTCCCACACGTCGTTGAGGCCCCGCAGCGCGCGGCGGATGAGGATGACGGCGATGAAGAGGATCGCGACATAACTGAGCGGGGCGAGCACCTTGTCGGTGGCGTCGACCGCCCAGCCCGCGGTGATCGAGAGCGCGGCGAAGCTGCCGTAGACGAGCACGACGGCCGTCACGGCCTGCGCGAGGCTCGCGGCGAGGGAGATCGCGACGAGGCGCGCCGCGCTGGACCGGCTCGCGACGCCCGCGCCGGCGATGAGGAACTTGCCGTGCCCCGGGATCGCGGCGTGGCCGAACCCGTAGGCGAGGCTCGCTCCGATCAGCCCGACGGAGGCGAAGGTGCTGCCGCGCGCCTCCATCATGTGGCGCATCATCTCGTAGTAGGCGCGCTGCTGCGCGGTCGCCCACCTGGCCGCCTCCACGAGGCCGAGCCCGGAGGAGAGCATCAGCGCCGTCGCCGCGAAGAAGGCGATGGCGAGGACGGCCGCGACCGCCGTTCGCCAGGGCCGGCGCGGACCCGCCGAGATGCGAGTGCCGATGATGGGAACCGAACGCATGAACTCACCCTCTCGCGGACCGATCGAGTTGTTGGCCGATGGCCGTCCCGGGTGGACGGGACGGCGGATGTCGCGAAGTGCCGGACGAGCCGACCCGGCCCGTCCTGCCGAGTCTAGACGCCTTTGCCCAGCGCCTTGACCAGAACCCCGAGGTTGTGGCGCATCATCGACAGGTATGTCGAGCCGTCGCCGTCCGGGCCGGACAGCGCGTCGGAGTAGAGCTCGCCGCCGATGGTGACGCCGGTTTCCGCCGCGATCTGCTCGACGAGGCGGTTGTCGGCGACGCTTTCCAGGAAGAGGGCGTCGACCCCGTCCTCGCGGATCTGCCGCACGAGGGCTGCGACATCCTGCGCCGAGGGTTCGGCCTCGGTGGAGATGCCCTGCGGCGCGATGAAGGTCACGCCGTAGGCCTTGCCGAAGTAGGCGAAGGCGTCGTGATTCGTCAGCACCGTGCGGCCGTCCTCGGGGATGGTCGCCATGTCTGCCTTGGCCTCGGCGTCGAGTGCCGTGAGCTTCGCGATGTAGGCGTCGGCGTTGGCGCGATAGGTTTCGGCGCCTTCCGGGTCGGCTGCGGACAGCCCCTCCGCGATGGCGTCGACGTAGAGGACGGCGTTGGAAAGGTCCTGCCAGGCGTGCGGATCGTAGACGCCGTGGTGATGGTGGTGGGCCGCCTCCTGGTGGCCGCCGTCGGCGTCTTCGTCGTCGTCGCCCGCGGGGAGCGGGGTCACGTCGTGCGCGGCGGCGATGACGGGGCCGTCGTAGCCGGTCGCCTCGACGAGGCGTTCCAGCCAGCCCTCGAGGGCGAGGCCGTTCATGACGACGGCGTCGGCCTCGGCGAGCACCCCGGCCTGACGGGGCGTCGGGTTGAAGACGTGGAGGTCGCCGCCCGGCCCGACGAGGGTGGTGACGTGGACGCGGTCTCCGCCGACGTTCTGGGTCATGTCGCCGAGGATGGAGAACGTGGCGACGACGTTGAGCGGTTCGGCGGCATGTGCGGACTGGGCCGCGACGAGGCCGATGGCCAGTGCAAGGGTGCGCATGGCTAAGCTTCCCGGTGAGAGCGTGGAGTATGGCGCGCGAGGAGGCTGCCCTCGGCGCCGAAGACGAGTGAGAGGCCGTAGAAGCCGCCGAGCGCGAGGACGATCGCGGGGCCCGACGGCAGGCCGTACTGGTAGGAGAGCCAGAGACCGGCGATGCTGCCGGTCACGGCGACGGCGAAGGCGATGCCGATCATGGCCCCGACGCCGCGCGTCCAGAACCTGGCGGTAGCGGCGGGGAGGATCATGATGCCCACCGCCATCAGCGTGCCGAGGGCGTGGAACCCGCCGACGAGGTTGAGGACGGCGAGCGCGAGGAAGGCGAAGTGCGCGACCGCCGACAGGCCGCTGACGCCGCGCAGATAGGCGGGGTCCAGGCACTCCAGCACCAGCGGGCGATAAAGGAGTGCGAGGGCGATCATCGTGATGGTGGCGATGGCGCACAGGAGGATCAGCGCGTCGTTGCCGAGCGCCAGCACCGAGCCGAAGAGGACGTGCATCAGGTCGACGTTGCTGCCGTGCATGGAGACGACGGCGACGCCGGCCGCGAGCGAGACGAGATAGAAGGCGGCGAGGCTGGCGTCCTCCCGCAGTACGGTGGAGCGGGAGACGGCGCCGGCCGCGACCGCGACGGTCATCCCCGCGACGAGGCCGCCGATGGTCATCGCCGTCAGCGAGAGGCCGGCGAACAGGAAGCCTATGGCCGCGCCCGGGAGGATGGCGTGCGCCATCGCGTCGCCCGTGAGGCTCATGCGGCGCAGGAGGAGGAACACGCCGACGGGCGTCGCGCCCATCGACACGGCGATGCAGCCGACGAGCGCGCGACGCATGAACGCGAACTCGCCGAAGGGGCCGAGAAGCTGATCCATCAGGCGGCGCGCTGGCAGAGCGGGGCGGTTTCGTCGAGCGCCTCGCCGACAGCGCGGGCCTTCGTCAGCTGCGCGGCGGTGAGCACGGTCTCCGTCGGGCCGTGGGCGATGAGGTCGCGGGCGAGCAGCATCGCCTCGGGGAAGCGGCGGCGCACCTCGTCGAGGTCGTGCAGCACGGCGAGCACGGTGCGGCCGTCCCTGTGCCATCCGTCGATGACGTCGAGGAGATCCTCGACCGTGCGGCTGTCGACCCCGGTGAACGGCTCGTCGAGCAGGATGAGCGAGGCGTCCTGCAGGGCGAGCCGGGCGAAGAGCACGCGCTGCATCTGCCCGCCGGACAGCGTCGAGATCGGCCGCGCCTCGAGCCCGGTGAGGCCGACGCCGGCGATGGCGTCCGCCACCGCCTGCCGTTCGGCCTCGCCGAGGCGTCGAAAAGGGCCGATCCGCCGCCACAGGCCCATCGCGACGACCTCGCGCACGCTGATCGGGAAGGAGCGGTCGATCTCGGCGATCTGCGGCATGTAGGCGGTGCCGGAGCGGCCGGCGGAATTGGTGATGCGGCCGGTGATCGGACGCAGCTCGCCGGCGATGGCCTTCAGCAGCGTCGACTTGCCGGCACCGTTCGGCCCGACGATCGCCATGAGCGACCCGTCGGGGATCGTCGCGGTGATGTGGTGCACGGCCGGATGGCGGTTGTAGCCGAGCGTGACGTCTTCAAGCACGAGACTCATAGGATGGCCCAGGCGAACAGCGACCAGAGGACGGCGGCGGCAACGGCCGCGACGGCAAGGCGCGCGGACGCGCCGGCGAGGAGTGGCGAACCCATCATGCGGACCGGCAGGATGCGCAGCGGCCGTGCAGCTCGATGACCTGCTTCTCCGCCTCGAACCCCTCGCGCTGGACGGCGGCGGCGAGGTGGGAGGCGACCGCCGGGTCGGCGAGTTCGCCGACCACGCCGCAGTCGTCGCAGATGGAGAAGAGGGGCGCGGTGCCGCCGTGTTCGGCGCAGCACGCGACGTAGGCGTTGAGCGACTCGAGCCGGTGGGCGAGGCCCTTGTCGATGAGTTTGGCGAGGGTCCGGTAGGCGGTCGGCGCGGCGGCGGTCGGGCGCACGGTCTTCAGCGCCTCGAGCACGTCGTAGGCCCCGACGGGGCCGGGCGCGCCTCGCAGGACCTTGAGCGCGATCCGCTCAAGCTCGGTTGTCGTTTCTGTCACGGTGTCCCCCGTTCGTTGGGGCGTACATTATACGCTTCGAGCGCCGCCGCAAGGCCCTTCCTTGGTCGGATAGGCGACGAGCCGGCGTGCCGGGGTCACGTTTTCGCGCGGATTGCGAGCGCTCCCGGCGGCGCGAATCGACGGCGGTCGACGCTGCATGGCTGCCGTGCAGGCGGGGGCTGCGAAGGGCGAGCGCTATACCAGAACGTGTGACGGCGGCGCGCTGTCGGTGCCGCTCTCATGCGGCCCGCGCGAATCCCGGCGTTTTGCCCCGGGGCTGCGGACGACAAGCGGAGGTTGCTGCAATGGGGGGCGATGTGACCGAACTTTGGTCACGCCGTTGCACACCATTTGTCATCCCGATTTGGACGAATTCGTGCCAACCAAGGGCCATGCGCGACGCCAGTCTCAAGATTCTGGTCATCGACGAAAATGCCATTCGGGCGGCCATCCTGGAGGAGGGACTCCGCGAGGGCGGCTTTACCAATGTCACGATCGTGCGCAACATGGCCAATCTCCTGCGCTCCATCGTCAATGCCGACCCCGACGTCATCATCATCGATCTCGAAAACCCCAATCGTGACGTGCTGGAACAGATGTTCCAGGTCTCGCAGACGGTCCGTCGGCCGGTGGCGATGTTCGTCGGCGAGTCGGGGGCGGAGATGATCGAGCGCGCCGTGGAGGCGGGCGTCTCCACCTATATCGTGGACGGCCTCAAGAAGGAGCGGGTGAAGCCGATCCTCGACATGACGCTGTCACGCTTCAACGCGTTCAACCGCCTGCAGCGCGAACTCGAGGACACGCGCCGGGCGCTGGAGGACCGGAAGGTCGTGGACCGCGCGAAGGCGCTGCTGATGGAGCGGCGAGGCCTTTCGGAGAGCGACGCCTACCATCTCCTCCGGCGCACGGCGATGAACGAGCATCGCACCATCGGCGAGGTCGCCCGGTCGATCGTGACGGCCGCCAACCTGCTGGAGGGCAGCCTGTGAGGACCCTGCGCGTGGGCTTCCTTCCGCTCGTCGACAGCGCCGTCCTCGTCGCCGCCGCGAGGGCCGGCTTCGCGGACGAGGTCGGGATCACGCTGGAGCTCGAACGGGAGAACTCCTGGGCGACCGTGCGCGACAAGCTGACGATCGGCCATATCGACTGCGCGCACATGCTGGCGCCGGTCCCGGTCGCCTCGCAGCTTCAGATCGGCAACCCCAAGGCGCGCATGGTGGCCCCGTTCACGCTGTCGACGAACGGGAACGCGATCTCCGTCTCCAACGCGCTCTTCGACGCCATGGCGGACACCGGCCTCATGGGCGAGCGGCGCGACGCGGCCGCGAAGGCGGCGGCGCTGAAGGCGGTGATCGACGCGCGGGAGCGGCGCGGCGAGGAGCGCCTGACGCTCGGCACCGTGCACCCCTTCTCGCCCCACAACTACGAGCTTCGCTACTGGCTCGCCTCCGCCGGGATCCACCCGGACCGGGACGTGACGCTGGTGGTCATCCCGCCGCCCTTCGTCGTCGACTACCTGCGCGACGGGCACATCGACGGCTTCTGCGTCGGTGCGCCGTGGAACAGTGTCGGGCTGAAGGAGGGAGTCGCGAAGCCGGTGGTGGCGATCACCGACCTGTGGCGCCGCGCCCCGGAGAAGGTGCTCGGCGTGCGCGAGGTCTGGGCGGACGCCGAGCCGGACACGCTCGACGCGCTGCTGCGGGCGCTGAAGAAGGCGGCCGAATGGGCCGACGATCCGGCCAACGTCGACGCGCTGGTCGAAATGCTCGCCGCACCGGACGTCATCGACATGGACGAGGCGCCGATCCGCGCCGCGCTGACCGGGCGCGTGGCGATCTGCGGCGAGCCGGACGAGCCGATCCCCGACTATCTCCTCTTCGACCGCAACGGCGCGACCTTCCCGTGGCGCTCGCATGCGCTCTGGTTCTACTCGCAGATGGTGCGGTGGGATCAGGTGCCCCTCAGCGCGGAGGGGACCGAGCTCGCCGGCGGCGCCTTCCGGCCGGACATCTACCGCCGCGCCTTCAGGGGGACGTCGGTGACGCTGCCGTCGGCGAACGCGAAGGTGGAGGGGAGCCTCACGGCCGAGCAGCCGGTCGGCTCCACCACCGGGCGCCTCGTTCTGGCGAAGGACGGATTCTTCGACGGGCGAGTGTTCGATCCGGCGGACCTCGGCGGATACATCGATTCGTTCGCGATCCACTCTCGCGGTCTGCACGAGGTCTGGGCGCGCGCGGCGCGCTAACCCGTGACGATTTAATGGGCAATTGCACACTCGAATTGTTCGAAATTTGGACTTCACATCGTCCAGGCTTCATCGGTATATGACTGGCATCGGCATGCGCCGATACTGACATTTGCCCCGCCTCTACGGTGAGGGGCCTACGGCAACGCTGCCGGCTCTCGCGCAAAGCTTTTGGCTTATCTGCGCGTCCAGCCGGCGGCGTTTTTTGTTTTCCGGACGCGCCAACGAGGGCCGCCGGCTACGGGGACATCCTATGACCATTGCCGCGTTCACGCGCAGAACCGTCACGGCTCTGCTCCTTGCATCCACCAGCCTGGTCTCCTCGGTCGCACTGGCGCAGGAGACGAAATGGCTCGACGTCGAGAAGGATGAGCTGAAGTTCGGCTTCATCAAACTGACCGACATGGCCCCGCTCGCGGTCGCCTACGAGAAGGGATTCTTCGAGGACGAGGGCCTGTTCGTGACCCTGGAAGCCCAGGCGAACTGGAAGGTCCTGCTCGACGGCGTCATCACCGGCCAGCTCGACGGCGCGCACATGCTGGCCGGCCAGCCGCTCGCCGCCACCATCGGCTACGGCACCGAGGCGCACATCGTCACCCCGTTCTCCATGGACCTCAACGGCAACGGCATCACCGTATCCAACGAGGTCTGGGAGGCGATGAAGCCGAATATCCCGACCGACGCCGACGGCAAGCCGCAGCATCCGATCTCCGCGGCCGCGATGAAGCCGGTCGTCGAGCAGTACAAGGCGGCGGGAAAGCCCTTCAACATGGGTATGGTCTTCCCGGTCTCGACCCATAACTACGAGCTGCGCTACTGGCTCGCCGCCGGCGGCATTCATCCGGGCTTCTACGCGCCGGACGACATCTCCGGTCAGATCCTGGCCGAGGCCTACCTCTCCGTGACGCCGCCGCCGCAGATGCCGGCGACGCTCGAGGCCGGCACCATCTACGGCTACTGCGTCGGCGAGCCCTGGAACCAGCAGGCCGTCTTCCGCGGCATCGGCGTCCCGGTGATCACCGACTACGAGATCTGGAAGAACAACCCGGAGAAGGTCTTCGGGATGACCAAGGAGTTCGTGGACGAGAACCCGAACACCACGCTCGCCATCGTCAAGGCCCTCATCAAGGCCGCCAAGTGGCTCGATGAGAACGACAACGCCAACCGCATGGAGGCGGTCGAGATCCTGTCCCAGCCGCAATACGTCGGCGCGGACGCCGAAGTCATCGCCAATTCGATGACCGGCACGTTCGAATACGAGAAGGGCGACAAGCGGGACGTGCCGGACTTCAATGTCTTCTTCCGCTACTACGCCACGTACCCGTATTACTCGGACGCCACCTGGTACCTCAGCCAGATGCGCCGCTGGGGCCAGATCGCGGAGCCGAAGTCGAACTCCTGGTTCGAGGATGTCGCGAAATCGGTCTACCGGCCGGACATCTACGAGGAGGCCGCCCGCCTGCTCGTCGAGGAAGGTTTCCTCACCGAGGACGAGGTGCCCTTCGGCACCGACGGCTACAAGGCGCCGCAGACCGAGTTCATCGACGGCGTCACCTTCGACGGCCGCGATCCCAACGGCTACCTCGAGAAGTTCCCGATCGGCCTGAAGGGCGACCAGAAGGTCGAAGGCAGCGCCGTCGTCGGCGGCTGATCCCGCCCCTCCTTCCCGAACCGCGGCCGCTCCGGGGCGGCCGCGCCGTCAGCGGCGAGGCTCGCGCCCGCCTTCCGATCATCCGCGTTTTGGAGCTAGACCCCATGGCAATGTCGACGACGGGAGTGGATCCGGAGACGATCCGCGCGAAGGAAGCCCGGCGCGAGCGGCGCTTCACCCTGATCAACAAATCCGCCGGCTGGCTGTCCGTGTTCGGCCTCGGCTTCGTCGTCCCGCTGCTGCGGATGGCGGCCGGCGACAGCGCGAAGTCGCAGATGGGCGAGCTCGTCCAGAGCCTCGTCGTCCCGCTCACCGGCATCTTCATCTTCATCGCCGCTTGGGCGGTCCTGGCGCCGCAGGTGAACACCTCGCTGGGCGCGATCCCCGGCCCCGTCGCCGTCGCCCGGGAGGCCGCGAGCCTCTGGGACGCGCACGTCGCCGAGCGGGAGAAGGCGGCCGACTTCTACGCCCGCCAGGAGGACCGCAACGCCAAGCTCGAGGCGCAGGGCAAGGCCGACCGGGTCAAGTGGCGCGACTACACCGGCTCGCCGACCTACATCGACCAGATCGTCACGTCGCTGAAGACGGTCGCGCTCGGCTTCATCTTCGCCACCATCGTCGCCGTGCCGCTCGGCATCGCGTCGGGCCTGTCGCGAGCCGTGAACGGGGCGCTCAACCCGCTCATCCAGATCTTCAAGCCGGTCTCGCCGCTCGCCTGGCTTCCGATCGTCACGATGGTGGTCTCCGCCACCTACGTCGACGCGTCCGAGGCGCTCCCCAAGTCGATGCTGATCTCGGCCATCGTGGTGACGCTCTGTTCGCTTTGGCCGACGCTCATCAACACCGCGCTCGGCGTCGCCTCGGTCGACAAGGACCTCACCAACGTCAGCCGCGTGCTGCAGCTGCCCACCTGGAAGTTCGTCTCCAAGGTGATCCTGCCCTCGTCGCTGCCGCTCATCTTCACCGGGCTGCGCCTCTCGCTGGGCGTGGGCTGGATGGTGCTGATCGCCGCCGAGATGCTGTCGCAGAATCCCGGGCTCGGAAAGTTCGTGTGGGACGAGTTCCAGAACGGATCGTCGTCCTCGCTCGCCAAGATCATCGTCGCGGTGCTGACCATCGGTGTCATCGGCTTCCTGCTCGACAGGCTGATGTACGCCCTCCAGGCCGCATTCACCTTCTCCAACCAGCGCTGAGGAGGGACCCATGGCGATCCTCGAGCTGACCAACGTCTCCAAGAGCTTCGGCGAAGGCCCCGAGCGTACCGACGTCCTCCACGACGTGAACCTCTCGGTGGAGGAGGGCGAGTTCATCGCGATCGTCGGCTTCTCCGGGTCCGGCAAGTCGACGCTCATCTCCACCATCGCCGGCCTCGTCATGCCGGACGAGGGTACCGCCGCCCTGCGCGGCGCACCGATCGCCGGCCCCGGTCCCGACCGCGGCGTGGTGTTCCAGAACTACTCGCTGATGCCGTGGCTGTCGGTGACCCAGAACATCGCCCTCGCGGTGGACCAGGTGTTCCCGAAGGAAAGCCGCAAGGCGCGCGCCAGGCGCGTGGCCGACGCGGTCGCGATGGTGGGCCTGTCGCACGCCAGGGACCGCAAGCCCGCCGAGCTCTCCGGCGGCATGCGCCAGCGCGTGTCGGTCGCCCGGGCGCTCGCGATGAGCCCCTCCATGCTGCTCCTCGACGAGCCGCTGTCCGCGCTCGACGCGCTGACCCGCGCCAAGCTGCAGGACGAGATCGAGGAGATCTGGTCCCGCGACAAGAAGACGGTGATCCTCATCACCAATGACGTCGACGAGGCGATCCTCCTCGCCGACCGGATCATTCCGCTCACCCCGGCGCCAAGGGCGACGCTCGGCCAGGAGTTCAAGGTCGACATCCCCCGCCCGCGGGACCGCACGGCGATGAACTCGGACCCCGAGTTCATCCGCCTGCGCGGCGAGGTGACGAACTACCTCATGAAGGTCGGCATGGAGCGCGGCGCGGCGATGGACGAGAGCCTGGCGCTCCCGAACATCACGCCGATCGACAAGTCCCCGCCGCCGAAGGCGTACCTCGACGCGGCGGCCTCGCCGCTCGACCGGCGCTACCTCGAGTTCTCCGGCGTGAAGAAGATCTACCCGACGCCGAAGGGGCCGCTCACCGTCGTCGACGGGTTCGACCTGATGATGGACAGGGGCGAGTTCATCACCCTGATCGGCCACTCCGGCTGCGGCAAGTCCACCGTCCTGTCGATGACGGCGGGGCTGAACTCGATCTCCGCCGGCGGCATCGTGCTCGACAACCGCGAGGTGTCGGGCGCGGGACCGGACCGTGCCGTGGTCTTCCAGGCGCCCTCGCTGATGCCCTGGATGACGGCGCGCGAGAACGTCGCCATCGGCGTCGACGAGGTCTACCCGAAGGCCTCCCGCAAGGAACGCCGCGAGATCGTCGACTACTACCTCGCCCGCGTCGGCCTCTGGGATGCGGCGGACAAGACGGCGGCGGAGCTCTCCAACGGGATGAAGCAGCGCGTCGGCATCGCCCGCGCCTTCGCCCTGTCGCCGAAGCTCCTGCTGCTCGACGAGCCGTTCGGCATGCTCGACAGCCTGACCCGCTGGGAGCTCCAGGAGGTCCTGATGGACGTCTGGAAGCGCACCCAGGTGACGGCGATCTGCGTGACCCACGACGTCGACGAGGCGATCCTGCTCGCCGACAAGGTGGTCATGATGACGAACGGTCCGAACGCCCGGATCGGCCACGTCATGCACGTCGACCTGCCGCGCCCGCGCTCGCGCAAGGAGCTGCTCGAGCACCCGGACTACTACCGCTACCGCCAGACCCTCCTCGACTTCCTCGAGGCCTACGAGGGCGGCGCGACGCCCGACCCCGAGCGCCTGCAGCAGATGGTTGCGACGGCGGCCGGGGAGGTCACGCCCATTGTGCTGGGCTCCGACGAGGCCGCCGAGGCGCGGCCCGGCATGGCCGCCTAGGCAGACGCGGGGAGGAGGGCAACATGGAACTTCTCGTCGAACATTCGCAGGACACGGCGGTGGAAAAGCAGCCCTTCGTGCGCGCCATCGAGGTCTGGGTCCCCAACGAGGACGGCTCGCACCTGGAGCTCGAGGACGGCATCTACGGCGGGCTCGGCGACTTCGAGAAGGTCGCCAGGGAGACGCGCTTCGCCTTTGGCGAGGGGCTGCCCGGCAGGGCCTGGGCGGAGGCCGCGCCCATCATCCTGAAGGACCTCCAGGGGTC
This sequence comes from Acuticoccus sediminis, assembly GCF_003258595.1. Taxonomy (NCBI): domain Bacteria; kingdom Pseudomonadati; phylum Pseudomonadota; class Alphaproteobacteria; order Hyphomicrobiales; family Amorphaceae; genus Acuticoccus; species Acuticoccus sediminis. The sequence goes on from NZ_QHHQ01000001.1 coordinate 1,563,726, forward strand.
GTACTTCATGCGGGGCGAGGCGGCCATGGCGGCCGGTCTCACCTGCGGCGTGGCGCTGCCGGTCCTCGCCGGCCGCGTGCTCAAGGGCGTCGTCGTCTTCTTCTGCGGCGGCGACGAGGAGCACGTCGGCGCGCTCGAGATCTGGCGCGCCGCGGGCCGCTCGCCGGAGATGGGCCTCGTCGAGGGCTACTTCGGCACGGCGGAAGTGTTCGAGTGGGTCGCCCGGCGCATCCACTTCATGAAGGGCATCGGCCTGCCGGGGCTCACCTGGGAGAGCGCCAACCCGGTGGTGTTCGAGACGCTGTCGGCCCCGCGCTTCCTGCGCTGGGAGAAGGCGGCGGAGGTCGGCATCACCCGCGGCGTCGGCATCCCGGTGCGGATCGACGCGGACGGCGCCTGGGTCATGACCTTCCTGTCGGCGCTCCACACCCCGATCGCGGTCCGATTCGAGGTCTGGGTTCCGAACGCGAAGGGGACGCTCTCGTTCGCCTCCGGCTACTGCGAGCGCCACCCGGACCACGCCGCCGCCATGGCGAACGTCACGGCCGGCATCGGCGACGGCGCCATCGCCCGGGCCTTCCGGTCCGGCGTCCCGACGATCGCGACGAACACCGCTCTCGAGGCGCCGGGGATCGCGGCGAGCATGCTCGCCGCGGGCCTGGGCAGCCTCGTCGCCATCCCGGTCTTCCGGGGCACCGGCCTCAGCGCCGTCGTCGCCTGGTACCTCTAGGGGCACCTCGCACCGCAGCATTCGCGTCCCTCCGGGCGCCGACCGTTCGAGGAGTTACGACAATGAAAAAGCGTCTCGTTGTCATCGGCAACGGCATGGCGCCGGGACGGGCCCTGGAGCGCCTGTTCGAGGCCGCGCCCGACGCCTATGACGTCACGATCTTCAACGCCGAGCCGCGCGTCAATTACGACCGCATCATGCTCTCCCCGGTGCTGTCGGGCGAAAAGGCGTACGAGGACATCATCATCCATGACGAGGCCTGGTACGCCGAGCGCGGCGTGACGCTCCTGCAGGGGCGGCGCGTCACCGCGATCGACCGCGAGGCCAGGACCGTCACCGCCGCGGACGGGACGACCGCGGCGTACGACAAGCTGATCATCGCGACGGGGTCCAGCCCGTTCATCATCCCGGTGCCGGGCCACGACCTGCCGGGCGTCCTCGCCTACCGCGACCTCGACGACGTCGAGAAGATGCTGGAGGGGGCGAAGACCGGCGGGCGCGCCGTCGTCATCGGCGGTGGCCTTCTCGGTCTGGAAGCGGCGGCCGGCCTCAGGATGCAGGGCATGGACGTCACCGTCCTGCACCTGATGCCGACCCTGATGGAACGCCAGCTCGACCCGTCCGCCGGCTACCTCCTCGAGAAGGCGGTGGCGGAGCGGGGCATCGAGGTGGTCTGCAAGGCCAACACCAAGGAGATCCTCGGCATCGACAAGGTCGAGGGCGTGAAGCTGGAGGACGGGCGCATCATCGACTGCTCGATGGTGGTGATGGCCGTCGGCATCCGCCCCTCCACCCAGCTCGCCAAGGACGCGGGCCTCGAGGTGAACCGCGGCATCGTCGTCGACGACCGGATGCGGACCTCGGACCCCGACGTCTACGCCGTCGGCGAGTGCGTCGAGCATCGCGGCATGATCTACGGCCTCGTCGCGCCGCTCTACGAGATGGCGGCGGTGCTGGCCGACCAGCTCGTGGCGGGTGCGAAGGAGTACAGGGGCTCGCACACCTCCACCAAGCTGAAGGTCACCGGCATCGACCTCTTCTCCGCCGGCGACTTCGCCGACGGGGAGGACCGCGAGGAGATCGTCCTGCGCGACGCGGCGTCCGGCATCTACAAGCGTCTCGTCATCAGGGAGGACCGGCTCCTCGGCGTCGTCCTCTACGGCGATACCGCCGACGGCGCCTGGTACTTCCAGATGCTGAAGGACGGCGCCGACGTCTCCGAGCTGCGCGAGACCCTCATTTTCGGCCAGGCGTTCGCGGGGGCCACCCCCCTGGACCCTACGGTGGCCGTTGCAGCCTTGCCGGCTGACGCAGAGATCTGCGGTTGCAACGGCGTTTGTAAGGGACGGATCGAGTCGGCGATCCACGAAAAGAACCTCAGGTCCATCGACGACGTGCGGGCGCACACGAAGGCGTCCGCGTCGTGCGGCTCGTGCTCGGGCCTCGTCGAGCACCTCCTCAGGATCGCGCTGGGGGAGGCCTACAACCCCGCCGCCGTCCAGCCGATGTGCGGCTGCACGGAGCTCGGCCATGCGGACGTGCGCCGCCTGATCAAGGCGAAGGGCCTGAAGACCATTCCGGCCGTCATGCAGGAGCTGGAGTGGACGTCGGCGAACGGGTGCGCGAAGTGCCGCCCGGCGCTCAACTACTACCTCGTGGCCGACTGGCCGGGCGAGTATGAGGACGACGAGCAGTCGCGCTTCATCAACGAGCGCGTCCACGCCAACATCCAGAAGGACGGCACCTATTCGGTGGTGCCGCGGATGTGGGGCGGCGTCACCACCTCGGACGAGCTGCGCGCCATCGCCGACGTGGTGGACAAGTTCGCGATCCCGACGGTGAAGGTCACCGGCGGCCAGCGGATCGACATGCTGGGCGTCAGGAAGGAGGACCTTCCCGCCGTGTGGGCCGACCTCGGCAAGGCCGGGTTCGTCTCCGGCCACGCCTACGCCAAGGGCCTGCGCACGGTGAAGACCTGCGTCGGCTCCACCTGGTGCCGCTTCGGCACGCAGGATTCGGCCGGCCTCGGCATCCGGCTGGAGCGCTTCCTGTGGGGCGCGTGGACGCCGGCGAAGGTGAAGCTCGCCGTGTCGGGCTGCCCGCGCAACTGCGCCGAGGCGACGTGCAAGGACGTCGGCGTGGTGTGTGTCGACAGCGGCTACGAGATCCACTTCGCCGGAGCCGCCGGCCTCGACATCAAGGGCACCGAGGTCCTCTGCTCGGTTCCGACCGAGGACGAGGCGATCGAGACCATCGCCGCCCTCGTCCAGATGTACCGCGAGAGCGGGCACTACCTGGAGCGCATCTACAAGTGGGCCAAGCGGATCGGCTACGACACCGTGCGAGCCCATATCGCCGAGGACGCCGGGCGCCGCGCCGAGTACCTCGCCCGCTTCGTCCACGCCCAGAGCTTCGCCCAGGACGACCCCTGGGCGGCGCGGGCGGCCTCCGCCGCCGGCCATGCCACCGAGTTCCGACCCCTCGCCGAGATCGGCACGGCGTTTCCGCCGCCCAACGTCATGGAGCCCGCAGAGTGAGCACGTTCGTCAAGATCGGACGCGTGAGCGACATTCCTCCGCTCGGCGCGCGCTGCGTGAAGACGCTGGGGACCAGCATCGGCGTGTTCCGCACCGCCGACGACCGCATCTACGCGATCGAGAACCGCTGCCCGCACCGGGGCGGCCCTCTGTCGGAGGGCATCGTCCACGGCACGTCCGTGACCTGCCCGCTGCACAACACGGTCGTCTCCCTCGTCACCGGCGAGGTCGAGGGGCCGGACGGCGGGTCCGTCATGACCGTCGCGGTCGACGTCGTCGACGGTGTGATCTTCGTCGACCTCCCGAACGCCAGGGCCGCGTGATGGCGACCGTGCCCGCCGCCGCGAACGCCGTTGCCACGACGTGTGCCTATTGCGGCGTCGGGTGCGGCGTGCTCGCGACCGCCCATCGGGACGGCACCGTCTCGATCGCCGGCGATCCGACCCATCCCTCCAACTTCGGGCGCCTCTGCTCCAAGGGCTCGGCGCTCGGCGAGACGGTGGGCCTGGAAGACCGTCTCCTCCACCCCGAGATCGGCGGCAGGCGGGTCTCCTGGGACGCCGCGCTGGACGCGGTCGCCGACGCGTTCGGCCGGACGGTCGCCGAGCACGGGCCGGACTCGGTCGCCCTCTACGTCTCCGGCCAGCTGCTGACGGAGGACTACTACGTCGCCAACAAGCTGATGAAGGGCTTCATCGGCACGGCGAACATCGACACGAACTCGCGCCTGTGCATGGCCTCGTCCGTCGCCGGCCACCGCCGCGCGTTCGGCACCGACACGGTCCCGGGCACCTACGAGGACCTCGAGGCGGCCGACCTCCTGGTGCTGGTCGGCTCCAACATGGCCTGGTGCCACCCGGTGATCTTCCAGCGGATCGCGGCGGCGAAGGCCGCCCGGCCGGAGGTCAGGATCGTCGTCGTCGACCCGCGCGCGACCGCGACCACCGTCGCCGCCGACCTGCACCTGAAGCTCAAGCCCGACACCGACGTCGCGCTCTTCACCGGCCTTCTGAAGCACCTCGCGGACGCGGCCCTCACCGACACCGGCTACGTCGAGGCACACACCGAGGGCTGGCACGCCGCGCTCGCCAACGTCGCCGGCTGGACCGTCGACCGGGTCGCCGAGGAGACCGGCCTCGCGCCGTCCGACGTCGCCGCCTTCTTCGCGATGGTGGCGGCGACGGAGCGGACTGTCACCGTCTACAGCCAGGGCGTGAACCAGTCCGCGTGCGGCACCGACAAGGTGAACGCGATCATCAACACGCACCTGCTGACGGGCCGGATCGGCCGCGTCGGAACGGGGCCGTTCTCCATCACCGGCCAGCCGAACGCGATGGGCGGACGCGAGGTCGGCGGCCTCGCCAACATGCTCGCCTGCCACATGGACATCGAGGACGCCGCCCACCGCCGGATCGTGAAGTCCTTCTGGAACGCCCCGGTGATCGCCGACAAGGCGGGCCTCAAGGCGGTCGAGCTGTTCGACGCGGTCCACGACGGGCGCATCAAGGCGCTGTGGGTGATGGCGACCAACCCGGCCGACTCGCTCCCTGACGCCGGCCGCGTGGAGGAGGCGCTGAAGCGCGTTCCCTTCCTCGCCGTCTCCGACGTCGTCGCCGCCACCGACACGCTCCGGCACGCCCACGTGAAGCTCCCGGCCGCCGGGTGGGGCGAGAAGGACGGCACGGTGACCAACTCGGAGCGGCGCATCTCCCGGCAGCGGGCCTTCCTGCCGCTCCCGGGCGAGGCCCGGCCGGACTGGCAGATCGTCGCCGACGTCGCGCAGCGGATGGGCTTCGGCGAGGCGTTCGCCTGGAGCGGCCCGCACGAGGTGTTCGACGAGTACGCCCGCCTCTCCGGGGCACAGAACGACGACAGCCGCGACTTCGACATCTCCGGCCTCGCCGGCAAGGGCGAGGCCGCGTACGCGGACATGGCTCCGGTCCAGTGGCCTGTGCGCGCCGGCGGGGCTCCGGCCACGCGCTTCTTCGCCAAGGGTGGCTTCTACACCCCGTCCCGCCGTGGCCGGTTCGTCGTCACCGTACCGCAGACGCCGGCCGCCAAGCCGCGCCGCTTCCCGTTCACCCTCAACACCGGGCGCGTGCGCGACCACTGGCACACGATGACCCGCACCGGCCGCTCGCAGCGCCTGTCGGCGCACATGGGCGAGCCGTTCGTCGAGATCCACCCGTCCGACGCGGCGGCGCACGGCATCGGCGCGGCCGACCTCGTTGCCGTGTCGAGCCCGCGCGGGGCGGTCGTGGTGCGGGCGCTGGTGACGGACCGCGTCGACGAGGGGGCGCTCTTCGTCCCGATGCACTGGACCGACCAGACGAGCGCCAACGCGCGCGTCGACCGCCTCGTCGAGGCGAAGGTGGACCCGGTGTCCGGCCAGCCTGCGCTGAAGTTCTCGGTCGCCCGCGTCGAGCGGTTCGAGGCCGGCGTGTTCGGCTACGCCGTCTCCACCCGGCCCATCCGGACGGGCGAGCTCGCCTACTGGGCGAAGGCTCGTGTCGCCGGCGGCACCGCGATGGAGTTCGCCGACGCCGACACGGCCGACGCCCGCGCCCTCGCCGAGGAGCTTCTGGGCACGAAGGACCTCGTCGGCGTCATCGACGCCGCCGCCGGCGCCGCCCGCTTCGCCGCGATCGCGGACGGGCGGCTCACGGGCGCGGTGTTTCTCGCAAGGCAGCCCGTCGCGGTGTCGCGCTCCTTCGTCTCGGGGCTCCTGGGCGAACCGGTTCCCGGTGTTTCGGTCGTCCTCGCGGGACGTCCGGGCGCGGATCAGCCCGACCCGGGGCCGACGATCTGCTCTTGTTTCAGGGTCGGCGCCAACCAGATTGTGGCGGCGGCCGGGTGCGGCGCGCGCACCGTCGCCGACATCGGCGAAAGGTTGCAGGCCGGCACGAATTGTGGATCGTGCCGGAACGAGATCGCAAGGATCCTGTTGAGCGTAGGTGAGAAGACCGATGAAGCAGCACGACAGCTCGCGCCAACCGGCTGAGGCTCAGCCGCAGCGACTGGGAGAGCTTGCCGTTCTTCCGGTCTTTCTGGGGCTGAAGGGCCGCCGCGCGGTGCTCGCAGGCGGCACGGAGGCCGCGGCCTGGAAGGCGGAAGTCCTCGCCGCCGCCGGGGCGGACGTCCACATCTTCGCGGCCGACCCGTCCGAGGACATGCTGTCGCTGATTGCGCGCGGCGCGGCCGACGGCAGCCTCACGCTGGAGCCCCGCACCTGGACGCGCGCCGACTTCGACGACGCGGCGATCGCCGTCTGCGACGCGCAGGACGACGCGGAGGCCGAGGCCTTCTACAACGCCGCCCGCGAGGCGGGTGTCCCCGTCAACATCGTGGACAAGCCGGCCTTCTGCCAGTTCCAGTTCGGTTCGATCGTCAACCGCTCGCCGGTGGTGGTCGGGATCTCGACGGACGGTGCCGCGCCGATCGTCGGACAGGCTGTGCGGCGGCGGGTCGAGACGCTGCTTCCGCCGGGCCTCGCCGCCTGGGGCAAGCTCGCCGCGAAGGTGCGCGCGCGGGTGATGGAGCGGCTGGAGATGGGCCGCCCGCGCCGGGTCTTCTGGGAGCGCTTCGCCGACCACGCGTTCGGCGACGCCGCGCCGCCGGAGGACGTCGACGACCTGATCGACGCGGCGAGCACCGAGTCGATGGCGGGCCGCGTCACGCTGGTCGGCGCGGGTCCCGGCGATGCCGAGCTGATGACCCTCAAGGCGCTGCGCGCCCTGCAGGCCTGCGACGTGATCCTGTTCGACGACCTCGTCTCCGACGACGTGCTTGAGCTTGCCCGGCGGGAGGCGAAGCGCATCTGCGTCGGCAAGCGGGGCGGCCGCGTCTCCTGCAAGCAGGAGGACATCACGGCGCTGATGATCCGCCTCGCCAGGCAGGGCCGCTCGGTGGTGCGCCTGAAGTCGGGCGACCCTATGATCTTCGGGCGCGCCGGGGAGGAGATCGCGGCGGTGCGGGCGGCGGGCATCGAGGTGTCGGTGGTGCCGGGGGTGACCGCGGCGTCGGCGATGGCGTCGATCCTGCAGACCTCGCTGACCCACCGCGACCATGCCCAGACGGTGAGCTTCACCACGGGCCACTCGCGCCACGGCAAGCTGCCGGACGGGCTCGACGTCGCGACCATCGTCGGCGAGGGGCGGACAGCGGTCGTCTACATGGGCGGACGGACGAGCGAGGCCTTCGTCGACCGGGCGCGTGCGGCGGGCGTTCCGGACGATACCCCGGCGGTCGCGATGTGGAATGTGGCGCGGCCGAACCAGCGCGTCTGGCGTGGCCGCCTGGCGAACCTCCCGGCGGCGGTGCAGGAGGCGAACGACGACGGTCCGCTGCTGATCGCCATCGGCGGCGTCTTCGGTGCGGAGGCGGATGTGGCCGACATGCCGGCGATCGTCCAGGAGGCGATCGCCGCCCGGTAACCCCGTCGTCCGCCCGGCTCGCGTACGGCGCCCGGACAAGCCGCCGGACTGTCCTCCGGATGGCATCCCCCGCGGCTCAGCCCCCTTCGGCTCCGCTCCCCGCGGCTCAGCCCTGTCCGGCGGGACGCCCGCGCAACGCCCCCGGCACCGGACGTATCCTCCTCGCCAGAGGCACGGCGCCGAGGGATGCGGCCGGGTCAAGGGCGCGCGCAGCGCGGGCGAAGCCTTCACCCTTGACGCGGCCGCAGCCCGACCGAGGCTGGATCAGGTGTTCAGAGCGGATGGCCGCTTCTTCAGCGGGCGTCCGACCTGAACGCCTGCCCGTCGGCGAGACGGAGGGAGCGCGAGGGGGGAACCCCCCTCGCATTTCGCGGCACGGCCCGCGGGACGGCAGGGCGGTGCTTCGCGCCGCGGCCTGTCAGGCGTTGCCGACCTTCTGGGTCTGGGTGCCGAGGCCCTCGATCCCGAGCGACATGCTCTCGCCGCCCTTGAGGTAGACCGGCGGCTTCTGGCCCATGCCGACGCCGGGGGGCGTGCCGGTGGAGATGATGTCACCCGGCTGCAGGGACATGAACTGCGACAGGTAGCTGACGAGGTGGGCGACGCCGAACACCATCGTCCTGGTCGAGCCGTCCTGGTAGCGGTGGCCGTCGACCTCGAGCCACATGGCGAGGTTCTGCGGGTCGGGGACCTCGTCGGCGGTGACGAGCCACGGCCCGATCGGACCGAAGGTGTCGGCGGACTTGCCCTTCACCCACTGGCCGCCGCGCTCGATCTGGAAGGCGCGCTCGGAGACGTCGTTGACGACGCAGTAGCCGGCGACGTGGGTCATTGCGTCATCGGGTGCGATGTAGGCGCCGGGCTTGCCGATGACGACGCCGAGCTCGACTTCCCAGTCGCACTTGGTGGAGTTGCGCGGGACGAGCACGGTGTCGTTCGGGCCGCAGATTGCCGAGTTGGCCTTCATGAACATGATCGGCTCTTTCGGCACCTCCATGCCGCTTTCGGCGGCATGGTCGGCGTAGTTGAGGCCGATGCAGATGAACTTGCCGACGCCTGCGACGCACGGGCCGATACGGCCCTCGGGGAGGGCGGGCAGCGAGTCCGTGTCGACCGCGCGGAGGCGGTCGAGGCCGGCCGGGGTGAGGGCGTCGCCCGCGATGTCGTCGACGATGCCGGTGAGGTCGCGTGCGGTTCCGTCGGGGGCGAGGACGGCGGGGCGCTCTTTGCCCGGTTCGCCGATGCGCAGGAGTTTCATGAAGTGGTCCGTCTTAGTAGGTGGCGCGGCCGCCCGAGAGGTCGAACACCGCGCCGGTGGTGAAGGAGTTATCCGCCGAGGCGAGCCAGGCGATCATAGCAGCCGCTTCGTCGACTTCCAGAAAGCGGTTCCGCGGGATCTTCGAGAGCATGTAGTCGATGTGCTCCTGGCTCATCTGGTCGAAGATGCGGGTGCGGGCGGCGGCGGGCGTGACGCAGTTCACGCCGATGTCGTAGCCGGCGCACTCCTTGCCGAGTGACTTCGTCAGCGCGATCACGCCCGCCTTGGAGGCGGAGTAGGCGCAGGCGTTCGGGTTGCCCTCCTTGCCCGCGATCGAGGCGACGTTGACGATGCGTCCGTAGCCGCGCGCGATCATCCCCGGCACGACGGCGCGGTTGAGGTAGAAGACGCCGTTGAGGTTGATGTCGATGATGCGGCGCCACTCGGCCGGGTCGTAGTCCTTCACCGGCGCGTTGGCGCCGGCGATGCCGGCGCAGGCGACGAGGACGTCGACCGCGCCGAAGTCGGACTCGACGCTCTTCACCACGGAGGAGACGGCGAGCTCGTCGGTCTGCTCCAGGACGCGGAAGTCGGCGCCGAGCTCGGCGGCCGCGGTGCGGCCCAGCTTCTCGTCACGGTCCCAGATGGTGACCTTCGCGCCGCCGGCCTTGAGGCGCTTGGCGACGGCGAGGCCGATCCCCTGCGCGCCGCCGGTGACGGCGGCGACGCGGCCTGCGAGATCGATGTGGTTCATGCGGGGTCTCCTTGGGGTCAGCCGCCGTAGCCTGCGAACAGGCGCGGGACTGCGAGCGTGACGGCCGGCACGTAGGTGATGACGACGAGGCCGGCGAGGATGATGAGGAAATACGGGATGAAGGGGCGGATCACCTTGGCATAGTCCACCCCGCCGATACGGCAGGCAAGGATCAGGATGATCGCCACCGGCGGCGTGATCGAGCCGAGCAGCACCGAGATGATCGTCACGATCGCGAAGTGGATCGGGTCGATCCCGTAGGCGGCGCCGATGGGTGCGAGCATCGGCGTCACCAGGATGAGGGCCGAGATCGTCTCGACGAACATGCCGAGGATCAGGAGCGCCACGACGATGAGCCCGAGCGCGAGGTACGGGTTCGAGGTGAGCGTCGTCAGCGCCTCGGCGATCTGTGCCGGGAAGCCCTCGCGGGCGATGATCCAGGAGAACAGCGCCGCGCCGCCGAGGATGATGAGGATCGACGAGGTGGCGATGGCCGCGTCGCGCAGGTGGTGCCAGGCGAGGCCCGGGCCGAGCTTGCCGGTCACGAACCCGTAGAGGAGGGCGTAAACGACCGCGAGGACGCCGGCCTCCGTGGCGGTGAAGACGCCGGACTGGATGCCGCCGATGATGAGGACCGGCAGCACCAGCGCCGGCAGCGCGGCGAGGAAGGCGCGGCCGATCTCGGCCTTCGTGGCGCGCGAATGTTTCTGGCCGCCGATGGTGTCGGCCTTCCACCAGGTGAGGGCCATCAGGAAGAGGGCGATGACAAGGCCCGGCAGGATTCCCGCGAGGAAGAGGGTACCGATCGACTGCCCGGTCATCGCGCCGTAGAGCACCATGAGGAGCGACGGCGGCAGGATGGGGCCGAGGATCGCCGACGCCGCGGTGATCACCGCGGACCACTCCGGCTTGTAGCCCTCCTTCTTCATGGCCGGCAGCAGCATGGAGCCGACCGCCGCGACGTCCGCCGCCGCCGAGCCCGAGATCCCGGAGAACATCAGCGATGTGGCGATGTTCACCTGTGCGAGGCCGCCGCGGATGTGGCCGATGAGGGCGGAGGCGAAGCGCACGATCGCCGCGGTGATCCCGGAGACGTTCATGAGGTTGCCCGCCAGGATGAAGAGCGGGATCGCCATCAGCGGGAAGGAGTCGAGGGAGGAAAAGAAGCGCTGCGGCAGGAGGACGAGCGGCACGTTCATGAACATCAGCACGACCGTGACCGCCGAGAGGCCCATGGCGAAGGCGATGGGCACGCCGACGATCAGGAGCACCGTGAAGAGCGCGAAGAGGACGGCGACGGTCATGTGGGAAGCACCGGGTTGTCGTCGCCCATCTGGGTCGGATAGGCGTCCGCCCCGCTTTCGCGGCGGAACAGGAGGGCGATGATCCCGAGCGCCGCGCCGAGCGGGATGGGCGCGTAGACCCAGGCGCGGGAGATGCCGAGCGTCGGGAGCATGAAGTTCACGGAGCGCGCCGCGTAGGCGTAGCCGTACCAGGCGAGGAAGCCGAGGAAGATCGCGCCGAGGAGCGTCGCGAGGCGCAGGCGCCAGATGGTCGCCTTCGGGGGCAGCGGCAGGATGTCCACGATGATCTCACCGTGGATGTAGAGCACGACCGGCAGGCCCATCATGACGGACCAGACGAGGAGGATGCGCACCACCTCTTCGGTCCAGAAGTAGGAGAACCAGGGGACGAAGCGGTCGACCACCTGGAGGAAAACCAGGGCGATCATGACCGCGAAGACGACCGTAAGGACCGCCGCCATACCGGCAGCGGTCCAGTCCGCCATGCGACGGAGCGTGCTCCGTCGCTGGGCGTCGCCCGGGTTCAGGGTCACTCTCCGCCGAGTTCGCGGATCTGGGCGAGCGCGTCGGTGGCGCCGGCCTTCTCGGCGAAGGTGTCCTGCAGCGGGGTCAGCGCCTCACGGAACGGCTCCGGATCGACCTCGTGGATCTCGATGCCGGTCTCGGCGAGCTTGGTGAACCAGTCCTTCTCGCGGCCGAGGTGGGCCTCACGCTGCTCGTCGGCGACCTGGGCGGCCGATTCCAGCAGGATCTTCTGGCTCTCCTCGGAGAGGCCGTCGAGGAACATCCGCGAGGTGACGAACGAGCCGTCGAACAGGATGTGGCGCGTCTTGTTGAGGTGCTTGGTCACCTCGTAGATGCGCTGCGTGAAGCCGGCCTCGGGGGTGCCTTCCATCGCCTGGACGACGTTCGACTGGAGCGCGGTGTAGATCTCCGGGGCCGGGATCGGCGTCGGCTGGGCGCTGAGGGCCTTGAAGGTCTCGATGAAGACCGGGCTCTCCGGCACGCGGATCTTGAGGTCGGCGAAGTCGGCCGGCGTCTCGATCACGCGGTCGGTGGTGTAGGTGTCGCGGTAGCCCGACAGCATCCAGTTGGCGATGACGAGGCCGGTGGCGTCCTCGAGCTGGCTCGCCATCGTCTGACCGATGTCACCGTCGACGACCGCCGCCCAGTGCTCCGGGCCGGTGTAGAGGTAGGGAAGGGTCAGGATGCCGAAGGCGGGCACGTAGTTGGAGTACAGGCCGCTCTCGCCGAAGCCCATCTCGATGGTTCCGAGCTGGACGCCCTCGATGATCTCGCGCTGGCCGCCGAGCTGGCCGCCGGGGAGGATCTCCATCTGGAGCTCGCCGCCCGAGCGCTCCTCGACCAGTTCCTTCAGGCGCAGCGCGGCGACGTGCTGCTCGGAGCTTTCCGGCAGGTGGTGGGCGAGACGGATCGTCGTCTGCGCGAACGCCGGACCGGCGAGCATCGCCGTGCCCAGGAGCGCCGCCACGGTCATCCGTGCGGATTTCAGGATCGTCATCGGGTCTTCCTCCTAGAAGATTTTTGTGGGCAGGGGCGCGGGGCGGCCTCGCGGGTCGCCGCAGCGCCCCGCGGGTGAGCCGCCGCCGCGGCCGGTCAGTGCGTGTAGGGACGTTCGAGCGTCAGCCCCTCGGCGAGGGTCACGCCGAAGCCGGGCTTGTCGAGCTCCGACATCTTGATCTTGCCGTTCACGGGCACCGGCTCGCCCTCGAGCATGGGCGAGAACATCGGGACGACCTTGTCGGCCTTCGGTGCCATCATGAGGAACTCCGCGAACGGGCTGTTCTGCCGGGTGCAGACGAAGTGGTACGAGTAGACGCTCGATCCGTGCGGGACGACGAGCTTGCCGTGTGCGTCGGCCAGCGCCGAAATCTTAATTAATTCAGTGAGTCCGCCGCACCAGTTCACGTCCGGCTGCACGATGTCGCAGCAGTCCATTTCCATCAGCATGCGGAAGCCCCAGCGGGTGGCCTCGTGCTCGCCGGTGGTGACCAGCATGCCGCGCGGGACGTTCTTGCGGAGTTCGGCGTAGCCCCAGTAGTCGTCGGGCGAGAGGCACTCCTCGATCCACTTGAAGCCGATCGGGTCGAGCCGATTGGCAAGGCGCGTCGCGTACTCGACCGTGAGGCTCATCCAGCAGTCGTACATGAGCCAGAAGTCGGGGCCGACCTTCTCGCGCATCCGGGCGACGTGCTCGACCGCCTCGTTGAGGCCTTCCTCGCCCTGTGCCGGGCCGAAGCGCAGCGGCATCTTGCCACCGATGAAGCCCATCTCCTTGGCGAGGTCCGGGCGCGCGCCGGTGGCGTAGAAGGTGATCTCGTCGCGGACGGGTCCGCCGATCATCGCGTGGACCGGCTCCTGGCGCACCTGGCCGAGCAGGTCCCACAGGGCGAGGTCGACGCCGGAAATCACGTTGAGGACGAGGCCGCGGCGACCGTAGTAGATGGTCGCGTTGTACATCTGGTCCCACATCAGCTCGATGTCGGTGACCTTGCGGCCCTCGAGGAAGCGGGCGAGGTGCTTCTCGACGATGTAGGCGCCGGGCTCGCCCGCGGTGGTCACGGCGAAGCCGCGATGCCCGGTGTCGGTCTCGATTTCGACGAGGAGGGTGCCGAGCACGTTGATGCCGAAGGACTGACGGCTCGCGCGGTACTGCGGATATTTCGACATCGGGGTCGAAATGTTGTCGTCGATCCAGTGGTCGGCGCCCTGGTCGTGGTAGTCCGCTCCGCCGCCGCGAACGACGCTGGCCCGGACGTGCCGGATCACTGGTACGGCCATGAATTGTGGCTCCCTGAATTGCCTGATCTCTGTCGGATCGATGGCGCAATTGACCGAAAGGACTGGTGCCAATCCAATGAGATTGTGCCATGCTGCAATCGCAAATCACGATCGGTGCGCCTGCTCTGATGAGCAACTTCATCCAAACGTTGCGCTTTCGGCATCTTGCGCTGGTGGAGGCTCTGGCGGCACACGGGACCATGCATCGCGCCACCGAGGCGCTGAACATGACCCAGTCCACCGGCTCCAAGATGCTGATGGACGTGGAGGCGATGGTCGGATGCCCGCTCTTCGTGCGCGAGCCGCGCGGCATGCGCGTGACCGAGATGGGCGAGCTCTTCGTCGCCCACGCCCGTGAGCAGCTCGGCCGGCTGAAGCGGTTCGAGGAGGGGTTCCTGGCGATGCGTCAGGGCGGCTACGGCACGCTCGTCGTCGGCGCCATCATGGGTTCCGCGCCCGATCTTGTGGCGACGACGGTGGCGGACGTGAAGCGCGCGCGCCCGCACCTGACGGTCCGCCTCGTCGGCGAGACCAGCGACCAGATCCTGCGGCTCCTGGAGCGCGGCGACCTCGACCTCGCGGTCGGCCGCGTCAGCGACCCGCGCCACCGGACGATGTTCGCGTTCGAGCCGCTGTCGAACGAGCCGCTCGCCATCGTGGTGCGGGCGGGGCATGCGCTGCTCTCGTCCGGCGGACCGTTCTCGCCGGCGGACCTCATCGACCAGCCTTGGGTGCTGCAACCGACCGCGACGCCCGCCCGCCGCACGCTGGATGCGACGTTCGATCGCGTCGGGCGGCGGCCGACGAACGTGGTGGAGGCGGAGTCGATCTTCGGCATCCTCCACCTCGTGCAGCAGTCGGACGCCATCGCGCTGCTGCCGATCGCCGTGGCGCGGGACCACATCAGGGCCGGCCTCCTCGCGGAGCTCGCCTGCACGGAGGTGCTGACGATCGCGGGGTTCGGCCTCATCACCCGCCGGGACGCGCCGCTCAGTGACGCCGCGGTGATGTTCGCCGCGGGACTGAGGCGGTGCGTGGCCGCCGGACTGCCGGCGGCGAGCGCCGCCTGAACCGCCCGGCGGGCATCAGTACATGAACTGCTCGGCGAGGATGCGCTCGTCCCACGAGTGATCCGGGTCGAACATGATGACGCAGCTCGCGTCGCGGTCCTCGCGCACTTCGACGCGGGCGACCTGGCGGATCTCCACGTGGTCCGCGGCGGCGGCGATGGGCCGCTTGTTCTGCTCCAGCGCCTCGATCGTCACCGTGACGTGGGCGGGGAGGAGCGCGCCGCGCCAGCGCCGGGGCCGGAATGCCGAAATGGGCGTCAACGCGAGGAGCTGCGCGTTGATCGGCAGGATCGGGCCGTGGGCGGAGAGGTTGTAGGCGGTCGATCCCGCCGGCGTCGCGACGAGGATGCCGTCGCAGATGAGCTCGCGCAGGCGCGGGCGCTCGTCGATGTGGATCGCGAGCTTGGCGGCCTGGTAGGTCTGGCGCAGGATCGAGACCTCGTTGATCGCCCGTGCCTCGAACACCTCGTCGCGCACGTTGGTGGCGCGCATGTGGAGGGGGCGGATCGTCGTCATCTCGGCGGCGGCGATGCGCTCGTGCAGGCGGTCGAGCGCGAAGTCGTTCATCAGGAAGCCGACCGAGCCACGGTTCATCCCGAAGGTGGGCTTGCCGGTGGACATGAAACGGTGCAGGCACGACAGCATCAGCCCGTCGCCGCCGAGGGCGACGATGACGTCCGCATCATCAGGCTCGTAAGAGCCGTAGCGGTCGGTGAGCGTCTGGGCTGCGGTCCGGGCCTCGGCGGTTTCCGCGGCCACGAAGGCCATGCGCTCAAGGCTGCGGGTCACGGGCGGGACAACGGTTTGGACATCACGGCAATCGTTCCGGGGGCTGCATCTTCACGGCTTGAGACGGCGCGTCAACCGCGTTGACGTACCGGACGGCACGAAAGAAGAGGGGATGCGACCGGCAAACCCCGCTATGCCGGCGTTGAATGCGAACGAAACGCCCGGCTGCGCCGCCCGAAGCGGCGAGCCCGCGGCGAGGAGGAGAACGGCCCATGGTCTCACGCGAATCGGTGCTGGCGGTGCTCGCCACCGTGCCGGACCCCGACGGGGGCGACCTCGTCTCGCGGGAGCGGATCCGCTCGCTGGTGGTGAAGGACGGACGCGTCGGCTTCGCGCTCGCCTCCCACGACCCCGTCGCCATGGAGGGTGCGCGCAGCGCCGCCGAGGCGGCCATCCGGGCGCTGGAGGGCGTGACGGACGTCCTCGCCGCGGTGGTGGACGAGCGCGACGGCACGTCCGAGCCCGCGCCCGCCTCGCGCCCCGGCCTGCTCGACAAGGCCCGGCGCCTCGTCGGCGGCGCGCGGTCGGCACCCACGGGAGCTACCGCACCCACGGCGCCGCCGCCGGCAGCCCCGGCCGCGCGCCCCGCCACCGCGCACCGCGCCGCACCTCCGTCCGGCCGTCCGGCGGCGAGCGGCACGGCGGGGGCCGGGGAAGGGCCGGACAACCTCGCCGGCGTGAAGCGCATCATCGCCGTCGGGTCCGGCAAGGGCGGGGTGGGCAAGTCGACCGTCTCGGCCAACCTCGCGGTCTCGCTGGCGGCCCTCGGCTGGCGCGTCGGGCTCGTCGACGCCGACATCTTCGGCCCGTCCATCCCTCTCCTCTTCGGCGCGGAGGGGTACCGGCCCAAGGGCGCCTTCATCCCGCTGGAGGCGCATGGGGTCAAGGTCATGTCCATCGGCTTTCTGGTGGATCCGGCCAAGGCCGTGGTGTGGCGCGGGCCGATGGTGACCGGCGCGCTCATGCAGCTCGTGCGCGACACGCAGTGGGGGCCGCTCGACGCGCTGCTGATCGACCTGCCACCCGGGACCGGCGACATCCAGCTCTCCCTCTCCCAGCGCGTCGCGCTGACGGGCGCGGTGGTGGTGACGACGCCGCAGGACCTCGCCCTCATCGACGTGCGCAAGGCGACCAACATGTTCGAGGCGGTGAAGGTGCCGGTCCTCGGCATGGTGGAGAACATGGCGACCTTCGTGTGCCCGAACTGCGGTACCGAGACCGACATCTTCGGCCACGGCGGCGGCGAGCGGGAGGCCGAGGCGGAAGGGGTCCCGTTCCTCGGCCGCATCCCGCTGACCCGCGCGATCCGCGATGCGTCCGACAACGGTCGCCCGATCGCCACCGATCCGGCGAGCCCGGAGGGCAAGGCCTACGCGGCGATCGCGGCCGAGCTGGTCGCGACCCTCGCCGGCGCGCAGGAGAAGCCGTTCCCGGAGATCGTGTTCGAGAGCTGAGAGCTGCCCCGGAGCGCCGGACCGCGACGGCGGGCCGGCGCCGAGCGGCTCAGCTCACCATGCCGCGCCGCAGGGTGAAGCTGAAGAACAGCGCGATCGTGCCGCCGATCAGCATCGGCCCCATGACGGGCCACATCGTGTCCGGCCACGGGTTGAAGTCGCACAGGAGGCCCACGACGAGGCTCGCCACGGCGCCGGCGCCGAGCTGGAAGGAGCCGGCAAGGCCGGAGGCGGTGCCGGCAAGGTGCGGACGCACGCTGACTGCGCCGGCGATCGCGTTGGGAAGCGCGAAGCCGTTGCCGAGGCCGACCAGCGTCATCGGCCCGAAGAAGGCGAGGGGGTGGATGATCCCCGCGACCGGCGCGAGCGCCGCCAGCACGATCCCCGCCAGCGTGACGACCGTGCCGGTGCGGATCATCATCACGAGCCCGAGCCGCTCGACGAAGCGCCCCGTGCAGAAGTTGCCGACGATGTACCCGGCCGCGACGCACATGAAGTAGAGGCCGTAGACCGCCGGGGGCAGGCCGAGGATCGTTTCGGCGACGAAGGCGCTGCCGGCGATGAACGCAAAGAAGCTCGTGCAGATGAACGCGAGCGCGGCCACGAAATGCCAGAAGGCGCGGATGCCGAAGAGCTCGCGCGCCTCGTCCTTCATGCGCTGGAAGCCGCCGCGCCCGGGTGCCGGCGGGTGCGTCTCGCCGAGGCGGGCGACCGTCGCCACCGTGGTGGCGACGCCGACGATGGCCATGAACAGGAAGATGCTGCGCCAGCCGAGAGCCTGGGACATGACGCCGCCGAGGCTGGGCGCCAGCATCGGCGCCACGGCCATGCCCATGGTGACGTAGGCGATGGCGGAGGCGGAGGAGCGCGCGCCGTAGATGTCGCGCACCACCGCCCGCGACAGCGCCAGCCCCACGCTGCTGCCGATCGCCTGGACGATGCGCCCGACGATCAGCACCGTGATGGTGGGCGCCGCAGCGCACATCGCCGAGCCCACGGCGAACAGCGCCAGCCCGCCGATCAGCACCGGCCGCCGTCCGCGCAGGTCCGACAGGGCGCCGACCACCAGCGTCGCGAGCGCGGTGGCGACGAGGAAGGCGGAGAGCGTGGCCGAGATGAGCGCGCGCGTCGTGCTCAGGTCGCTCTGCATGGTGCCCATGGCGGGCACGTACATGTTGAGCGCGATGGGCTGGACCGTGGAGACGGAAATCAGGAGCCACAGCGGTGCCGGGCTGCGGGTCGGGGTCGGGTCGGTCGTCTGCGCGGCGGCGGCAGGGGCGGTCGGCGCGGTGATGGTGTTCGGCTTCGCGGGGGCCGCCGGGGTCCGAGGGGCGTCGGGTGCGTCTGGCTCTGTCGACGGCGCATAGCGTTGCGCCGGCTCGAACTCGGCCGACGGGCACTCTGGTGGAGTCACAAACTTTCCTTTTCGGAGGCCCGCCCGCGCGCTTCAGGGAGAGCCTCTTGCGGGTGTCAGCCCCCGGTCGTGGACATGTGCCGCGCGACCGCCGGCCGTTCGTTTCGGCGTTCGATGACGAAGTCGTGGCCCTTGGGCTTGATGCCCATGCCATGGTCGATGGCCCGGTGCAGCGCCTCGTTGCCCTCCGACTGGCGCATCGGCGCGCGCAGGTCGACGGCGTGGTCCTGGCCGAGGCACAGGAAGAGTGTGCCGGTGCAGGTCAGGCGCACCCGGTTGCAGCTTTCGCAGAAATTGTGCGTCAGCGGCGTGATGAAGCCGACGCGCCCGCCGGTCTCCTCCACCCGCACGTAGCGGGCCGGACCGCCGGTGCGATCGGTGAGGTCCGTGAGGGTGAACTCCTCGGCGAGGCGCTGGCGCACGGTGGAGAGCGGCAGGTACTGGTCGGTCCGGTCCGCCTCGATCTCGCCCAGCGGCATCGTCTCGATCAGGGTGAGGTCATGGCCGCGCTCGTGACAGTAGCGCAGCATCGGCACGATCTCGTCCTCGTTGGCGTCCTTGAGGGCGACCATGTTGATCTTGACCTTGAGGCCGGCGGCCTGCGCGGCGTCGATCCCCTCGAGCACCTTGTCGAGGTTGCCCCAGCGGGTGATCGCGCGGAAATTGTCCGGGTCCAGCGTGTCGAGCGAGACGTTGACGCGGCGCACCCCGCAGTCGGCGAGCTCGGTCGCGTACTTGCCGAGCTGCGAGCCGTTGGTGGTGAGGGTCAGCTCCTCGAGCGCGCCGCTCTTGAGGTGGCGGGAGAGGTCGCGGAAGAGGCTCATCACGTTGCGTCGCACCAGCGGCTCGCCGCCTGTGATCCTCAGCTTGGTGACACCGCGCTCGACGAACGCCGTCGACACGCGGTCGAGCTCCTCCAGCGTGAGGAGGTCGCGCTTGGGAAGGAACGACATGTTCTCGGACATGCAGTAGACGCACCGGAAGTCGCACCGGTCGGTGACCGAGATGCGCAGGTACGTGACCCGCCGACCGAATGTGTCCTCCAGGACTGACGTCATGCGTTGCCTCATCTGTGTCGGACTTGTTTATATCGGCTTATCGCCCCTTCATCCAAGCCCATCCGAAAGGATGCGTGTCATGCAACCTATCCCATGGCCCACTCGCCTCACCGTCAACCGCGACCATTCGGTGTTGACGGTGGACTACGACGACGGAACCCGGCACGCCGTGAGCGCGGAGCTGCTCCGTGTGATGACGCCGTCGGCGGAGCGAACCGGGCATGGAGCGCGGCAGGTGATCGGCGGCAAGCGGGGCGTGACGATCCGCTCCATCGACCCGGTGGGCCGCTACGCGGTGCGGATCGGCTTCGACGACGGGCACGACACGGGCCTCTACACCTTCGAAACCCTGCACAATCTGGGGACGTCGCCGGACGAGCTCTTCGCCGCCTACGAGGCGGAACTCGCCAAGGTCGCCCTGTCGCGGGACAGGCCCGGCATCGCCCCGGCCCCGTCGTAGCCCTCCGCCACGTGCTCGCCATCCGCACGGAGGCGACGGTCGAGCCATATCCTGAACCGATAGCGTTGCGAGCCTGAGAGCGCCGCAATTCGGCCCACTGTCCGGTGATCGACTGCGCATGACGTCCGTGGGTTTCGCTCGCGACCAGATGTCGTGGCGCCGGTTCCGGTCCCGGATTGAGGTATAGGAAGACCCAATGGAGTCCGGAATGAACTCCGGTCTGTGCGGGTCTCGATTTCGGGGCATGTAAAATGCCGGGATCAATGGTGCGGGGCTCGCGCCGGCCGGGACGGTCGCCGAGGCCGCGCGTCTTCGGACGGATCGACCACAGGGAGACATGATGTCGGACGATGCAAAGTCCTCCGCCGCGGCGCTGTCGCGCGCGGCGGCGCTCTTGGATGACGGAGTTAGCGAACCGGCGGAGGTCGTCGCGGCCTTCGAGGCTGCGGCCACCGTGCTGAAGACGCCGTGCGGCGGCGGTGAGATGGTGTGGCACGCCTTCGGCGACGGCCCGCCGCTCGCGCTCCTCCACGGCGGCCACGGCTCCTGGCTGCACTGGCTGCGGATGATCGCGCCGCTCGCCGAGGCGAACCGCATCCTCGTCGCCGACATGCCGGGATACGGCGCGTCCGGCGACCTCCCCGACATTCCGAACGAGGGGACCGCGTTCGCCGACGCCATGGCCGAACCCATCGTCGCCGGCCTGAAGATCCTGTGCGGGTCCGAGCCGGTCGCGCTGGCGGGGTTCTCGTTCGGCGGCGTGGTCGCGACGCGCGCGGCGCGGATGCTGGGAACGCAGTGCCGCGAACTCGTCATCGTCGGCTCGATGGGCTTCGGCTTCGCCCTTTCCGATCCGCCGCCGCTGCGCAAGGTGCGCACTGTGAGCTCCGACGCGCTGGCCGAGGTCCACCGGGCGAACCTCGCCTCGATGATGTTCGCGAACGCGGACCGGATCGACGACCTCGCGGTCCACATCCAGACGCTGAACGTGCCGCGCGCGCGGGCACCGAGCCGCCTCGCCTCGCGCAGCGCCGCCTTGCTGGAGGCGCTGCCGGACGTGACCGCGCCGATCACCGCGATCTACGGTGAGCGCGACGCCGTCGCCTTCCAGCACGACGAGCGCTGGGAGATCCTGAAGGCCCACCCCGCCGGCGCGCGGCAGCACGTCATCGACGGGATGGGCCACTGGGTCCAGTACGAGGCCGCCGGTGCCGTGGCGCCACTGATGCGCGACGCGCTCGCCGCCCGTCTCGTCCCCGATGCCGCGTCCTGAGCGCGGCCTTTCGCCGGCCCCGGCGGGCCGCGAGGTTGGTCTGCGGACCGCCGCCGTGCTAGGCGGCCGCAACCGGAACGGAGGGGTCGACGCGTGGACGCGGGCAAGGTGATGGACGACGGTTGGACGGCGCTGTCCGGCCAGGGCTACATGGACTGGGTCGGTCCGCTCCTGATGCGCACGCTTCCCGACGGCGACGTCCGCTACGCGATGCGCGTCGAGGAACGTCACCTCAACGGGTTCGGGATCGTGCACGGCGGCGCGATCATGACCTTCCTGGACCACGCCATCGGCGTCTACGGCTCCCGCACGCACGACGCGCCCGGGCAGGCGACGATCAACCTCAACGTCTCCTTCGTCGAGGGGGTGATGGCCGGCTCGCTGCTCGAGGCGGAGATCGAGGTGGTGCGCACGACACGCTCGGTGATCTTCCTGCGCGGGACCGCGAGGGTCGGCGACACGGTCGTCGCGACGGCCGACGGCGTGTGGAAGATCCGCCGCCCGCGCAGCTAGGTCGGCTTCGCGCTACGGCGACTGGTCCGTCCGGCGCGAGTGTCCGGTCAGGCCCAGGCAGTTAGGCTCGCCCGGTGCCGCACGGTTATGGCGGCGCCGTTCGGGGCGCGACTGGCCCGGACGGGCACCCTGGCGGCATCCCGGGAATGGTCGGCCCGCACGGCAGGGCCTGTCCCGGTGGGAACCCTGCCGTACCTGTTCCATACTTCCCCGACATGCCCTGCGAGGCGTGTAGCGTCAGACGGGATCGTCTGACAAAATGATGGCGATGGGTCGTGCGACGGGGTAGAGCGGAGCGGGTCGGGTGTCCGGTCCGGGGCACGCTCCGGTGACGCGGCATCGCAGCCGGGCGGCGTAGAAACGAGGAGACACGGGATGGAACTGTCGCTGGAGGGGAAGGTCGCGCTGGTCACCGGCGCTTCGAGCGGCCTCGGCGCGAACTTCGCGAAGGCGCTCGCGCGGTCGGGGGCCTCGCTGGTGCTGGCCGCCCGCCGGCTCGACCGGCTCGAGGCGCTCCGGGACGAGCTCGCCACCCTCGGCACCACCGTCGGCGTGGTCGCGATGGACGTCACCGACACGGCCTCGATCGCGGCCGGGCTCGACGCCGCCGCTAGTGAGCTGGGGACGATCGACGTCGTGGTGAACAACGCCGGCGTGTCGACCGCGCAGCCGGCGCTGGACGTCTCCGACGAGGACTGGAGCTTCGTCATCGACACCAACCTCACCGGCTGCTTCACCGTCGCGCGCGAGGCGGCGCAGCGGCTGAAGACGGCCCAGCACGGCGGGTCGATCATTAACATCGCCTCGATCACCGGGCTGCGGCCGGCAGGCGCTCTGGTGCACTACGCCTCGGCGAAGGCCGGCCTCATCCACATGACGAAGGTGCTGGCGCTCGAGTGGGCGCGCTACGGCATCCGCGTCAACGCGATCTGCCCCGGCTACATCGAGACCGACATCAACCGCGAATTCTTTGCCACCGACGCGGGCGCGGCGCTGGTCCGGCGCATTCCGCAGCGCCGGCTCGGACAGCCGGACGACCTCTCCGGCGCGCTCTGCCTCCTGGCGAGCGATGCGTCGGCGTACATGACCGGCAGCGTCATCTCCATCGACGGCGGCCACCTCTGCAGCTCGCTCTAACGCCCCGCACCGGCCGCCCCCGCCGGCATGGCGGGCCGCGATGGACGTCGGGGAGAGGCAGCTCGCCCCGGGAAATGCTGATCGACTGGCCTCGCCCACGGGCGTAGCGGTCCAGGCAGGCCGGCGGGGACAGGCGGTCCCTCGGGAAATGCCGATCGATTGTCCGTGCCCATGGACGTGGAGGTCCGGGCAGACCGTCGGGGAGAGGCACGTCGCCCGGGAGATGCCGATCGATTGGCCACTCCCATGGGCGTGCTGGTCAGGGCCGGCCGTCGGGGAAGGCAGGGCCCTCGGGAAATGCCGATCGATTGGCCGCGCCGATGGGCGTGGAGGTCCGGGCTCGCCGGCGGGGAGAGGCAGGTCGCCGGGAAATGCCGATCGATGGGCCGCGCCCGCGGGCGTGGAGGTCCGGGCAGGAGGTCGGGGAGAGGCAGGTCGTTCAGGGAAAGCCGACGGATCCGCCGCGCCGAACGAGGCGGGCCGAATGGTGGCCGTCGCGGGGACCGCGTGATTGGCGCGGACTGAACGAGTCCGGGCGGCAGGTCGCGTCGGTTCCGGGTCCGGAGGCTGCGGTCTCGCGGGTCGGCTGCTGCGGCCCGGCACCGTGTGGTGCCGGAGCGGCAGTTGCGGTCCTGCGCGTCAGTAGTGACGGAGGAGGGCGGCGAGCCTGCCCTGGATCTGGACGCGGTCGGCGCCGAAGATGCGCGTCTCGTACGCCGGGTTCGCAGCCTCGAGCGCGATGGTGTTGCCACGCTTGCGCAGACGCTTGAGGGTCGCTTCCTCGCCGTCGATCAGGGCGACCACGATGTCGCCGTTCTCGGCGTGGTCCGTCCGCCGCACGACGACGGTGTCACCGTCGTGGATGCCGGCATCGATCATCGAATCGCCCGTGATCTCCAGCGCGAAGTGCTCGCCGGGGCCGAGCATGTCGGACGGG
The DNA here is from genome assembly GCF_003258595.1 of Acuticoccus sediminis. Classification (NCBI taxonomy): domain Bacteria; kingdom Pseudomonadati; phylum Pseudomonadota; class Alphaproteobacteria; order Hyphomicrobiales; family Amorphaceae; genus Acuticoccus; species Acuticoccus sediminis. The sequence continues at coordinate 1,587,649 of NZ_QHHQ01000001.1, forward strand.
AGGTGGACGGCGGAGCTCTGCTGCTGGATCGCCTCGATCGGCACGCCGGCGGCGATGCGGCCCATCATCGGCACGTCGACGATGTCGTAGGCGGTCGTGACAGGGCGCAGCGAAGGGCCCCGCTTCGGCGGGATGGCCGGATCGCGCGGGGCCGACCCCTCGATGACGGACGGGGAGAAGCCGCGCGGGCGTTGCGGCGGGCTCGACTTCGCGAGCGCGACGTCCGGCAGGCGCAGGACTTCCAGCGCGCGGGCGCGGTTGGGGAGGCGGCGGATGAAGCCACGCTCCTCCAGCGCGGTTATCAGGCGATGGATGCCGGATTTGGATTTAAGATCGAGCGCATCCTTCATTTCCTCGAAGGACGGCGGCACACCGGTCGAGCTCATACGCTCATGAATGAACATGAGGAGATCGTACTGCTTCTTCGTCAGCATAGTTCGTCGTCGTCCTGACGCTGTATGACCAGCATTGGTACCCGAATCATTCCGCCATCATCTATACACGTTCGTCGTGTGTTCCGCAATGCGGAGCCCGCAGAACGTCACGAGTCAAGCAATCAGAGCGCGATATACCGACATGGACTCCCCGCCGGCACGGGACCTTCATGCGGTTGACGCACGAGCAGAACATCCGAAGCCGCGAGCACGGCTAGCATCGATGAATCCTGCCGCGATGCTGGCGTAATCGTCGATCCCGATCGCACCGCGCGCATGTGATCGCGGCGAGGGCCGTTCGCCGGGAGGTCGCGGCCGAGAATCCCCTCGCGCACCTCCGGCAGCGGTGCCGTCACCCCCTGCATCGCCTTCACCAGCGGAACGAGGAACAGGACCGCGCAGACCGCGCCCGATACCGGGTTGCCCGGCAGGCCGAGAACGAGCGGCCTGGAGGAGAACATCAGCGGCTTGCCCGGCCGCACCGCGACCTTCCAGAAGTCCGGCTCGATGCCGAGGTCCGAGAGGGCGGGCTTGACCAGGTCGTGGTCGCCGACCGAGGCGCCGCCGAGCGTGACGAGGATGTCCGCCTCGGCGATCCCGGCGGCACAGCGCCGGGCGATCTCGGCCCGGTCGTCCGGCGCGATGCCGAGGTCGATCGGGTCCGCGCCGGCCGCGCGCACCGTCGCGGCGAGCGCGGGTGTGATCGAGGCGACGATCTGGTCGGGACCGGTGGGCGAGCCGGGCGGCACGAGTTCGTCGCCGGTGGCGAGGAAGGCGACGCGGGGCCTGCGGGCGACCGTCAGTTCCGCATGGCCGCCGGCGCCGGCGAGTGCGATGTGGCGCGGCGCGAGGACGGTGCCGGCCGCCACCAGTGTGTCGCCGGCGGCGAAGTCGAGGCCGAGCGCGCGGATGTGGTCGTTCGGCTTGACCGTGTCGGTGGCCGTGAGCGCATCGCCGTCGCGCGCTGCGTCCTCCTGGATGAGGATCGCGTCTGCCCCCTCCGGCACCGGGGCGCCGGTGAAGATGCGGACCGCCTCGCCGTGACCCAGCGGACGCGGGTAGCGCCGCCCGGCCGCGGATTCGCCCACCACCCGGACCGGGCCGGGCATGTCGGCGGTGCGGACCGCGTAGCCGTCCATCGCGGACGAGGCGAAGGGGGGCTGCGTGCGCATCGAGACGACGTCGACCGTCACGACGCGGCCGGCGGCCTCGGCGAGCGGTACGGTCTCGGACGGGAGGTGGGGAGCGGCGGCGATCAGGCGGGCCTGCGCCTCGTCGACGTCAATCAAGAGGTGCGCCACTCGCCCGAGCGGCCGCCGGACTTTTCCAGGAGCCGCACGCCGCCGATCACCATGCCCCGGTCCATGGCCTTGGCCATGTCGTAGAGCGTCAGGCAGGCGGCGGAGACGGCGGTGAGGGCCTCCATCTCGACGCCGGTGCGCCCCGTGGTCTTCGCCCGCGCGGTGACGCGGTAGCCGGGCAGCGACGGGTCCGGCTCGAGGTCCACGGACACCGACGAGAGCGGCAGCGGGTGGCAGAGGGGGATCAGCTCCGAGGTCTTCTTGGCGGCCATGATGCCGGCGATCCGCGCCACGCCGACGACGTCGCCCTTCTTCACGTTGCCGGCCTGGATGGCGGCGAGCGTGTCGGGCGCCATCGTGACGGTCCCCTCGGCGACGGCCGTGCGGGTCGTCTCGGCCTTGGCGGAGACGTCCACCATCCGGGCCGCGCCGGTGGCGTCGATGTGGGTCAGCGGGTTGCCGAGCAGCGCGCGCGTCGCGGCGGTCACGTCCGCGTGGCGCATGAGGCTCTCGCCGATGAGGAAGGCGCTTGCGCCGACGGCCTGCAGGCGCGTGACGTCGGCGTGGGTGGCGATGCCGGATTCGGCGATGAGCAGGCGGTCGGGCGGGACCATCGCCGCCAGCCGCTCGGTGACGGCGAGGTCGGTCTTGAAGGTCCTGAGGTCGCGGTTGTTGACGCCCATCAGCGGGGAGGGGAGCGCGAGCGCGCGCTCCATGTCCCGCTCGTCGTGCACCTCGAGGAGCGCGCCCATGCCGAGGGCATGCGCCGCGTCGACGAGGTCGCGCGCTACCGCGTCGTCGACGCCGGTCATGATGACGAGGATGCAGTCCGCGCCCCACACGCGCGCCTCGAACACCTGCTCGGGCACGTACATGAAGTCCTTGCGCAGGACCGGCAGGCAGCAGGCCTCCCGCGCGGCGCTGAGGAACTCAGGCGCGCCCTGGAAGGACGGAGCATCGGTGAGGACCGAGAGGCAGGTCGCGCCGCCGTCGGCGTAGGCGCGGGCGAGGGCGGGCGGGTCGAAGTCGGGCCGGATCAGGCCCTTGGACGGGCTCGCCTTCTTGATCTCGGCGATGAGGCCCGGACGGCCCGCGGCGGCTGCGGCCCTGAGGGCGCCGACGAAGTCGCGCGGCGGAGCGGCCGCCTCGGCACGGGCGCGCCAGGAGGCCGAGTCCTCGACGAGGCGCGCGGCGGCGATCTCCTCGCGCTTGTAGGCCTCGATGCGCGCCAGAATGTCGGGTGCGGCGTCCATGACGTCGGGGAAACTCCTATTTCGCGGTCGCGGCGGCGTTCGAGACCGACACCAGCGCGTCGAGCCGCGCCGCGGCCGAGCCGTCGTCCAGGAGGTTCTGGGCCAGCTTCACGCCCTCCGCAAGCGTTTCCACCTTCTGCGCGACGACGAGCGCGCCGGCCGCGTTGAGGCAGGCGATGTCACGGTAGGCGCTCGGCTTGCCGGCGAGCACGTCGCGCAGCGCGGCCGCATTGTACGCACCGTCGCCGCCGATGAGGTCGGCCGGGGCCGCGCGGGGCAGGCCGGCGTCCTCGGGCGTGACGGTGAAGGTGGTGACCTTGCCGTTCTCGACGGCGGCCACCTCGGTCTCGGCCGTGGTCGTCATCTCGTCGAGGCCGTCGGTCCCGTGGACCACCCACACGCGCTCGGCGCCCAGGGTGGCGAGCGCCTCGGCGAGCGGGCGCACCCACTCGGACGAGTAGACGCCGAGGAGCTGGCGCTTGACGCCCGCCGGGTTCGACATCGGGCCGAGGAGGTTGAAGATCGTGCGCGTGCCGAGCTCCACGCGGGCCGGGCCGACGTGCTTCATGGCCGCATGGTGCGCCGGGGCGAACATGAAGCCGATGCCGGCGGTGCGGATGCAGGCGGCGATCCCCTCCGGCGAGAGGTCGAGCGTGATGCCGAGCGCGGAGAGGCAGTCGGCCGCACCCGACCTGGAGGAGAGCGCCCGGTTGCCGTGCTTGGCGACCGGCACCCCCGCCGCCGCGACGATGAACGCGGCGCAGGTGGAGACGTTGTAGGTTCCCGATGCGTCGCCGCCGGTGCCGACGATGTCGATCGCGTCGGCCGGGGCTTGCACCGGCAGCATGCGGGCGCGCATCACGTCGACGGCGCCGGCGATCTCGTCCACCGTCTCGCCCCGGACGCGCAGCGCCATGAGGAGGCCGCCGATCTGGGCCGGCGTCGCCTCGCCCGACATCAGGACGTCGAACGCGGCGGACGCTTCGGCGCGCGTCAGGGGCTCCCCCGACGCGGCCTTCGCGATGAACGTCTTGAGGTTAGCCACCGAAGCGGATCCCCCCGGTCTCGAGCAGGTCGGTCATCAGCCCTGTCCCTGGCCCACGCCGGTGAGCTGGTTGAGGATCTGCTGGTTCACCGTCGCGCCGACGTCGGACTGCCAAGCGTTGAGGAAGTCGAACAGCACCGCGTTGGCCATGCCCTCGTCGAGCTGCTGGCGCACGCGCGACAGCCCCTGATCCTCCACGAAGAAGGCCGGCTCGGTGACGTCGGTCACCTGGAAGACGATCCGCGTGTTGCCGTCCGGCACCGATGCGCCGTGGCCGCGCGGCCCCTCGAACGCCGCCGCGGCGACCGCGCGGGGCATGCCTTCGGGAGCGGCGCTGAAGGTGAACGGCGCGGACTGGGCGACCTCCGCCCCGTACTGCGCGGCGACGTCGGCGATCGGCGTGCCGGAGTTGACGGCCTCGACCGCGGCGGTCGCCATCTCGTCGAGCTGCTTGGAGCGCTGGGCTTCGGTCCAGGCGAGGAGCACGTCGCCCTGCGCTTCCTCGAAGGGCAGGATGTCGGCCTCGATGATCGTATCGGTCTGGACCCAGATGGTGGCGTCGCCATCCTCGACGGGCGCGGGGTCGGCACCGGCCTCGGCGGCGAAGGCCGCGTTCAGCACGGCTTCGCGGCCGGGGATGTCGACGGTCTCGCCGTTCTCGTCGCGACCGTTGCGGTCGACGGCCTCGACGGTCTGCGTCGGCAGGTCGAACCGGTCGGCGATCTCGGCGACGGGCGCGCCGCCGGCGACCGCGTCGGTCACGTCGGTCTGCAGCGCGCGGGCCTGGTCGATGGCCTCGTCGAGGGCGAGAGAGGCGCGGATCTCGTCCTTCACCTCGTCGTACGGCTGCTTGGCGGCGGCCTCGATGTCGTCGACACGGACGAGGGTCGGGCCGAAGCGGCCGTCGACCACGGTCGCCTTGCGCGCGTCGAGCGAGAAAGCCGCCTCGGCGATGGCCGGGTCGAAGATCGCCGACTTGGCGACGAGGCCGAGGTCGACGTCGGAGCGCTTCTTGCCGAGCTCGCGCAGGATCGCCGAGAAGGCGGTGCCGCCGTTGATCGCGTCGGCGGCCTTCTGCGCCACGTCCGGATCGTCGAGCACCACCTGCTGCACCTCGCGCCGTTCGGGCGTGCCGTAGGCGCCGTCCGCGTCGTAGGCGCGGCGCACCGCGTCCTCGCTGACGACCTCGGGTTCGGCCAGCGCGTCGGGCGACAGGGTCACGATGGAGAAGGACCGGCGCTCGGGAGCGCGGAACTCGTCCTTGTGCTCGTCGTAGAAGGCGCGCAGCTCCTCCTCCGTCGGATCGGGGATCGTCGACAGGCTGTCGTTGTCGAGGCGGAAGCTCGCGATCTCGCGGGTCTGGTTCGTGAACCGGTTGACGGCCTCGAGGTAGGGGGTCGGCACCGTGAGGCCGCCCACGAGGCTGTTGGTCCACATCTCCTGCACCGCCGCCTCGCGCTCGACCTTGAAGAACTCGTTCTCGCTGTAGTTGAAGTTCGCGAGGTAACGGTTGAAGGCGTTGCGGTCGAAGTTGCCGCCCTCGGGCACGAAGCGCGGGTCGCTGCGGAGCCGCTCGGCGAGCGTGTCGTCGCTGACGTCGATGCCGAGATCGTGCGCCGCGTCGACCTGCAGCGCGCCCGTCACGAGCGACTGGAGGACGCTGTTGGCGATCCCGAAGGACTGGATCTCCTGCGGGGTGAGGCTTCGGCCGAGCTGCTGCGTGATCCGCATGGACTGCACGCGCCAGGCCCGCTCGAACTCGCGAGCGGAGACGGGAGTATCGCCGGCACGCGCAACCTCGGTCGGGTTGACCGTGTTTACGAAGCCGGAGACACCCCAGACGGCGAAGGAGAGGACAAGGAGCGCGATGAGGAGTTTTGCGAGGGTCCCCTTCGCCCCGCGTCGCATTTCATTCAACATGAGAGAGCCGTTTGTTTACGCCGACCGGGTTGTTTACGCGCATTGGGGCATACGCACCATGGACCGCAGCGGCAAGAGGCCCATTCGGCGCGCCCCGGCGCAGGTCTTAGGAAAAAAGGACACGCAATGCTGATCGCAGGCAACTGGAAAATGAACGGCACACCGGACTCGATGGACGAGTTCGGCCGGATGATCGCCCGCGCGCCGGAAGCGACGGCACGCGGAATCGATCTCCTGGTGTGCCCTCCGGCCATTCTGATTTCCAAGTTTGCCGACCGCGCAACCGTGTCCAAGATCGCCATCGGCGGGCAGGACTGCCACCCGGAGGAGAAGGGCGCCCACACCGGTGACATCTCCGCCGAAATGCTGGCGTCGTGCGGTGCTTCGGCCGTGATCGTCGGCCATTCCGAGCGCCGCGCCGACCATGGGGAGACGGACGAACTCGTGGCCGCGAAGGCCGCCGCGGCCCAGCGCGCGGGGCTGACCGCGATCGTGTGCGTCGGCGAGACGGAGGCGCAGCGCGACGCCGGGGAGACCGAGGCGGTCGTCGGCGGCCAGCTCGACGGCTCGGTCCCGGCCTCGCTCGATCCGTCCAGGCTGGTGGTCGCCTATGAGCCCGTCTGGGCCATCGGCACCGGGCGGACGCCGTCGGTCGAGGACGTCGCGGCTGTGCATAAGGCGATCCGTGACAGGCTCGAGGCGCGCTTTTCGACGCACGTGCCGATTCTCTACGGCGGTTCGGTGAAGCCCTCGAACGCGGCCGAGCTCCTCGCGGTGGAGAACGTCGACGGCGCGCTGGTCGGCGGCGCGAGCCTCAAGGCGGACGATTTCATCGGCATCGCCCTCGCCGCGCCGAAGGCCGCGTAGCCCCTGCCGGCCGGACGGCTCAGGCCGTCCGGTCCGCCGCGGCCGTCCGGACGCCGCCGTATCGGATCAGCGCCACGATGAGGTGGCCGAGCAGGACGGCGTTGAGGACGTGCCACATGAAGTGCGTCCCGAGCGGCGCGGCGCCGCAGACGTCCCGGTCCAGCGTGCGGAAGGTGAGCGAGACGGCGAAGATCGCCGCGCCGGTCACCAGCGCGCGCCCCGCGTCGCGCCGTCCCGCCACCCACAACGCCAGCCCCACGACGAGAAGGCCGAGGAGGGGCGGGACGTACCCTTCCGAGCCGTTGAGGTCGACGACGCCGGGCAGCGCGCTCGACCCCGCCGCCGACAGGACGGCGAAGAGGGCCGTGGCGAGGATCGCGCCCCACCACGCCATCCCGGCGAAGCGGCGCATCGCCAGCGCGAAATAGACGAGGATGAAGATCTGGATCGGGATGACGTCCGCCATCACCGACCAGCGGTTGGCGAACGTGTGGAACAGGAACGAGCCGACGCCGATCGCGCAGAGCACGGCGATGAGGAGGGCGATGCCGGCGTCCGGCCCGCCCCTCCGCCGCGCCGCGACGAAGGCGACGAGCGCCGCGATCAGGAAAGCTGCATTGGTGACGGCGTTCCACGGCTCGGCCCAGAACTCCGGCCCGAGGCGTTCGCAGTAGGCGTCGATCGGCTGGGTCCAGTCCATGGGGGTGTCCGGGAGGCGGGGGCGGGAGGCGCGAACCTAGCCGATGGGCGCCGGCACCGTCCCCGGCGGCCGGCGCGTCATTGTGTCGGCCCCGATCCGGCCGGCCCCGATCGTCGGGCCCGCGTCGCGATCGAGTGGGACCGGGGGGCGGCCCGGCTCAGTCCGGACGGTACTCCAGCAAGGACGTCAGGTGCCGCTTCACCGTCGGCCACTCGTGCGGCAGGACAGAGTAGACGACCGTGTCGCGCAGCGTGCCGTCGGCGAGGACCTGATGGTTGCGCAGGACGCCGTCGAGCTTGGCCCCGAGCCGCTCGATCGCGCGGCGGCTCTGGCGGTTGAAGAAGTGCGTGCGGAACTCGACAGCGATGCAGTCCAGCACCTCGAACGCATGCCCCAGAAGGAGGCGCTTGGCCTGGGTGTTGAGCGGCGTGCGGTGCACCCGCGAGGCGTACCAGGTCGACCCGATCTCGACGCGCTGGTTGGCGCGGTCGACGTTCATGTAGGTCGTCATCCCCTCGATCCGGCCGTCCGCGCCGAACACCGTGAAGGGGACCATGGACCCCGCCTCCTGCAGCTTCAGGCGGCGGTCGATCTCGGCCGTCATCCCCTCCGGCGAAGGGACCGTCGTGTACCAGAGGCGCCAGAGCTCGCCGGTCTGGGCGGCCTCGACGAGGCCGTCGTGGTGGGCGTGCTCGAGCGGGGCGAGGGTGACGTGCGTGTCGCTGAGCGTCACCGGGCCGATGGTGGGCTTGGTCATTCTGCGGAGGAGGCTTTCATGGCGGCATCGTCGAGGGCGGAGGCGCGCTTGTACGCGTCGCGCGCGGTGAGGCGCCCGGCATAGTCCTTGAAGACGGGCCGGGGCTCAATGATGTTGAAACCCATGCCCCAGTTGAGCTGCGCGCCGACGTAGAGGTCCGCCGCCGTGAACTTGTCCCCGGCGAGGTAGGGGCCGGCCGAGAGCGCGGCCTCCAGAGTGTCGAAGGTGCGCTGAAAGGAGCCGAAGCCGGCGGCGGCCTCACGCTCCGGCGGCACCTGGAAGTCCAGCGCCTTGGCGATCACCGCCGGGTCGATGCAGCCGGCGCCGAAGAAGAGCCAGCGGTAGAAGGCGCCGCGGTGCCCCGGCTCCGGGGCGAGGCCCGCCTCCGGGAAGGCGTCGGCGAGGTAGGCGCAGATGGCCGCCGTCTCGGTGACGGTCTCGCCGTTGTGGCGGATCGCCGGGACCTTGCCCATCGGGTTGATGGCGCGGTACTCGGCGCCGCCCATCCCGGCCTCACCGTACGTGAGGTAGACGACGTCGTAGGGAACGCCGACCTCCTCGAGCATCCAGCGCGCCACGCGGCCGCGCGACATGGGGTTGGTGTAAAGGACGATGTCTGCCAAGGCCGCCTCCCGAGCGTCGCCCGATCCGTGGGGAACGCGCAGGCCTCGCCTGCCGGATCGTCCCCTTCGGGCCGACCGGTCCTATCCCTCCGCATCCCGCTCCGCAACGCACCAATGGTTCGGACGAATGCCACTCGCATCGCCGCCGCCGCAAAGCGCGCCGCATCGTCGGTGAGGACCCAAGGCCCGGATTCGGCGCGTGCGGGCGTCGCGACGGCGACCGGGAGGTCGCGCCGGATCCGCTTCCGGCCCGAATGAAAGGCGCGCGAAGCCGTCGACCGCGATGGCGGACGGGAAGAGTTCGATGCGGGCGGGCGCGCCCCGGCTGCTCGGCGGTCGCAAGGCCTCGTTGCGCTCCCGTGCGATGCGGGGAGCGTTCGTCGGACGGCCGGCGTTGGGCGCGGGCGGCGTGTCGCCGCGCCAATATCCCTGCGACTATCGCATCCGCGCGAGGCGGCCGCTCAGGCCTCGCGTTCGAGATATTGGCGGGTGATCCAGGTGGCGGCGAGGACGGGCTTCAGTCCGCCTTCGATCTCGACGGTCACCGACCAGGTCAGCGTCAGCTCCGACGGTGTCTGGTCGTCGAGGTGGACCAGCGAGAAACGGCCGCGGACGCGCGAATTGCAGCGCACCGGGGCCAGGAAGCGCACCCGGTCGAAACCATAGTCGAGCGTCATGCGGACGCCCTTGCGGGGCGGCAGCGCGTCGTTCGACATCGCCGGCAGGAGCGACAGGGTCAGGAACCCGTGCGCGATCGTGCCGCCGAACGGCGACTCGGCCTTCGCCCGCACCGGATCGACGTGAATGAACTGCCGGTCTCCACTCGACTCGGCATGCCGGTCGATCAGAGCCTGATCCACCGTGAACCAGCGGGAAACCCACATTTCCCGGCCAACGGTCTTGCGCAGGTCACTCAGAGTGAGTGCGTCTCGGTCCAGCGCTTGCGGGTCCATCAAACCTCCCCGTGTGTTCGCGACCTATACATTCTCGAACGCTCCTAAGTATGAGGCATTCTCTGCCCAAGTTGTGACTTTTAGTTATGCACTGGCGGGGTAGGCGGACTGCTCGCTATGCATCGGCCCCGTGGTTCCGGCACAACAGTGCCGCATCCATCGTGCTAGGCTGCTGTGCATTTCCGCGCCCGGAGGTGGCGCCGGAGTTGCATCGTGCGGCAGCACCGGCATGTCCCGGACGCCGGCCGACACTGTTTCGGACATCCCGATCGCGCCGCGACAGGACCGATGGAGACCGCCATGAATACCAGCGACGACAAGGACGCGCCGCTCCGCGAGGACATCCGCCTCGTGGGCCGTCTCCTCGGCGAGGTCGTGCGTACCCAGGAAGGCGGCGAGATCTTCGCGCTGATCGAGCAGGTGCGGAAGCTGGGCCTGCGCTTCCATCGCGACGAGGATCCGACCGCGCGCGAGGAGCTGGAGGACATCCTCTCCCATCTCTCCCGCGGGGGAGCGATCCAGACCATCCGTGCATTCAGCTACTTCTCTCACCTTGCCAACATCTGCGAGGACCAGCACCACATCCGGCGCAACCGCGCGCACCAGATCGCCAAGTCCGATCCGAGGGACGGCAGCCTGGCGCTGACCCTGTCGCGTCTCGCCGAAGGCGGCTTCACGCCGGACGACATTCGCGCCGCCCTCGAGCACGCCCTGATCAGCCCGGTACTGACGGCCCATCCGACCGAGGTGCGCCGCAAGTCGGCCCTCGACCGCGAGCGCGAGATCGCAGCGCTCCTTACCCAGCGCGACAGGGGCAACCTCACCCCGCAGGAGGAGGCCGACATCGAGGCCGCGATGGAGCGCGCGATCCTCACACTGTGGCAGACGAGCATCCTGCGCCGCAACCGCCTCGGCGTGCCGGACGAGGTCGCCAACGCGCTCGCCTACTATGACTACACCTTCCTTGAGGAACTGCCGAAGCTCTACAACATGCTGGAGGACGCGCTCGGCGCGGACCCCGCCAGCGAGCCGCTGCCGGCCTTCTTCCGGATGGGCTCCTGGATCGGCGGCGACCGGGACGGCCACCCCTTCGTCAACGCGGAGATCCTGCGGACGGCGACGCGCCTCAACAGCGAGAAGATCTTCGACTACTACGAGCGCGAGCTCTTCACCCTCGCGGGCGAGCTGTCGCTCGACGAGCGCCTCGTGAAGGTGAGCGCCGAGGTGGCCGAGCTCGCCCAGATGTCGGACGATTCGCCCCACCAGCACTCCGAGCCCTATCGCCGGGCGCTGACCGGGATCCGCAAGCGCCTCGCCGCGACGCGCAACGCGCTCGAGGCGGCCAACGGGCACGGTGTTCCCGAGCCCTATGCCGGCCCGGACGAGTTCCGCCAGGACCTCGCCGCCATCCACCGCTCGCTGTCGTCCAACGGCTCCACCGGACTCGCCGGCGGCCGGCTCCGGCACCTGCGCCGCGCGGCGGACGTCTTCGGCTTCCACCTCGCGACCATCGACCTGCGCCAGAACTCGGACGTTCACGAGCGCGTCCTCGCCGAGCTCTTCTCCAAGGCGAGCGTCCACGAGAACTATGCCTCGCTGAGCGAGGACGAGAAGATCGCGGTCCTCTCCGCCGAGCTGTCGACGCCGCGCATCCTCGTCTCGCCGTTCCTCGAATATTCCGAGGAGACCAACAAGGAGCTCGGCATCCTGAGGGAGGCGGCCGAGGCGCGCCGCCGCTACGGCGACCGCGTGGTCGAGAACGCCATCATCTCCAAGGCCGACTCGGCGAGCGACGTCCTCGAGGTCGCCGTCCTCCTCAAGGAGGTCGGCCTCATGCGCCCGACGGATCAGACGCTGGCGCTCAACATCGTGCCGCTGTTCGAGACCATCGGCGACCTCCGCGCCGCGCCCGGCATCATGGACCAGCTCTTTGGCCTTCCCGCATACGCGCCGCTCCTCGCGAGCCGCGGCATGATGCAGGAGGTGATGCTCGGCTACTCGGACTCCAACAAGGACGGCGGCTTCCTCACCTCCCGCTGGGAGGTCTTCAAGTCCGAGCACCAGCTCGTCGACGTCTTCGGGAAGTACGGCGTGACGATCCGCCTGTTCCATGGCCGCGGCGGCTCCGTCGGCCGTGGTGGCGGTCCGAGCTACGAGGCCATCGTCGCCCAGCCGGCCGGCGCGGTCCCGGGGGCGATCCGCATCACCGAGCAGGGCGAGGTGATCACCGGCAAGTACTCCAACGCCGAGCTCGGGCGGCGCAATCTGGAGGCGATCCTCGCCGCGACGCTCGAGGCGACCCTCGTGCCCGAGGCGGCCGGTTCCTCCCCGCCCGAGTTCATGGCGGTGATGGACGACCTCTCCGAGCGCGCCTTCAGGACCTACCGCGCGCTGGTCTACGAGACGGAGGGGTTCGAGGACTATTTCTGGTCCTCCACCGTGATCGGCGAGATCGCCAACCTCAACATCGGCTCGCGCCCCGCCTCGCGGAAGAACTCCCGCGCGATCGAGGACCTGCGGGCGATCCCCTGGGTGTTCGGCTGGGCGCAGTGCCGGCTGATGCTGCCGGGCTGGTACGGCTTCGGCTCCGCCGTCGAGGGCTACCTCGCCGACAACGAGGACGGCCTCGCGACGCTCCAGCGCCTCGCCGAGGAGTGGCCCTTCTTCCAGACGCTCCTGTCCTCGCTCGACATGGTGCTGTCGAAGACGGACATCGCCATCGCCTCGCGCTATGCCGAGCTGGTGAAGAACGAGGCGCTGCGCAACGCCATCTTCCCGCGCCTCAGGACCGAGCACGACCTGACGCGGCGCATGCTGCTGACGATCACCAACCAGACCGAGCTGCTCGCCGGCAACCCGCTGCTGGCCCGCTCGATCCGCAACCGCTTCCCCTACCTCGACCCGCTGAACCACCTGCAGGTCGAGCTGATGAAGCGCCACCGCGCCGGCGACGAGGACGACCGCGTGCCGCACGGGATCAACCTGACCATCAACGGAATCGCCGCGGGCCTGCGCAACTCGGGCTGAGGGGGGAACTGGCGGCCGGTGCGTCCCTGCCGGGGCGCCCGGGCGCCGGTGTGGGCCGGGCTACAGGATGACGAAGTCGGCTTCCGTCAGCGTCGTCGTGTCGAAGCCGACGACCACGGCGAGGACGGCATCGCCGGCCATGATCTTGTGGCCGTCGAAGCTGATGTCGTCGAAGGTCAGGCCGTTGTCGAGCCCGAACACGTCGACGTGCGCCGTGAAGTCGAGGACGCGCGACTGGCCCGGACCGGGAGTGAGGACGAACGTGTCCTCGCCGCCGCCGCCCGCAACCACGTCGCGGCCGCCGCCGCCGACGATCAGGTCGTCGCCACGCCCGCCGCGCAGGACGTCGTTGCCGTCCCGGCCGAATAGGAAGTCGTTGTCCGACCCGCCGTTGATGGTGTCGTCGCCCTCCGCGCCGACAAGGCGGTCCGCCCCGCCATGGCCGAACAGCTTGTCGTCGCCGTCGCCGCCGTCGAGCGCGTCCCGGCCGGCTCCGCCCTTCAGGACGTCGTCGCCGTCGCGGCCGAAGAGGGTGTCGCCGCCCGCCGCTCCGATCAGGCTGTCGTTGCCGCGGCCGCCGACGAGGCTGTCCTCGCCCCGGTCGCCGACGAGGCGGACGCCCTCGTGGACGACGGGTTCGATGATGCCCCGGCCGCCGGCCGGCTCGTCGTCCTCGCCCGGCTCCCCGGGTTCACCCGGGTCCACCGGCTCGCCCGGGTCGATCACGACGCCGTTGCGCACATGGTAGACGACCTCGCCGGCCACCGGCGAGCCGAGCCCCGGCGAGTCGGGCAGCTCCAGCAGCGCGCCGCGGTCGCCGGACACGTCGAGTTCCGAATGGTTGCGCTGGTCGCCCGCCGAGTAGCCGATCCGCGCGTCCGCGTCTGACACCTCGCCACGGGTCCACTGGATGTCCTCGTAGCGGAAGACGATGTCGAAATCGCCGTCGCCCTTGTCGATCAGCTCCAGCTGGAAGGCGTTCCGCTCCGACAGGTTCGCCGCATAGAAGCCGACGTCGTCCCAGGTCACGGTCAGCTTGCCGGACGCCGGATCGAGGTCGTACCAGACCGTGTCGGTGCCCTGGCTGGTGCCGCCGCGGGTCGGGCCGAGGCCGGTCTCGTCGCCGAGCGTGTCGACGTCGGCGAAGAAGGCGGCGATGATCGGAATGTCCGAGTTCGTAATGCCGAACGGCGTGTAGGTCGCGAGCGGCGCCTCGAACGTCACATTGCCGTTGTTGTTGATGTAGAGCGAATTGTAAGTCGTGCCGAAGAAATTCAGCCCGTCCTCGAATACTCTCGTAATATTGATGGCGTCTGAACTCTGGTCGTCATTGGCCGGAAGCTGACGTTCGCCGAAGCCGGCCGGGCCGCCCAGCCCGCGCACGAGATCTGCCATAGTTATACCTTAAGTAAACGTGCAAACTCTCTAGCATCGCGGCGAACGGGCGGCAATGGTTTCGCCCGGCGGCTCCGCCCCGCTGCGGCACGATTGCCGGCGGTTCGTCGCATCCCCGAGACTCCGAACTCGAACCTCTGCGGTGCGGACAAATCAACAAACGCGGAAGTTAAGGAACACCAGTTCTATTTTTGGGTTGGCTCCATGAGCGTTCCCTGTCCGATCAGGGGCTTACGGACGCTCGTGGCCGAGGGATGGGACGGTCAATAGGATGTCTCTATAGCGAGACGCCAAAAAACCGATTGGACTATAGAGATCGCCTCACCCTAGATAGGCTTAACGAGAACAATTCGAGGAGCTCGACGATGACGGATCGACCCAAACTCACGACGTCCGCCGGCGCCCCCTGGCCCAACAACCAGGACTCGCTGTCGGCCGGAAAGCGTGGCCCCGTCCTGATGCAGGACTATCAGCTCATCGAGAAGCTGGCCCACCAGAACCGTGAGCGCATTCCCGAGCGGACCGTGCACGCCAAGGGCTGGGGGGCCCACGGCAAGCTCGTCATCACCGGCGATATCTCGAAGTACACCAAGGCCAAGGCGCTGCAGCCCGGCGCCGAAACGCCGATGATCGCGCGGTTCTCCACGGTCGCCGGCGAGCAGGGCGCGGCCGATCACGAGCGCGACGTCCGCGGCTTCGCCCTCAAGTTCTATACCGAGGACGGCAACTGGGACATGGTCGGCAACAACACGCCGGTCTTCTTCGTGCGCGACCCGTACAAGTTCCCGGACTTCATCCACACGCAGAAGCGCCACCCGAAGACCAACATGCGCTCGCCGACCGCGATGTGGGACTTCTGGTCGCTGTCGCCCGAGGCGCTGCACCAGGTCACCATCCTCATGTCCGACCGCGGCCTGCCGCAGTCGCCGATGCACATGAACGGCTACGGCTCGCACACCTACTCGTTCTGGAACGACGCGGGTGAGCGTTACTGGGTGAAGTTCCACTTCAAGACCCAGCAGGGCCACACGTTCTACACGAACGCCGAGGCCGAGCAGGTCATCGGCAAGACTCGCGAGGGCTACCAGGAGCGCCTCTTCAACACGATCGAGGGTGGCGACTATCCGCGCTGGAAATTCCAGGTGCAGATCATGCCCGAAGCCGACGCGGAGAAGACCGCCTACAACCCGTTCGACCTCACCAAGGTGTGGCCGCACTCGGAGTACCCGCCGATCGACGTCGGCTATTTCGAGCTGAACCGCAACGCCGACAACTACTTCACCGAGATCGAGAACGCGGCCTTCTCGCCGTCGAACATCGTCCCGGGCATCTCCTGGTCGCCGGACAAGATGCTGCAGGCCCGCATCTTCTCCTACGCGGACGCGCACCGCCACCGCCTCGGCACGCACTACGAGACGATCCCCGTCAACCGTCCCCGCTGCCCGGTGCACCACTACCACCGCGACGGCGAGATGAACATGTACGGCGGCCTCGCCTCCGGCAACGAGAACGCCTACTACGAGCCCAACTCGTACAACGGCGCGCTCGAGGATCGCTCCGCCACGGAGCCGCCGCTGCGCATCGACGGTGACGCCGCCCGCTACGACCACACCGAGTACGACGACTACCTCCAGGTCCGCGAGCTCTACGCCAAGGTCATGAACGACGACGAACGCGCCCGCCTGCACGGCAACATGGGCGGCGCGATGGTCGGCGTGCCGACCGAGATCGTCGAGCGCTGGTTCGGCCACCTGAAGCAGGTGGACCCGCGCTACGAGGCGGGTGTGCGCGCCGAGTGGGAGAAGCAGAGCCGCGACGCGGGCTACGACCCGAACGCCCTGCCGATCACCGGCGCCACGCCGCAGACGACCAAGGGCGACTCCGCCCACGGCCTGCCGGGCATGTCCCACGCCGCCGAATAGGCCGACCTCGCCGCGCCGACCGGCACACGGCCCTGAAAACGCAAAGCCCGCGGCAATCGCCGCGGGCTTTGTCGTTTGTCGCCGGGTTTTCGCTGCAACCCGGTCCGGGACGGCCAGTCAGTCCTTGTAAGCCGTCCTGTCGCTTTCCAGCAGCTCCTCGACCCAGGCGGGGATGCGCAGGCCCGCGGCGACGCGCGCGTCCTGCGCCGTCTCCGCCGCCTTCACCCGGTCGAGCTCGACGATCACCTCGTCGATGCGCTCGAAGGGGACGACGACGACACCGTCCTGATCGGCGACGATCATGTCGCCGGTCGCAATCTGGTGGCCGCCGATCTGAACCGGGAAGCCGACCGTGCCGGGGCCGGACGAATGGGGCGATGCGGGCGTGATCCCGGCGCACCAGACCGGCAGCCCGACGGCCATGACGCCCGGATAGTCCCGCACGGGCCCGTCGGTCACGAAGCCGGCGGCGCCGCAGTTCTTCATCATGCCGACGAGACGGTCGCCCGCCGCCGCGCACCCGGTGTGACCGGCGAACGCGGTGACGATGATGTCGCCCGGTTCAAGGAACCTCAGCGCGGCGAACGTCGCCAGCACGTCCGCCGCCCCGGCGTCGGCCGTCAGCGCGGGCCCGGCCGCGGCCCGGTCGAGGTCGCGTCCGCCGCACGGCTGGATCGCCGCCGAGAGCGCGCCGCCGCCGTAGAGGGCGTCGACGACATAGCCGGTCGGGACGCCCTGGAAGGCCGCGATCTGGGCCGCCGTCGGCCGCCGCAGCGTGGATTTGATGGTCAGCGTCGGAGGGGCTTCGATCACGAGGCTTTCATCCTTCTTGTTATGGGGTCACGGGCCGAGGGGAGGGGCTGTGAGCGTTGGAGCGCGGCCCCGATGCTCCCGCCGTCCGAGAGGGGCGGATGCGTCCGCCCCCCGAGCGGTTTCGATCGGGCCGGGGCGTCAGAACTCGACCCGGTCGCCGCCCTTCAGCGAGAGGATCTCGCGCGCGTCGTCCGGGGTCGCGATCTCGAGGCCGAGGCCCTCCAGGATGCCGCGCACGATCGTCACCTGCTCGGCGTTCGACGTCGCCAGGCGCCCCTTGCCGGCCCACAGGTTGTCTTCGAGGCCGACGCGCACGTTGCCGCCCATCGCCGCCGCGATCGCGGCGATCCGCATCTGGTTGCGCCCCGCGCCAAGCACCGACCAGCGATAGTCCGTGCCGAACAGGCGATCGGCCGTGCGCTTCATGTGCGCCACGTCCTCCGGGTGGCCGCCGATGCCGCCCAGGATGCCGAACACCGACTGGACGAAGAAGGGCGGCTTCACCAGACCCCGGTCGACGAAGTGGGCGAGGGTGTAGAGGTGGCCGATGTCGTAGCACTCGATTTCGAATCGCGTGCCGTTCTCGGCGCACGCGGTGAGGATGTGCTCGATATCGGCGAACGTGTTCTTGAAGATCCGCTCCTTGGAGCCTTCCAGGTACGGCTTCTCCCAGTCGTTCTTGAACTCCTTGAACCGGTTCAGCATCGGGAAGAGGCCGAAGTTCATCGAGCCCATGTTCAGCGAGGCGACCTCCGGCTTGAACACCGCCGCCGGCTTCATGCGCTCTTCCACCGACATCGTCGGCGCGCCGCCGGTGGTGATGTTCACCACGCAGTTGGAGCGCTGCTTGATGACGCCGAGGAAGCGGCCGAACGCTTCCGGCGACTGGTCGGGAAGGCCCGTCTCGGGATTGCGTGCATGAAGGTGCACGATCGCCGCGCCCGCCTCCGCCGCACCGATGGCCGCGTCCGCGATCTCCTCCGGCGTGATCGGCAGGTGCGGGGACATGGACGGGGTGTGGATCGACCCCGTGACGGCGCAGGTGATGATGACCTTGTTGGCCATGGACGCTCCTATTGCTGCGTTTTCTTGTGGGCCGCGAGGGCGGCGAGGCGCTGGTCACGCCAGCGGCTCATCTCGGCGATACCGGCCGGGGAGGGAGCCGACCCCCACGCCTCGATGCAGCGGGCGATATTCTCCTCGCTGAGTGCGGCGTCCGGGTCGCTCGACTCGGCGACGCGGCGGAAGAACGGGCTGTACCGCCCGATATAGTCGGCGAGGCCCGCCGGGGCGTTCAGCTCGCCCACCTGGAACGGGCCGATGAAGGACCAGCGCAGGCCGAGGCCGTCGGACACCGTCTTGTCGAGGTCTTCCGGCGAGACGTAGCCCTCTCCCACCAGCCGGAAGGCTTCGACCAGCAGGGCGGCCTGGAGGCGGTTGAGGATGAAGCCGTCCACCTCCTTCTTCACCGTGATCGGCTTCTGCCCCAGCGCCTCGAACATCGCGCGGGTCTTCGCGATCGCCGCGTCGTCGGTCCACGGCGCGCCGGAGAGCTCGACCACCGGCACGAGGTGCGGCGGGTTGACGGGATGCGCGACGAGACAGCGGGCGCGCCCGGCGAGACCTTCGGTGAAGAGGGAGCACTGGAGCGCGGAGGTGGACGAGGCGAGCACCGTGTCCGGCGCGGCGAGGCGGTCGAGCTCGGCGAAGATTTCAAGCTTGGCGTCGAGCCGTTCGGGACCGTTCTCCTGGACGTGGGCCGCGCCCTCCAGCGCGGCCGCGACCGAGGGGGCGGCGGACAGGCGGGCGTGCGCGGCATCGGGGTCGTCGCAGAGGCCGTGCGCTGCGAGGGTCCCGAGGGCTCCGGCGCACTCGGCGACCGCTGCCTCGGCGGCGCCGTCGACCACGTCGTAGAGGCTGACGGTCCATCCCCCGCGCGCGAACACCATCGCCCAGGCTCGTCCGATGAGCCCTGCCCCGATGATAGCGGCCTTCATAGTGTCTCCCTCGCCGGCACCTCGACGTGCGGAGCCGGGTGCATGCCGCTTGCTGCGGTCTGTGATCACACTTACGCTGGACGAGACAGTCCCATTTGTCGAGAGCGTTCAATGACCGAAAGCGACGCCGAAGTTCGTAGCCCAGCGGCTTGCCGCAAGGTCACGCTCGGCACCCAGGTCTACGAGGCGCTCTGCGACCGTCTGGTCGGTGGCGAGCTTGCTCCGGGCGAGAAGCTGTCGCTCCGGAACCTGGCGGATTCGCTCGGCACGTCGGTGATGCCGGTGCGCGAGGCGGTGTCCCGCCTCGTCGCCGACGAGGCGCTCGAGGTATCGCCGAGCCGGGCGATCTCCGTCCCCGTCATGACGCGCGCGATGTTCTGCGAGCTGACCACGGTGCGGGTCGCCATCGAGGGCTTCGCGGTGGAGCAGGCGGCCTACAACCACCGGGCCCGCGACCTCGCGATCCTGAGCGCTCACGACGCCGCCTTCCGGCACGAGTGCAACGCGATGATCCCCGACCGCGTGGCGGCGCTCCGCGCGAACCGCGACTTCCACTTCGCCCTCTACGCCGCCGCCGACCTGGCGACACTGATGCCGATCATCACCGGGCTGTGGCTGAAGATCGGTCCGGTCCTCAACCTCGACATGCGCCTCTCCTCGCAGCGCCTCGCGATCGGCGGTGCGGAGGCGCAGCACGCCCGCATCATCGAGGCCCTCAGGCGGCGGGACGGGGCCGAGGCGCGCGCCGCCATCACCCGGGACATCGAGACCACCGCCGGCCTGATCGCATCCACTGGGCGGCTGACCCCGTAATCCAATAAGAAGAACCAAACATAATGAGCGGGAGGACACCATGGAACTTGGGTTGAAGGACTTGCGGGTCCTGGTCACGGCGGGCGCGGCCGGCATCGGCCGCGAGACGGCGCGCGCCTTCGCGGAGGAGGGCGCGCGCGTCCACGTCTGCGACGTCGACGAGGACGCGCTGGAGGAGCTCGCGGAGTCCGACCCGGGCCTCACCCGGAGCATCTGCGATGTCGCGGACCGGGGTGCGGTGGACCGTCTCTTCGCCGATGCGCTCGGCGCGCTCGGCGGCCTCGACGTCCTCATCAACAACGCCGGCATCGCGGGGCCGACCGCCTACGTCGACGAGATCGACCCGCTCGACTGGGACCGCACCGTCCAGGTCTGCCTGACCGGCCAGTTCAACTGCGCGCGGCTCGCGGTGCCGCACCTGAAGCAGTCCGCCAACCCGTCGATCGTCAATCTTTCCTCGGCGGCGGGCAAGTTCGGGTTCGGGCTGCGCTCGCCCTACGCGGCGGCAAAGTGGGGCGTCGTCGGGTTCACCAAGTCGCTGGCGATCGAGCTCGGGCCGTTCGGCATCCGCTGCAACGCGATCCTGCCGGGGCTCGTGGCGGGCGACCGCATCCAGCGGGTGTTCGAGGGCAAGGCGCGGGCGCGCAACGTCACGGCCAAGGAAATCGAGGCGCATGCGTTGGCGATGAACTCCATGCGCACGTTCGTCACAGCAAGGCAGATGGCCGACCAGATGCTGTTCCTCGCCTCCGAGCGCGGCCGTACCATTTCAGGACAGGCCATTTCCATCGACGGCGACACCCAGTCGCTGATGTAACAGTCGGCGACGACGAGACCGGGGCGGGGCCACCCGTCCATCAGACGAGGCACTCCCATGGCACAGCGTTCCGGGCGTATCGAAGACGCCCGCTTCATCACCGGCCACGGCCGATACACCGCGGACGTCGCCGACCCGTCGGCTCTGACGGCCGTCTTCGTCCGTTCGCCGGTCGCGGCCGGACGCATCGAGGCGATCGACACGGAGGCGGCCGCGGCGATGCCGGGCGTGCGCGCCATCGTCACCGCGGCGGCGCTCGCCGAGGCGGGCGTCGGCCCGGTCCAGGCGCCGCTGAACCTGACGGGACCGGACGGCACGGTCTGGACCGCGGTGAACCGTCCGCTCCTGGCGAGCGACGTGGTGCGCTATGTCGGCGAGCCGGTGGCGCTGGTCGTCGCCGAGACGCGCGCCGCGGCGCTCGACGCGGTCGAGGCGGTCGACGTCACCTACGCGGACGCTTCGGCCGTGACGACCGTGACGGACGCGCTCGCGCCCGGCGCGCCGCTCGTCTCGGCCGACCGGCCGGGCAACGTCGGGTTCGCATGGGCGCACGGCGACCGGACGGCGGCGGACGCGGCGGTCGCGGCCGCCGCGCATCAGGTGCGGCTCACCACCAACGTCAGCCGCGTCAACGCCGGGGCGATGGAGCCGCGCAACGTCCTCGTCCGGCCGGACGGCGAGCGCTGGGAGGTCTACGTCAGCCATCAGGCGCCGCAGGCCTTCCGCGGCGCGCTCTCCGGCGCCTTCGGGCTGCCGGCGGAGGCGATCCGGGTCGTCGCCGGCGACGTCGGCGGCTCGTTCGGCATGAAGATGGGGCCGCTGCGCGAGGAGATGGTGACGTTCTTCGCCGCCCGCTCCCTCGGCGCGGCGGTGCGGTGGATCTCCGACCGGACGGAGGACTTCCTCTCCGACGAGGCCGGGCGCGACATGCTCATGCACATCGCGCTGGGCGTCGACGCGGACGGGACCTTCACCGGTCTCACCGTGGACATCGAGGCCAACCTCGGCGCCTACGCCACCGGCCGCTCGCAGCCGCCGATCTTCAATGTCGGCGGGATCGCCGGCGTCTACCGCACGCCGGTGATCGCGGCGACGGTGACCGGCGTCCTCACCAACACGGCGCCGGTCTCTGCCTACCGCGGCGCCGGCCGGCCGGAGGCGACGCTCGCGATCGAACGCACCGTGGACAA
The DNA here is from genome assembly GCF_003258595.1 of Acuticoccus sediminis. Lineage (NCBI taxonomy): Bacteria > Pseudomonadati > Pseudomonadota > Alphaproteobacteria > Hyphomicrobiales > Amorphaceae > Acuticoccus > Acuticoccus sediminis. The sequence goes on from NZ_QHHQ01000001.1 coordinate 1,609,476, forward strand.
GGCGGCGCGCGATCTCGGCTTCGACCCGGTGGAGCTGCGCCGGCGCAACCTCATCCCGGCCGATCAGATGCCCTGGGAGTCGCCGTTCATCTTCAACTACGACTGCGGCGACTTCCCCAAGGTGCTCGCCGAGGGCGCGGCCTTCGCCGACGTCGCCGGATTCCCGGAGCGCCGGCGACAGTCCGAGGCGAACGGGAAGCTGCGCGGGCTCGGCATCGCCATGTGCGTCGAGGCGGCGGGCGGCCCCTACAAGCGCACGTCGATGGACTATTCCGACATCATCGTCGGCGAGGACGGGCGCATCGTCCTCACCGGCGGCGCCTTCAGCGCGGGCCAGGGGCTCGAGACGGCGATGATCGACCTCGTCTCCGACGCGCTCGGCCTCTCGCCCGAGCAGTTCCGCTACGTCCAGGGCGACACCGACGAGGTGCCGCAGGGCAAGGGCATGGGCGGCTCGTCGGCGATGATCTCCTGCGGCTCGGCGGCGATGGAGGCCGCGCGCGACCTCATCGCCAAGGCGACCGCAAAGGCGGCGGACAGGATGGAGGTCTCGGAGGCCGACGTCGAGTACAGCGAGGGCACCTTCCGCGTCGTCGGCACCGACCGCGTGGTCGGCCTCGCCGAGCTCGGCGCCGACGCGGCCGCCTCGGGCGAGCGCCTCGCCGGCAACGGCGCCTTCAAGCCGGAGGAGGCGACGTTCCCCAACGGCTTCCACGTCTGCGAGGTGGAGATCGACCCGGACACCGGCGCGACCACCGTCGCCAGCTATGCGGCGGTGGAGGACATCGGCCGCGTCCTCAACGAGCAGCTCGCCTCCGGGCAGATCCATGGCGGCGTGGTGCAGGGCCTCGGCCAGATCCTGCAGGAGGACGTGGTCTACTCCCCCGGCGACGGCCAGCTCCTGTCGGCGAGCTTCATGGACTACTCGATGCCGCGCGCGGACGACATGCCGACGATCCGCACCGCCTTCTCCAACGTAGAGACGCTCCTCAACCCGCTGCGGGTGAAGGGCGTCGGCGAGGCGGGTTCGGTGGGCGCCGTCGCGGCGGGGCTCAATGCGGTCAACGACGCGCTCGCCACGCGCGGCGTCGCCTCGTTCGACATGCCGGCGACGCCCGTCCGCGTGTGGGAGGCGCTCCGCAAGGCATCGCCCGAAGCGGTGTGACGGACCCGGAGGAAACCACCCTCGCACCAATCGCACGGTCGGCAGCCGCGGACCGTGCGCCGGGCGTTGTGACCGGAATGGCCGCTATCGTGACCCCGCTGGAACCGGGCCCACGTTGTGGGCAATATCGCCGTGTGTTACCCGGCAGCTCTGGACAGGGGGTGGAGACCGCACATGGTCACGCGGATGGTGTTCGGGTTCCTCGTCGCAGCGTTCGGCCTGGTGTCGGTTGCGTCGGCCGCCGACCAACTCAGCGCTCAGGAGATCCGCGACTTCATGCTGGGCTCGACCATGTCGGGCATCCTGGTGGAGACCAACGAGCGCTGGTACGAGTGCGTCGCCCCGTCGGGCGACACGGTCTACAACATCGAGGGCCACATCTCGACGGGCTTCGTCGAGATCTCCGAGTCGGGCGAGACGTGCTTCACCTACCCGCGCCCGCAGACGACCTCGCAGTCCTGCTTCTTCGTGGAGATGAAGGACGGCAAGAAGGTGTTCGTCGCGGTGGACAGCAAGCTCCAGTTCCGGGTCGACAGCGTGTCCCCGGGCTTCGAGCAGTGCCCCACGTCCGCGCCGGTCAGCTAGACCGCTCCACGCTCCCGCAATGCTCCGCCTCGCCGCCCGCGTCCTCGCGGGCGCCGGCGGAGCAGTCTTTCATTCTCTGCGCTGGCCGGTGACCGTCCCATGGAAGCTACGGTGATCACCGTCCTTCTCGTTCTCAGCACGATCTTCGTCGGCTCGGTGATGAAGGGGGCCATCGGGATCGGCCTGCCGCTGCTGGCGACGCCGGTCCTTTCCATGTACCTCGGCGTGCCGGCGGCGGTGTCGATCGTCTCGATCCCCATCGTCGCGACGAACTTCGGGCAGGTGGTGAAGTTCCGCCGCGAGCTGCCCCGGCAGCGCTACCTGGCGCCCTTCCTCGCGGCGGGGGCGGTCGGCGTGGTGGTGGGGACGGTCGTCCTCGTCAACGCGCCGGTGGCGCTGCTGGAGATCGGTCTCGGCGGCGCGGTGCTGACCTACCTCGCCATCCAGACCTTCCTGCCCCCGCTCGTGATCCCGGATCGCCTGAGCCGGACGCTCGGCGGGCCGGTGGGGTTCCTGACCGGCCTGCTGCAGGGCGCTGTCGGGATCTCCAGCGTCGTCAGCATCACCTTCCTTCAGGCGCTGAAGCTCGAGCGGCCGGCCTTCGTCGGCTCGATCTCCGCGATGTTCCTGATGTTCTCGGCGATCCAGATCGTCGCGCTGATGGTGGAGGGGACGATGACGCTCGAACGGGCAGGGCTCGGGATCCTCTCCCTGCTCGCCGCCGCAGTGGGGATGGCGGTCGGCGACCGCTTCGCCTCGCGCATGACGGTGACGATCTTCCGCCGCGCGATCTTCGCCATGCTGGCGTTCCTGGCGGCGATGCTGGTGGCGAACGGCATCACCCTCCTGTAGCGGGGCCGCCGCCTCAGGCCGTGGGCTGCCCGTCGTCCGGCGGGCTGCTCGCGAGCCAGACGGCGAGGAGCTCCCACGCGACGGCGAACACCATGGGGCCGATGAAGAGCCCCGGCAGACCGAAGGTCACCGTGCCGCCGACGAGCCCCGCGAAGGTCACCGCCATGGGCGATTCCAGCCCCTGCCGCAGCGCGATCGGCTTCAGCGGGATCTCGAGCGCGGTGATCACCACAAGCAGGGTGCAGACGACGATCGAATAGACCGTGCCGTGGCTGAACCAGACCCAGACCATGATCGGCACCGTCACGAAGCCGGCCGACATCTGGGCCAGCAGCACGATGAGGACCGCCATCGCGAGGAGGCCCGCGTGCGGCACCTCGCCGGCGATCAGCACCACCCCGACCAGCAGCGACTGCAGCAGGGCGATGCCGATGACGCCCCGCGCGACGCTGCGGACGGCCGCGCTTGCGGTCGCGACGAAGTGCGTCCCGCGGGGACCGGCGATGCGCCGCGCGATCTCCTCCACCGCGTGGCTGATCTTCGGCGCCGGCTTGAAGAGGAGGCCCGCCACGACGACGGCGATGGCGAAGGCGATCACGCTCCCGGCGAGCCCGGCGATGATGTGCAGGAGCACCTTGCCCGGGCCGATGAGCGCGGTGCCGTATTCATTGGCGAAACGCTCGATGCCGCCGGTGCCGCTCTCCCAAAGGGCGGTGACCTTCGGGCCGAGGACGGGGACGTCCTTCACGGTCTCCGGCAGGGCGGGCACCGAGAGGGTGCCGCTGGCGGCCGCCTCGGCGATGTGTTCCAGCGAGATGACGAGGCTGGTGATGAGGTAGGCCGCCGGGCCGAACACCGCGGCGAGCGCGGCCAGCATCACGAGCCCGGAGGCGAGCGTCTCGCGTCCGCCGAGGTGTCGGGCGAGCCAGGCGTAGATCGGGTAGAGCGCGACCGCGAGGATGCCCGACCACATGATGATGCCGAGCAGCGGCCGGAGGAGAGCGCCGAGCAGCGCGAGGAAGGCCGCCAGCGCCGCGAGGCGGATGGCGACCGTCATGGCGGTGCGTTCGCGGCCGGGGAGGGAGTCGGCGTGGGGCGGCGCCGGGATCCCGTCCGGCTCAGGCATGGGCGCGGTGTCGTCTGCGCAGGCGCTCCACCAGGATCATCAGCACGATGGCCGCGACCGCCAGCACGAACAGCACCCACATGTACTCTTCGAGGACCGCCACCGCCGCCGTCGCGAGGCCGAGCGCGGTGCCGATGAAAGTCATGCGCCAATTGCCGTGGACGCCGGCCGTGAACGCGCCCAGCGCCAGCGCGAGACCGCAGCCGAGGCCGGTCTCGACGTTGTCGAAGCGGCCGGCCGACTCGTAGACGTGCACCAGGACGACGGCGCCCAGGACGCCGATCCAGTGGAAGGCGATCGGCAGCGCCGAGCTCCAGTTGGTGAGCGAGTAGCCGCCGTGCAGGCGGTCGAAGACGAACGCGGCGAGTGCGTAGGCGCCGACGAGGAAGAACCAGGCACTGTCCGTCGAGCCGGGGGACACGTCGGCGGCCGCGATGGCCGCGAACGCCAGGCCGATCAGGATGATGGAGACGACGATCTCGACGATTGCCAGACGGCGAGGCTTGCCTGCTTGCTCGGCCATAGGTGTCGCGAACCCTTTTTTCCATCGACCGGTGCGGCCGCCCGATCCAGTGTGTCTAACTGATCGTTAAAGCAGATTTGGCGGCGCGGCCACCCGCCGACTGTCCGCTTTGTTGCCGGAAAATGGTCGATTCGATGCCACCGTACCGCGCCCGCGGCGACCCTGTCGCACGCTGGACCTCCTCCAGATGGCTTGACAGATGCGACTGGTTCTCAATATCAACTAAGGGCTTCGCAAGGGATGGGACCATGAGGGCGTGTGTGCGCTGGGCGGCTGTGCTGTGTGCGGTGGGGATCATCTCCGGCGCGTCCCCCGGATCCGCGGCGGCGGCCGACCGCATGAAGGTGGTGACGACCTTCACCGTCCTCGCCGACATGGCGAAGAACGTCGCCGGCGACGCGGCGGACGTCGTCTCGATCACCAAGCCGGGGGCCGAGATCCACGGCTACGAGCCTACCCCGCGCGACATTGTCGGCGCCCACGACGCGGACCTCATCCTCTGGAACGGCCTCAACCTGGAGCGCTGGTTCAAGCAGTTCCTGGACAACCTCGGCGACGTCCCGTCCGTGACGCTCAGCGACGGGATCGACCCCATCCCGATCTCCGAAGGGGCGTACGAGGGCAAGGCCAACCCGCACGCCTGGATGGGCCTCGACAACGCGATGGTCTACGTCGACAACATCCGCGACGCCTTCGTCGCCCAGGACCCGGACAATGCGGCCGCCTACGAGGCGAACGCCGCGGCCTACAAGGAGAAGATCCGCGCCACGATCGCGCCGCTGCGCGACAAGGTGTCCGCGATTCCGGAGGACGGGCGCTGGCTCGTCACCTGCGAGGGCGCGTTCAGCTACCTCGCCCGCGATTTCGGCCTCAGGGAGCTCTACCTGTGGCCGATCAACGCCGATCAGATCGGCACGCCCCAGCAGGTCCGTGCGGTGATCGACGGGGTCCGAAAGCACGATATTCCGGTGGTATTTTGCGAAAGCACCGTCAATACTGCACCCGCCCAGCAAGTCGCTCGGGAAACGGGGAGCCACTACGGCGGCGTGCTCTATGTCGACTCCTTGTCGACCGCCGATGGACCGGTGCCCACCTACATCGATCTGCTGCGCGTGACCTCCGAAACGATCGTCGACGGTCTCACGGACGCCACGCAGTGACACCCGCCCGCGTACCGACGCGACTGCCGATGACGGCCGCGCCGAGGAAGAGGACAAGACCGTGCTCGATCGACCGAGCGTGACGCCCGATCCGACTGCCGCCAACGTCCCCCGGGGCGACCCCGCCGCGCCCGGCATCCTGGCGCGGGACGTCACCGTCACCTACCGCAACGGACACACCGCGCTGATCGACGCCTCCTTCGAGGTCCCGCGCGGCTCCATCGCCGCCCTCGTCGGGGTCAACGGCGCGGGCAAGTCGACCCTCTTCAAGGCCATCATGGGCTTCGTGCCCGCCGCCAGAGGCGAAATCAGGCTCCTCGGCCTCACCGTCCGCCAGGCGCTCGCCCAGAACCTCGTCGCCTACGTCCCCCAGTCCGAGGAGGTGGACTGGACCTTCCCCGTCCTCGTCGAGGACGTCGTCATGATGGGCCGCTACGGCAAGATGGGCTTCCTGAGACGCCCCCGCCGCGCCGACCACGACGCCGTCGCCACCGCCCTCGAGCGGGTCAACATGAGCGATTTCCGCCAGCGCCAGATCGGCGAACTCTCCGGCGGCCAGCGCAAGCGCGTCTTCCTCGCCAGAGCCCTCGCCCAGGACGGGCAGGTCATCCTCCTCGACGAGCCCTTCACCGGCGTCGACGTGAAGACCGAGGACCAGATCGTCGCGCTCCTGCGCGAGCTGCGCGCCGAGGGCCGCGTCATGCTGGTCTCGACCCACAACCTCGGCTCCGTCCCCGAGTTCTGCGACCGGACGATCTTCGTGAAGGGCACCGTGCTCGCCTCCGGCCCCACCGAGACGACCTTCACCCGCGAAAACCTCGAGCGCGCGTTCGGCGGTGTCCTGCGGCACTTCACCCTTTCCGGTCACGCCCTCCACGAGGACGACGACCCGCGCGAGGTGAGCATCATCACCGACGACGAACGGCCGGTGGTCCACTACGGCGACTGCGCCCAGCGCGCCAATCCGGAGGACCCCGCGTGAGCGTCCTGCTGGAGCCCTTCACCTACGGCTACATGACGAACGCCATGTGGGTCTCCGCCATGGTCGGCGCGGTCTGCGCCTTTCTCTCCGCCTACCTGATGCTGAAGGGCTGGTCGCTGATCGGCGACGCGCTGTCCCACTCCGTCGTCCCGGGCGTCGCGGGCGCCTACATGCTCGGCCTGCCGTTCGCCATCGGCGCCTTCATCGCCGGCGGGCTCGCGGCGACGACGATGCTCGTCCTGTCGAGCCGGTCGGGCCTCAAGGTGGACACCATCATCGGGCTGATCTTCACCGCGTTCTTCGGCCTCGGCCTGTTCATGGTTTCGCTGAATCCGATCGCGGTCTCGATCCAGACGATCACCATGGGCAACATCCTGGCGATCACGCCGGAGGACACGCTGCAACTCGCCATCATCGGCTTCGTGTCCCTCGCGGTCCTCCTCGTGAAGTGGAAGGACCTCATGGTCGTCTTCTTCGACGAGAGCCACGCGCGGTCCATCGGCCTCCGCCCCGGGCTGCTGAAGGGGATCTACTTCGTGCTCCTGTCGGCGGCGACCGTCGCGGCGATGCAGACGGTCGGCGCGTTCCTGGTGATCGCGATGGTCGTGACGCCCGGCGCGACCGCCTACCTCCTCTGCGACCGCTTCCCGCGCCTCATCCTGGTGTCGGTGGCGATCGGCACCGTGACGGCCTTCGTCGGCGCCTACGCGAGCTATTTCCTCAACGGCGCGACCGGCGGCATCATCGTCTCGCTGCAGACGCTGCTGTTCCTCACCGTCTTCGTCCTGGCGCCCAAGCACGGCATCCTCGCGGCCCGGCGCAAGGCCGCCGCCGCGCTGCGCCGGGGCGCGAAGGACGCGCCCGCCAGGGACGGCACGGCCGAGGACCGTCCGGTGCCGGTCCATCAGGCGATGGCGGAGGGACGGCCGTGACCATCTCGGACCTCCTCCTGCCGTTCCAGTTCCCGTTCATGCAGAACGCGTTCGCGATCGCGGTGATCGTCGCGATCCCCTGCGCGCTGCTCTCCTGCTTCCTCGTCCTCAAGGGCTGGGCGCTGATGGGCGACGCGGTCAGCCACGCCGTCCTGCCGGGCGTGGTGCTGGCGTGGATCCTCAATATCCCGCTCATCATCGGCGCATTCGCGGCAGGGATGACCTGCGCGCTCGCCACGGGGTTCCTGTCGCACAACAGCCGCGTGAAGCGCGACACGGTGATGGGCGTCGTCTTCTCCGGCATGTTCGGCGCGGGCATCGTCCTCTACACCTCGATCACCAGCAACGAGCACCTCGACCATGTCCTCTTCGGCAACATGCTGGGTGTCGGCACCGACGATCTCCTGACCGCGGGACTGATCTCTCTGGCGGTGTCGGCGGCGCTGCTCCTGAAGTGGAAGGACCTGCTGCTGCACGCCTTCGACCCGGCGCAGGCGCAGGCCTCCGGCCTCAACACCGGGCTGCTGCACTACGGCCTCCTCGCCGTGCTGTCGCTGACCATCGTCGCGACGCTCTCGTCGGTCGGGATCATCCTCGCCGTCGGGCTTCTCATCGCGCCGGGGGCGATCGCCTTCCTGACGGTGCGGAGTTTCGGCGCGATGCTCGTGGCCGCGGTCGCGGTGACGATCGTCGCGATGCTCGCCGGGACCTACCTCAGCTTCTTCATCGACAGCGCGCCGGCGCCGACCATCATTCTGGTGCTGACCGGAATTTTCGTGGTGGCGCTGGTCCGGCGCGAGCTTCTGAACCGTGCGCGTTCACGCCGCATGCTGACCGCCGAGGGGGCGGTCGGCTGACGTCACCCGGTGCTGGCGCCGGATGAAATATTGTGACAATCCTAGGCTCCAAGGGCGCATTCAGTACGCCTGAGCCAAAGGGCCAAACCCATGTCGTTCCATCTCAAGCATTCCGATTCTTCGCTGGAGGAGGGCGTTCGCCGCATCGTGCGGTCGCAGATCACCAGCGCGCTCGAGGAGGCGGCCGCGCTCGACGATCCGGCGGAGGCCGTGCACAGCGTCAGGAAGCGCTGCAAGAAGCTGCGCGGCCTGGTGCGACTGGTCCGCCCCGGCCTCTCCGGCGCCGGCGCCAGGAACGCGCTGTTCCGCGACGCCGCGCAGGGCCTCTCCGGCGTGCGTGACGCCGCCGTTCTGGTCGAGACCTACGACAAGCTGGCCAAGGCGTTCCCGGACCGGCTCGACCGTGCCGCCACCGCGACCGTCCGCGCGCACCTCGTGGACGAGCGTCGCGCCGCGCACGTCGAGGCGGACCAGTACACCGAGCGGATGGCGGTGTTCCGCGCCACCATGGCCGGGGCGCTCGACGAGGTGAAGGACTGGGACGTCGGCGGGAAGGCCGCCGAGACCGTCGCCGAGGGTGTCGAGCGGGTGCTCCAGGACGCTGCCGAGGCGCTGAAGGCCGTACGCAAGAAGGCGACCCCGGAGCGCGTCCACGAGCTGCGCAAGCACGTGAAGTACCACCACAGCCACGTGCGGCTCCTGCGTGAGCTGTGGCCCGGGCCGATGAAGGTCCTCGCCGACGAGCTGAACACGCTCGGCGAGTTGCTGGGCGACGAGCACGACCTCTCGGTCTTCATCGACACGCTGTCCGAGGCGCCCCTCGCGCCCGAACAGACCGAAGACGTGATCGCGCTGGCGCACGAGCATCGCGACCGGCTGCGGGACGAGGCCATGAGCCTTGCCGACCGCGTCTTCGCCGACGAGCCGAAGGTGGTCGCGAGGCGCATCGAGACCCTCTGGAAGGCGTGGCGCCGGGGGCCCGCGCCGGCGAAGGTGGCGGACGTGAATCCGGCCGACGCCGACCCCAACGCCGGCTTGGAGATCGAGCGCAAGTTCATCGTCATGAGCGACGCCTGGCGCGATGCCGTCCGCGAGACGATGGAGATCCGCCAGGCCTATGTCGCCAACACCGACCGGGTGAGCGTGCGCGTGCGGATCAAGAACGGCACGCAGGCGACGATGACCGTCAAGAGCGCGCGCACGACGATGGCGCGCCGGGAGATCGAGTTCAAGATCCCGCTCGCCGACGCCAGGGCGCTGATGGAACTCGCCACGGGCGTCACCATCGAGAAGCGTCGCCACGTGGTGCCGGTCGGCGCGATCGACGTGGAGGTGGACGAGTTCGTCTCGCCGGAGCCGTCGCTGGTGGTGGCCGAGGTGGAGCTGTCCCGGCCCGACGCGCCGCTTCCGGTCGCCGACTGGCTCGGCCGCGAGGTGACGGGCAATCCGCGCTACTACGGCGCCAGCATCGCCGGAGCCGTCCGCTCGGGCGAGTAGTCGCGCTTCGCCGCTGCTGCCGGGAAGCTGCCGACCCGGCCCGGAGAGGGCGCTTCGGCGCTCTCGCACCGCGAGGGCGGGCGGTCCACGGGGTTCAACATCTGTTGACGGACGGGCGGCGCGCGCGGCTTGACAGGCGCCCTCGCGATGGGCGCCATGCGCGTCGCCTCAGCGGCACCCGATTGATCCCGGCGAGGAGCCTTCATTGACCGACACGACCGACCGCGCGTTCACCGGCGGCGCTTACGGCATCGGCAACGAGAACTGGTTCTCCGGTGCCACCAGCCTGTTCCGCCGCCGCTATGCGCGCGATCCGGCCGGGGCGGACGTCGCCGTCATGGGGATCCCCTTCGACCAGGCGGTCACGAACCGGCCGGGCTGCCGGTTCGGACCCCGCGCCATCCGCGCGGCGTCCTCGCAGCTCGCCTGGCCGGGCGGTCCCTGGCGCTGGTCCGGCGACCCCTTCGCCGCGCTCGACGTCGTCGACACGGGGGACCTCACCTTCGACATCGGCGACCTCGCCGCCTTCCCGGCGACGCTGGAGGCGCGGGCCGCCGAGATCATCGCCACCGGGGCGAAGCTCTTCTGCCTCGGCGGCGACCACTTCACGACCTACCCGGTGCTGAAGGCCCATGCGGCGCGGCACGGCCCGCTCGGCATCGTCCAGTTCGATTCCCACAGCGATACCTGGCGCGACAACGGCACCCGGATCGACCACGGCACGATGTTCTTCCAGGGCGTGGAGGAGGGGGTCATCGATCCGGCTCGCTCGGTCCACGTCGGCATCCGCTCCGCCAACGACGAGACCCACGGCGTCACGATCATCGACGCCGACGCCGTCGCCGATCACCCGCCCTCGGCGATCGCGGCGCGCATCCGCGAGATCGCCGGGGAGGGGCCATCCTACCTCACCTTCGACATCGACGTCCTCGACCCCGCCTTCGCGCCCGGCACCGGGACGCCGGTGTGCGGCGGGATGAGCACCAACACGGCCGAACGTATCCTCGTCGCGCTCGCCGGCGTCCCGTTCGTCGGGATGGACATCGTCGAGGTCGCGCCGGCCTATGACGTGTCCGAGGTCACCGCGCTCGCGGCGGCGACGATGGCGATCAACATGATGGGCCTCTTCGCGGTGATGAAGGGCGTGCCCGACTTCGGGACGCGCGCCACCGGCACGCTCTGACGCCGGGGACCGGCGACGCGCCGCGGGGCGATGACGGGGCCGGCCCGCCGGAGTGTTCTCCCGGACGGGCCAATTCATGCCGCAGTTGGGGTGGAGCCTCGGGCCGGACCGGGTTAGCACTCGGCCAATTGCCAGGTGACCCATTGGAGGCAGCCCGTTCCTTATGACCGTTGAACACACCCGACACAGTCGGCCGTCGCGGTGGTGGCTCGCCGCGTCGGTCCTTCTGGCGATGGCGCTGCTCGCCCCCGGCCCCGCCGCCCGGGCCCAGCAGGGCGCGAGCGACGCCGCGCCCGCTGCCCCCCAGGCAGAGACGCCGGCGGCGACCCCGGCCCCCGATGGCCCGTCGCCCGGCTCCACGCCCGGGACGGCCGAGGCGGAGGCCGGCGCACCCGAGGAGAACGAGGAGGCCGACCTCCTGCTCTCGCCGCTTGCGCCGGCTCCGACGACCTCGCCGCGGAAGACCTTCACGAGCTTCCGCCGCTTCGTGCAGGACGCCGCCGACACCCTCCGCCTGGCGCTGAAGACGGCCGCCGACGAGCACGCGGTGTTCGACAACGACAAGATCCGCGCTCTCAAGGCGGATGCGTTCGACGACGTCCGCAGGGCCGCGTCGACCTTCGACCTGTCGGCCATTCCGCCCGTCAACCGCCGCACCGTGGCGACGAATTCCGTCCTGCTGCTGGAGGAGGTCCTCGACCGCATTCCCCTGCCGGACCTGGAGCGCATCCCGGACGACGCGGCGGTCGATGCCGGCGCCGCGCCGAACGGCTGGGTGATCCCCGGCACTGAGATCCGGATGGTGCGCTCGGAGGCACCGGACGGCGAGCCGCGCTACCTCTTCTCGGCGGAGACGCTGCAGCGGCTGCCGGCCTTCTACGCCCAGGTGCGCGAGGCGCCGAAGCTCGCCGACGTCGGGATCGACTACTACCAGTATTTCATCGTCGGCCCGGGCCCCGCGATGCCCCTCTTCGTGCACAACATGATCGCACGCTTCCCGGAATGGCTGCGCGTGTCCTACGCGGACCAGGCGGTGTGGCAGTGGATCGCGATGGCTCTGGCGACGCTGATCGCGATCGCGATCGTCGTCGCCGCGGTGCGGCTGGAGGCACGACGCTCTCAGTCCCTGAGTGCCGTGAAACGGTCGGCGCACCGGCTGATGCTGCCGGTCTTCGTCATCCTCGTGCTGTCCCTCTACGAGCATGTCATCGACGACTACATCAACGTCACCGGCCAGTTCCTGGCGATCACCGAGCTAGTGGTCGAGAGCCTTCAGGCGCTGACGCTCGCGGTCGCCACCATCTTCGCCTTCAACGTGTTCGCGGCGACGATCATCTCGACCCCGCGGATCAAGTCGGAGAGCCTCGACGCGAGCCTCATCCGGCTGTCGATGCGGGTGCTCGGCATCGCGGTGGCCGGCTACATCGTGTTCCTGGGGGCGACGCGCGTCGGCCTGCCGCTCTACGGCGTCATCGCCGGTCTCGGTGTCGGCGGTCTCGCGATCGCGCTCGCGGTCCGGCCGACGCTCGAGAACTTCATCGGCGGCATCATCCTCTACGCCGACCGGCCGGTGAAGGTCGGCGACTTCTGCAAGTTCGGCGACATGCTGGGAACGGTGGAGACCATCGGCCTGCGCTCGACCAAGATCCGCGGCCTCGACCGCACGCTGGTGACGGTGCAGAACGCGGACTTCTCGCAGATGTCGATCACCAACTTCACGCGGCGTGACTCCAACCTCATGAACACCATGATCGGGTTGCGCTACGAGACCTCGCCCGAGCAGCTCCGCGCGATCGTCGGGTCGATCGCGGAGATGCTGCGCGCCGACGAAAGGGTGAAGTCGGAGACGGTGCGCGTGGTCTTCCGCGGATTCGGCTCGTACTCGCTGGACGTCGAGATCTGGACCTACGTGCTGAGCGCCGACTGGGGCACCTTCCTGCGCATCCAGGAGGAGCTGCTGCTCAAGGTGATGGACATCGTACGCGAGAACGGCTCGGCCTTCGCGATCCCGGCGCAGACGACCTACCTCGGCACGGACCTGCCGCCGAACACGGACCCGGCGGCGCTCCCGGCGCCGGAGCTCCAGGCGGCGACGTAGCGGCGCCCGCCCCGCCACCGGGCTCCGGGCCGCGTCATGCTGCGCCCGGCGACGGCGGGGCTGCGCAGCCGCGGGGCCTAGGCGGCCTCGTGGCTCATGATGAGGTGGGAGAGGTCGTCCGCGGTCCACCCCTCGAGCGACGTGTCGCGCACGAGGCGGCCGGACTTCAACACCAGCGCACGCTGCGCCACCTCGACGACGTCGGCCATGTTGTGGCTGATGAGGATCACGGTGATGCCCTGCGCCGCGATCTCCTTGATGAGGGAAAGGACCAGCCGGGTCTCGCGGACGCCGAGCGCGGCGGTCGGCTCGTCCATGATGACGATGCGCGCCTTCCACCGCAGCGCCCGGGCGATCGCCACCGCCTGGCGCTGGCCGCCGGAGAGGTCCGACACGTGCCGGTTCATGTCCGGAACGGCGAGGCGCAGGCGCGAGAGATGCTCGGCCGCCTCCGTCCGCATCCGCCGCTTGTCCAGCATCCGGAGGCCCGGCAGCACCTGCCGCGTGATCTCCGAGCCGAGGAAGACGTTCTGCGCGATCGTCATCGTCGGCGCCAGCGCGAGGTCCTGGTAGATCGTTGCGACACCCTGGGAGAGCGCGTCCGCAGGGGAGGCGAACGTCACCTCCTGCCCGGCGAGGCGGATCGTCCCGAACGACGGCGGCTGCGCGCCCGAGATGATGCGGATCAGGGTCGACTTGCCGGCGCCGTTGTCACCGCAGATCGCCAGCGTCTCCCCCTCCCGGACCGCGAAGGAGACGCCGGACAGCGCCTCCACCGCGCCGTAGCGCTTCCCGATGCCGTCGAGGGCGAGGATCGGCGTCCCGTCGGTCACTCGGTGATGTACTCCGACACGTTGGACTGATCGACCAGCACCGGGTCGATGAGATAGTACGGGCCCGACGTGATGTCGGACGGGTCCTCTCCGTCGAGGATGCGCTTGACGCTGTCGACCGCGATCGCGCCCATCTCCTCGAACGGGACGGTGACGGTCGCCATCAGCAGGCTCGACTGGTCGGCGATGCGCTCATAGGCCTCGGTGCCGCCGTCGGCCGAGACGAGCACGACGTCGCCCTTCGACAGGCCCTGCTGGGCGAGGATGTCGTCGATGATGAAGGCCTGGCCGTCGAACGAGGCCCAGATGCCGTCGATGTTGCCCTGGTTCTGCAGCAGGAGCGCCTCCATGCCGGAGCGCACGTCCTCGCGCCAGCTCGCCGTGCGCGCCATGGAGTGCGTGCCGGCGACCGTCACCGCCTGGTTCTCGGCAAGCACCGCGTCGAGGATGCGGCCACGGATGCGGGTCGCGACGTTGCCCTCGAACCGCTCCTCCAGGATGTTCCCCTCGTAGCCGAGCTGGCCCATCAGGTAGAGCGCCATCAGTGCGCCGACCTGGTACTCGTTGGCCTGCACGTCGAACAGCGTCTGCTGGCTGCCGCCGGAGGCGACCGTGATCACCGGGATGCCCGCTTCCTTCGCCTCGGCGAGCTGCGCGTCCGTCTCCACCGGCTTGCCCATCGCGATGATGATCGCGTCGACGTCGGCCTGGATGAGGTTCTCGATCTGCGCGGCGTGCTCGGGCATGGCGCCGGCGGAGTTGAGGAGCGTCACATTCCAGCCGAGCTCCTCGGCCGCGGCCTTGGCGGCGTTGGCGACGCGCGCGTGCGTGTCGGACGACATCTGGAAGGCCACGATGCCGAGGTCGACGGCCGCCGCCGGGGTGGCGGCGAGGGCCATCGTGGCCGCGGCGATGAGGAAACGAAGGCGCATCGGAGGATCTCCCGGGGTCAGACGGTGAATGCCGCTTTGGTGAGGACGGAGGCGGACAGGGCGACGGAGGCGAGGATGATCAGGCCGAGCACGATCTCCTGCACGTAGTAGGCGGCGCCGAGCAGCACCAGGCCGTTGGAGAGGACGCCGATGACGAGTGCGCCGACGACGGTGCCGGGAACGTTCGGCCGGCCCGGCTCGAACATCGTCATGCCGAGGAGCACCGCGGCGATCCCCTTCATCAGGAAGTCGTCCGCGCTGGTCGGGCCGGCGGAGGACAGCGACGCTGTCAGGAGCACCGCGCCGAGCCCCGCGAACAGGCCGGAGAGCGCGAGGCCCCACACTTTCATCGAGCGGATCGGGATGCCGGCGAGACGCGCCGCCTCGTCCGCCTGCCCGGTCGCCGTCAGCCAGACGCCGAAGCGCGTCTGGCGCATCACGAAGAACGCGGCGAGGGCGATGACGACCATCCAGACTACGAGCACCGGGACGCCGCCGACGTGGCCGCGGCCGAGCCACAGGAAGCTCTTGTCCCACCGCCCGACCCAGGCAACGCCCTCGGTGAGCGCGAACGCCGTGCCGGTGGCGATGGACGCGGTCGCGAGGGTGGCGATCAGCGATGGGATCTTCGCGCGCGTCACGAACAGTCCGTTGGCGAGACCGAAGACGCCGCCGATGGCGAGCGCCGCCACGACCGCGAGCGGCCACGGGTAGCCGTGGTGGACGAGGCCGCCGCAGACGACGCCGGCGAGCGACGCGACCGCGGCGAAGGAGAGGTCGAGCTCCGACGTCGTGAGCGCGAAGGTGAAGCCGACGGAGAAGACCACCAGGAAGCTCACCTGCCGCAGGATCGTGAACTGGTTGCCGACGGTCAGGAAGTTGTCCGCCGCGAGGGCGAAGACGAGGAACACGAGGAGGCCGCCGACCGCGGTGCCGTAGGCGGCGACGAGCGCTCTCGCCCGGGCGCCGGTGAGGGGCGATGCGGCGGGACGCGTCTCGGCGGCATCCTCGGTGGCGGGGCGGTCGGTCATAGCGGCAGCGAACTCGGGACGAAAAACGGGACGATCATTCGCCGACCATGCCGGAAAGTGCAAACGACTTCAGCGCGGCTCTGGCGGCGCGGCGTTCGGCGAAGACGGCGGCGAATTCCGGGCGCGGCGCGAACGTCCGCTCCGGGGCGTTCATGGCCCGGGCGGCCTCTGCGAGCGTGGCGTAAACCCCGAGGCCGACCGCCGCGGCCGCGGCCGAGCCGACGAGCCCCGTCTCCACCTCGCGGGGGCGGATCACCGGGAGGCCCAGAACGTCGGCCTTGATCTGGCACCAGGCGTCGCTGAGCGCGCCGCCGCCGCAGACGGTGACCGCGCGGGCCGTGGTGCCGGCCGCCTCGGCGGTGCGCACGATATCCTCGACCGCGCCGGCGACGCCTTCGATGACGGCGAACATCGCCTCCGCCGGCCCGTGCGCGCGCGACAGTCCGGCGAGGACGCCGCGCACGTCCGGACGCCACACCGGCGCCCGCTCGCCGGCGAGGTAGGGGACGAACATCGGCAGTGATTCGCTCGGGCCGAGGCGTCCGGCGGCGTCCACCGCCTCGGCGAGGGTGCCGGGGAGGCGCAGCATGTCGAATGCCCAGCGCGCGGCGTCGCCACCCGCCTGCGTCGGTCCGCCGAGCTGGAAGGCGTCCTCCGACCAGGGCATGGGAACGAGGCCGGGGACGCGGGCCGCGCGGGCGGTGACGAGCCCCACCGCCTCGGAGGTGCCGCACACGTCGTAGGCGAGGCCCGGCTCGACGGCACCGGCGCCGACCGCGCCCGCCCACGTGTCCATCGCGCCGCCGAAGACGGGGAGGCCGGCGAGGCGGTCGAACGGCGCCCCGGTGGCGGTGACGGTGCCGACCGCCTCCCACGGCATGCGGCGGGGCAGGTCGACGAGGGCGAGCGCGCGGGCGAGCCAGTCCGGCGCGTCCGGAGTGGGGACAAGGTCGTCGAACCGCGCGGCGGTCACGCCGTCGGCGGCGATGACCCCGGTGAGGCGCAGGTTGAGCGCGTCCTTCGGCTCCAGCACGGCGGCGAGCGCCTCGAAGGTCGCGGGCTCGTGCGCGTGGAGCCAGGCGATGCGCGCCACGGTGTGGAACGCATTGACCGCGGTGGCGGGATTGTCGATGGGCAGCCACCGGGCACATTCGGCGGCGATCGCCGCCGCGCGGGTGTCGCGCCAGATGATCGCGGGGCGAAGCGACCGGCCGCCCGCGTCGAGGAACACCTGCGATCGCGTCATGGCGGTGATGGCGATGGCGCGAGGGGCGACGTCCGCCTCCAGCACCTCGGCCATCGTCTCGGCGAGGGCGTGCCACCACAGGTCCGGGTCCGCCTCGGCCCATCCGGGCGAGGGCTCGGCGAGGGTGAGCTCGCGGCGGGCGATGGCGTGCGTCGCGCCATCGAGGCCGATGGCGGCGGCACGCAGCGAGCCGGCGCCGAGGTCGGCGGTGAGGATTACCTCTTGGGTCATGTGACGGTCGTCATGCGGCGGAAGTCGCGGCGAGGCAAGTCATTGCTCCGCAAGGCAGAGCGCCGCCGAAGCCCGCCCCGCCGCCCGGCGCGCACCGGGCCGGGGATCCGGCGTCCGGTTCACGCCGGCTCGGCCTCGACGCGGATGCAGGCGGCGCTGCGGTGCGTGCCGGACGCCCCGCTCCCCGCCACGGTGCGCAGGGCGGGGTCGGTCCCGGCGCATTCGGGGATGGCGCGCGGGCAGCGCGGGCGAAACCGGCAGCCGGAGGGAATGTCGAGCGGGTTCGGCCATTGCGTGCCAAGGCCGAGGTCCGGGAGCCCCGTCCCGCCGCCCACCGTGAGGACCGAGCGCGCGAGGGCCAGGGCGTAGGGGTGCCGCGGGTCCTTCAGGACCGCACCGGCCGGCCCCTCCTCGACGATGCGGCCGAGGTAGAGGATCGCGACGCGCTCGCACAGGTGCTGCACCACGGCGAGGTCGTGGCTGATGAGGAGCATCGCGACGCCGGTCTCCCGGCGCAGGTCGGCGAGGAGGTTGAGGATCTGCGCCTGCACCGAGACGTCGAGCGCCGATGTCGGCTCGTCGCAGATGAGGACGTCGGGCCGGATCGCCAGCGCCCGGGCGATGGCGACGCGCTGGCGCTGCCCGCCGGAGAGCTCGCGCGGGCGGGCCGAGGCGACCCGCTGCGGCAGGCCGACCTGGTCGAGGAGCTCGGCGACGCGCGCCCGCCGCGAATGCCGGTCGCCGATCCGGTGCACCGCGAGCGGCAGTCCGACGATCTCGGCAATGCTGTGGGCGGGGTTGAGGGAGCCGAACGGGTCCTGGAAGACCGGTTGCACCCGCCGCGCCACTGCGCGCCGGCCGAGCGTTCCGAGCGGGGCGCCGTCGAACAGGATCTCGCCGCCCGATGGGGCTTCCACCCCGAGCAGCAGCCGCGCCAGGGTGGACTTTCCAGACCCGCTCTCGCCGACGAGGCCGACCGCGCTTCCTTTCTCGATCGAGATGCCGACGCCGTCGAGCGCGGTCAGCGTGCGCGGGGCCGAGAAGAGGCCGGCGGTGACGCCGTACTGCTTGACGACACCGCGCGCCTCGAGGACCGCCGGGGGCCGGTCCGGCGGGCTCACGCGAACCACCCCAGCGGCTCGGGATTGACGCAGCGCACCTCCCGCCCCGGACCGTCGGGGCGCAGGGTCGGCGCGGCGGCGGTGCAGCGCGGGAGCGCGCGCGGGCAGCGGTCGGCGAAGACGCAGGCCTCGGGCGGGCGGATCAGCGAGGGCACCCTGCCCGGGATGGTGGCGAGCGGGCTCTCCGGGTCGGCCCGGTCCGGGTTCGGGAGGCTGCCGAGGAGGCCGCTGGTGTAGGGGTGGCGCGGCCGCGACAGGATCTCCGCCGTCTCCCCCGCCTCGACGATCTGGCCGGCGTACATCACCGCGATCTTGTCGGCGACGTGGGAGACGACGCCGAGGTCGTGGGTGATGAGGATGAGGCCGGTGCCGAACTCCTGCTTGACGTCCTGCAGCAGCCGCAGGATCTGTGTCTGGATGGTGACGTCGAGCGCCGTCGTCGGCTCGTCGGCGACGATCAGCGCCGGGTTGCACATCAGCGCCATGGCGATCATCACGCGCTGGCGCAGCCCGCCCGACAGCTGGTGCGGGAACTGCGACAGGCGCGCCGCAGCGTTGGAGATGCCGACGCGCTCCAGCAGCGCCACCGCCCGCTCGCGCGCGGCCGCCCGCGTGCCGCCCTTGTGGCGGCGGTAGACCGCGGTGAGCTGCGAGCCGATCGGAAACACCGGGTTCAGCGCTGTCATCGGCTCCTGGAAGATCATGCCGATCCGCGCGCCGCGCAGCCCCTTGATGCCGCGCGGCCCGCCGGCCAGCACGTCCGACCCCTCGAACTGGTAGTTCGTCATCGAGACCTTGGCGCCGGGCGGCGTGAGGCCGAGGAGCGACAGCGCGGTCATGGACTTGCCGCACCCGGACTCGCCGACGATCCCGAGCGTCTCGCCGCGCCGTACGTTGAGCGAGACGCCGCGCACCGCCGACAGCGGACCGGCCCCGGTCGGCAGCGTGACGGTGAGGCCTTCGATGTTGAGGACCCTCATCGCCGCCCTCCGCGCAGCCCGTCCCGCAGGCCGTCGCCCATCAGGTTGATGGCCATGGTGAGGGTGAAGAGGCAGAGCCCCGGCAGCGTGATGAGCCAAGGGTCGAAGAACATGTAGTTTTTGCCTTCCGAGAGCATCAGCCCCCACGACGGCAGCGGCGCCTGCACCCCGAGGCCGAGGAAGGACAGCGCCGCCTCCAGAAGGATCGCGTTGGCGAGCTCGACCGTCGCGACGACGATCACCGCAGGGAGGATGTTGGGCAGGATCTCGCGCGCCAGGATGTGGGCGAGCGAACAGCCCATCGCCTCGGCCGCGCGCACATAGTCGGCCGAGCGCGCCTGTTGCGTCGCCGTCCGCGTGACGACGGCGAACTGGTCCCAGATGAGGAGGCCGATGACGAGCGTCACCGTCAGCAGCGAGCCGCCCGCGATGGCGACTACCGCGAGGGCGATCAGGACGATCGGCATCGACAGTCGCGTCGTGATGACGAAGCCGATGACGGCGTCGACCCGGCCGCCGAAGTAGCCGGCGACGAGGCCGAGCGTGATGCCGATGGTCGCCGAGATCGCAACGGCGACGAGGCCGATCACGAGCGAGATCCGCGCCCCGTAGAGGAGGCGGGTGAGGTAGTCGCGCCCGATCTGGTCGGTGCCCAGGAGGTGCGTGGGAACCGAGCCCGGATCCCAGAACGGCGGCTTGAGGCGGTTGGCAATGTCCGGCTGGGCCGGGCCGTACTGCGTCAGCCACGGCGCGAGGATCGCGGCGACGGCGATGACGAGGACCACCGTCCCGCCGATCACGAAGCTCTTCTGGGAGAACAGCGAGCGCAGTCGCTGGGCGCTGGCGCTCGGCTCCTCGACGGCGGCGTCGGTCATGCCGCGCTCCGGATCCGCGGATCCATCCACGCGTTGATGAGGTCCGCGAGCAGGGTGAGGACGATGTAGGCGAGGGAGACCAGGAGCACGATGGCCTGGATCACCGGCATGTCCGAGCGGGAGAAGGACTGCCAGGCGAGGTAACCGACGCCGTGGATGGCGAACACCGACTCGATGATGATCGAGCCGCCCAGCATGAAGCCGAACTGCACCGCGGTCAGCGAGATCACCGGCAGGAGCGCGTTGGAGAGCCCCCAGCGGAACAGGATCGCCGGCGAGGCGAGCCCCATGGCGCGCGCGGTGCGGATGTAGTCCGAGGCGAGGACGTCGAGCATGCCGGCGCGGGTGAGGCGCATCAGGGCGGGCATCGCGAAGGTGCCGAGCGCGATCGTCGGCATGACGAAGTGGGCGAGCGAGTCGGAGCCCGAGATCGGCAGCCATTTGAGCTGGACGCCGAAGACGATGATGAGCAGCAGCCCGGCCCAGAAGTTCGGGATCGCCTGACCGACCACGGCGAGCATCAGGCAGACGCGGTCGATCACGGTGTTGGGGAAGACCGCCGCCAGCACGCCGAGCGGAATGGCGAGGGCGAGGGCGAACAGGATCGACAGGAACGCCAGCAGCGCCGTCGTCGGCACGCGCTCGGCGATCATCGCCGCGACCGGCTCGCCGGTGAGGTAGGACTGGCCGAGGTCGAGGGTCACGATGTCGCCGAGATAGTCGAGGTACTGCACCGGCAGCGGGCGGTCGAAGCCGTAGCGCTCGCGGATCGCGGCGATATCGGCGTCGGTCGCGCTGTCAGGCGCGACGGCGAGCGCAGGATCCACCGCGACGTGCGACAGCACGAACGTGATGACCGAGACCGTGAGAGCCACGGCCACCGCGACGATCAGACGGCGCAGAAGGAAGCGAAGCATAGCCTGGCTTTCGAAACGGCCCGCCCCGACGGTATCGGGACGGGCCGGATTTAGGGTGCCGAAGGGCCGTCGTCGATCACCAGGAGGCGAGGAAGAAGCGCGGCAACTCGTCCACATTCGGGGTGAATTTCAGTTCCGAATCGAAGGCATAGCCCATCGTCACGGTGTGCATCGGGACCATGTACGCCTTTTCGGTGATCATTTGGATCGCCTTGGCGTAATTTTCCTTACGCACGGCCTCGTCGACGGAGGTCGAAGCCTCGGCCACCAGCGCCATCACCTCCTCGTCGCGGAAGCCGTCGTTGGAGGAGCCGTCGAAGAAGTTGCCGAGCGACGCCGAGGCGTCGGCGATCGAGAACGAGCCCCAGTCACCGTACCACACCTCGGTCTTGCCCTCGCGCCAGCCGGAGAAGGACGCGCGGGCCTGCAGCATCTCGAGGTTGGCGGTAATGCCGACGGCGGCGAGGTAGGCCTGCACCGCCTCGGCGCGGGCGCGGTCGCGGTAGGAGGTCATCGAGACCTGGAGACCGTCGCCGAAACCGGCTTCGGCGAGGAGCGCCTTGGCCTTCTCCGGGTCGTAGTCGTAGACGACCGCCGCGGACACGTCGCAGCCCAGCTGCATCGGGTAGCACGGAACGTCGATGACCTCGCCGTCGCCGCCGACGAGGTTCTCGACGATGGTCTTCTTGTCGATCGCGTGGTTGATCGCCTGGCGCACCTTCACGTTCGTGAGCGGGTTGCCCTCGCCGGTGCGGCCGGCCGCGTCGAGGCCGATGAAGGCGATGCGCATCGTCGAGCCGAGGACGGCGGTGCGGCCGGGAACGGACCCGATCTGGGCCACCTGGTCGGCCGGGACGTTCCACGTCCACTCGATGCCGCCGCCGAGGAGCTCGGCGATGCGGGTCGCGTCATCCGGGATGGTGCGGATGATCAGCTTGTCGATGGACGGAGCCTTCGGGCTTTCGAAGTAGGCCTCGTTCCTCGCCAGCGTCGTTGTGCCGCCGGACGCGCTGTCCAGCTTGTAGGGGCCGGTGCCGACGGGCTTCTTGTTGAACTCCTCGGCACCCACCTCCTCGAAGTAGTCCGACGGGTAGATGGGGAGTGAGCCGGCGACGAACTCCAGCGCCGCCGGGAACGGCTCCTTGGAGACGATGCGGACCGTCATGTCGTCGACCGCCTCGACCTTGTCGATCCAGGAGACGGACGACTGCGAGCGGGCGCCGTTGTCTGCGTTCGACCAGTAGGTGAGGGTGGCGACGACGTCCTCGGCGGAGAAGGGCGAGCCGTCGTGGAAGGTCACGCCCTGGCGCAGGGCGAACTCCCAGGTCTTGTCGTCGACGCGCTTCCATGAGGTGGCGAGCAGCGGCTCGTACTCGAAGTTCGCCGGATTGCGCCAGATCAGCATGTCGTAGAGGTGGCGCGTCATCACCACGCCGTCGCGCGAGGTGGAGGTGTAGCCGTCGAAGCCGGGCAGCTCCTCGCCCAGACCGATGGTGAGGGAGTTGTCATCGGGCCCTGCGAGCGCCGGCGCGGCCGTGCCAAGAAGCAGCGCCGCCAGGGCTATGGATGCGTGAACTTTCACTGTCGGTCCTCCGTCGTGGGGTGGGGCTACGGGGTGGGTGTGGTGGCTGCCGGTGCGGCGTCGGGGACGGGCGCACGGCCCGCGGCGCGCCGGAGCTGGCGGCGGGCCGGCAGGTCGGCGAGGTCGGCGGTGACCGGTCCCGGCGCGCGGGCGACGATCACCTCCCGGGCCGCGTCCTGGTAGGCGCCGCGGAAGTGCACGGAGCTCTTCACGACGAGGATCTCGGCCGCGAACGGGTCCTGTCCGAGGTGTTTCGGCAGGGCGGGCTCGGAGGCCTGCATGCGCTTGGGCGCCACGATGACCCGAACGTTGCCGCGCGCGAGGCAGGCGACGGGGCCGAGAGCGATGGCGTTGCCGCCGTACATCGGCCCCTCGCCGACGAATGATCCGTCGCCGAGGGACAGGACGGTCCACGGGCCGTCGATGGGCGCGCCCGTCCCCTGAAGCGTCCGGCCGCCCAGCGGGACGTCGATGACAGCGCCGACACCCGCCTCGTGCGCGGCCGTCGCGGCCGCCGCGTCGGCGATGTGGACCAGCAGCGCGGGGGCGTCGGCGGCGAGGAGCGCCGCGAGGAGGCCGGTCGTGTCGCCCGGGCCGCCTCCGCCGGGATTGTCCTGGGTATCGGCGATGACGACGGGTCCGTGGCCCGGCCCGGCTGCGGTGCGCATGGCCGCGGCGACCGCTTCGGCGGCGTCGGGGAGGGGGCCGTCGAAGCGCGGCTCGAGCGCGAGCCACAGCGCGTCGAGCCTTGCCGCTGCAGTGCGGGCCGCATCCGGGTCGGGGTGCTGGGCGACGAGGGTGGGGCCGGCGCCCGGGATGTCGGCGAGGGGAAAGCCGAAGAAGGTGGCGACGGAGAGCGCCGGGTCGGCGTCCATCATCGCCTCGGCCTCGTCGACGGCTTCCCTGCCGGGCCCGAACAGCGTGCACTGCCAGGTGAGCGCGATCTGGAACGGCGGGCGCGCCACGGCCTTCGCCGGCGCCGGCCCGCCGTCGAGGAGCGCGAGCAGCCGGCGCATGGCCCGGGCGCCGGTCTCCCGCATGTCGACGTGTGGATAGGTCCGGTAGGCCTCGATCAGCGTGACGGCGTCGACGAACCCGTCGGAGATGTTGCCGTGGAGGTCGAGGGCGACGGCGAGCGGCACGTCGGGCCCGATGACGCGCCGGATCGCCAGCGCCAGCGCCTCCTCGGCGTGGTCGTTCTCCTCGGTGACCATGGCGCCGTGCATCTCGGCGAAGACCGCGTCGAGCGGCGCCTCGGCGTGGGCGGCGGCGAGACGCCCGGTGATCTCGGCGGTGAGGCGGGCGAAGGCGTCTTCGGCGACCGTGGCGCCGGGGAGCGCGATGGTCCACAGGATCGGGACCAGCTCGACGCCGTCGCGCCCCGCCGCTGCGGTGATCGCGCCGGCGGCGGCGACGCCCGATCCCTTCAGCGCGCCGAACACCTCCTCGCCGCGCGACAGTCTTGGCCAGCCGCCGGGGGCGAGGAAGTCTTCGAAGGTGGTCCGTCCGGGGAGAAAGGTGTTGGTTTCGTGTTCGAGGCCGAGAACCGCGATCCGCGTCACGCAGCGACCTCCGCGAAGACCGGTCGCCTCACGGGGCGGGCGGCCTCGAACGCGGCGGCCGCGTTCAGCACCAGCGCATCCTGGAACGGGGCGGCGACGATCTGCAGGCCGATCGGAAGGCCCGGCGCCTCGCGCGAGTCCGGGCCGGTGAGGCCGCAGACGACGTTCGCCGCGGGCTGCTGCGTCATGTTGAAGGCGAAGGTGTAGGGGGCCCAGACCTCGCCGTTCATCTCGTACCAGTGCATGTCGCCGGGCGCCTGCTGGATCCCCTGGCGGTGAGGCAGGACCGCCATCGTCGGCGTCAGCAGGATGTCGTAGCGGCTGTGGAACTCCAGCATGACGCGCTTCAGCCGCTGCCGCTCGGCGATGGCGTTGACATAGTCGGAGACGGTGAAGCGCTCGGCCATCTCGGCGACGCGGGCGACCACCGGGTCGAGCTTGGCGCGCTCCTCCGCCGGAAGGACGAGGATGCCGGCGGCGCGGTTGCAGATCCGCAGCACGTCGTACGCCGCGAAGAGGCCCGAGAGGTCCGGATCGACCTCCTCCACGGTGGCACCTAGTTCCTCGAAGACGATGGCGGCGGCGTCGACGGCGGCGGCGACCTCCGCCTCCGGGTCGCGGATGCCGAGGCCGCGGGAATAGGCGATGCGCAGGCCCCGCACGCTGGCGATCGGCTCGTCGATGAGCGCGGCGAACTGCGGCGGCAGGGCGTCGGGATCGCGCGGATCCGGGCCGGCGATGACGGAGAGCATCGCGGCGGCGTCCGCCACCGTCCAGCTCATCGGGCCGACGTGGCCGAGGTTGCCGGCCGCGCTCGGCGGATAGTTGGCGACGAGACCGTAGGTCGGCTTGATGCCGAAGCAGCCGCCGAAGCTCGCCGGCATGCGGATCGACCCGGCCGCGTCGTTGGCGAGCGCCAGCGGGCCCGCGCCGCCGGCGATCTGCGCGGCTGCGCCCATCGACGAGCCGCAGTTGCCATAGGCCGCGTTCCAGGCGTTATTGGTCGGCCCGGTGAGGGGGCTCGTGGAGAACGGGCTGCCGCCGAACTCGGTCGTCGTGGTCTTGCCGAAGATGACCGCGCCGGCGCCCCTGAGGCGCGCGACGGAGGGGGCATCC
Organism: Acuticoccus sediminis; assembly: GCF_003258595.1. Lineage (NCBI taxonomy): Bacteria > Pseudomonadati > Pseudomonadota > Alphaproteobacteria > Hyphomicrobiales > Amorphaceae > Acuticoccus > Acuticoccus sediminis. Next base: position 1,634,862 of record NZ_QHHQ01000001.1, read on the forward strand.
TCGGTCCACGGGCCGGCCGGGTCGACGGTCTTGGAACCCTTGAGGGTCGCCATCCCGGCGGTCAGGATCATGTCCTTGACGCTGACGGGCACGCCGTCGAGGGCGCCGTACGGACGGCCGGCGCGCCAGCGCTGCAGCGAGGCGACGGCGGCGGTGCGCGCGCCCTCCGGATCGAACCGGCAGAACGGGTTCAGCCTCGGCTGCATGGCGTGGGCACGCGCCTCGACCGCCTCGAGCACGTCGAGCGGGGTGAAGTCGCCGCTCGCGTAGCCGGAGGTCATCTCCGCGGCGGAAAGGGCTGCAAGGTCGGTCATGGCCGCGCTTCCTGGGACATGGGGGCCGGGACGCGGCCGCCCACGCGCGGGTCTTCGAGCCGGTCGAGGAGAGCCGCGACGATCGCGGTCACGCGCTCGGGGACTTCGAGGTGGGGCATGTGGCCGACGTCGGCGAGGATCGTGGCGGGTCCCTGGCTGATGGCGGCCGCCACCGCCTGCGCGGCCTGCGGCGGGCACACCGGGTCGAGGGCGCCGGCGAAGGTCGTCACCGGCATCGTCAGCGTGCCGAGCAGCGCGGTCTGGTCCATCCCCGCGGATGCCGTCAGCGCCGTGTAATAGCCGTCGGCGTGTAGGGCGGTGATGTCCTCGATGAACGCGCGCCTGGCGTCGCGGTGATGGGGCGGGATGATCATCTCGGAGACCATCCGCGCCTCGACGGCGGAGACATGATCGCCGTCGAACATGGCGAGGCGCCGCGCGATCGCCTCGTAGCGCTCGGCCATCGACATGTGGGCGAGGAAGGCCGGCTCGGTGGCGGAGAGGACGAGCGCGCGGAAGAGGCCGGCGTCTCGCGCCACCGTCTCCAGCACCACCCGGCCGCCCATGGAGTGGCCGAACGCCACCACGGGACCGAGCTCCAGCGCCTCGACGAGGGCGGCGATGTCGATGGCGAAGTCGGCGAAGTCGGCCACGGGCGGGACGGTGCTCGCGCCGTAGCAGGCAAGGTCCGGCGCGATCACCGTCGCGCGGTGTGCGAGGAGGCTGGCGATATTGCGCCACTGGGTGCGGCGCCCGCTGATCCCGTGCACGAAGAGGAGTGGCGGGCCGGCGCCGATGATGTCCACCGCGAGCGTGCCGCCGCGCGGGGAGGGGATGCGTTCGGTGCGGAGCGCGGGCCGCTCGGCCTGGCACTTCATAGCAGCGAGAGCCCGCCGTCGACCCTCAGGACCTGCCCGGTCACATGGCCGGCCTCGCGGCTCAGGAAAAACGCGATCGCTGCGGCGATGTCCTCCGGCTCGGCGATGCGGCCGGACGGCGTCGCCCTGGCGGCCGCGACCCAGGCGTCGGCGCCGAGGGCGGCATGGCCGCCGCGTTTGCGGGTAAATCCCGGAGCCACGCAGTTTACTGTGACGCCAGTCGGAGCAAGTTCGTAGGCGAGGGCCTTCATCAGCGCCTCCAATGCGGCCTTGCCGGCTGCTGTGCTGGGAAAGATCGTTCCGTTGATTCCGAAATCGTTGGCGACGAACGAGCTCACCGCGACCACGCGGCCGACGGGCGATGCCTCGAGGTCGGCGCGTGCCGCGTTCGCGAGCGCGACGAAGGGCAGGGTGTTGATGGTGACGCCGCGCATGACGTCGCTGGGGTCGAGGGCGGAGAAGGTGGACTTCTCCGCCTTGCCGGCGTTGGAGACGATCTGGTCGACGCGGCCGAAGGTGTCGCGCGCGGTGCGGATCAGGTGCTCGGGGAAGCCGGGCTCGGTGAGGTCGCCCATCACCTCGGCGACCGCCGCCCCCGCCTCGCGCGCGGCGGAGACCGTGTCGGCGAGGCCGTCCGAGTTGCCGCGGGTGGTGAGGAGGAGCGCGGTTCCGCGGGCGGCCAGCCGCCGGGCCGTCGCCGCACCGATCCCGCTCGCGGCGCCCGTGATGACGACGGACCGTTCTATGGTCACCTCTGCCACTCGCTACACCGTCCGACCATATTGCGCGCCGTCTACTCCGCCGCGATCGCCGGGCGGAGGTTGAAGCCGTATGCACGATCGAGGCCGAGTGCCTGGATCGCGTCGAGGCCGACCTTGAGCGCGTCGGGCGCGAGCGGCCGGAGCGGCTTGCGCAGCGGCCCGGAGGGCAGTCCCAGCGCGCGCATCAGCGTCTTCACCGCGACCGGGTTGATCGCGGAATAGGCGAAATGGAGGATCGGCAGGTTCTCGAGGTAGGCCTTGCGGCAGGCGAAGGCGTCCTCGCCGCTCGTCCACGGCGTCGAGATCACGGCCATCTCGCGCGGGATGAGGTTGCCCGTCATGTTGGCCGTGCCGTGGCCGCCGAGCGCCATGGTGGGGATGACGAGGCCGAGGTTCGGCGAGCAGCAGCACATGACGGACATGTCCGGCGCGGCAGCGCAGACCTGGGCGACCTGGCCGACGCGCGTCGTGCTCTCCTTGAGGACGACCATGTTCGGGTGGTCGGCGAGGGAAAGGATGTCGGACCAGTGGAGGTCGGTCTTCACTCGCGGCGGGTTGTTGTAGAAGCCCATCGCGAGGTCGGCGCTGTCGAGAACTTCGCGGGCATACTCGCGGATGTCGGCGTTGTCGGCGCAGATGTAGGCGGGCGCGGCGAAGATGGCGCCGTCCGCGCCTTCGGCGGCGGCATAGCGGACGTTGGCGACGGTCTGCTCGGTGTTGGCGCCCGTGCAACCGTAGTACATCTGCATCGAGCCGGGGCGCATCCTCACCGTTTCGGTGATGATCCGGCGACGCTCGTCCGGCGTCAGCATCGACACTTCGCCGGTCGATCCCATGATGAGGACCGCGGACGTGCCGTTTTCGTGGTGCCACTCGAGGAGCGAGCGGAACCCCTCGAAGTCGATGGCGCCATCGGCGTTCATGGGCGTGACGAGTGCGACGAACGAGCCGGTCGGCTTGCGGTGCGCCATAAGACGAACCCCCATAAGCAAAGTTTAAGTATAAAGTTTAACGAGTGGCATTCCAAGCCGTCAAATTCATAAGCCTTTGGGGGCAATAACGAAAGGGAATGTCCAGGTTATGGCACCCTGAACGATCTTCCGATGATTGAATAAGATGTTGAAATGTAAATTGGAAAATGAGTCGCGACCCTGGTTTCGCAGGCGTCGGGATCAGAACGTCTCGCAGTGAAGAAGCGGGTTTTGGTGTGCCATTTCGAGGAAGGCGTCGGTGGCTGCCTGAGCGGCATGGGAGTGTGGGACGCCGACCGGACGGATGAGGCGGAAGGTGAAGCGGGCGTTGGGCTTGAAGGGGCGCACGGCGAGGACGCCCGGGCCGAAAAGTGCCGGCGAGAACGGGTCGACGATGGCAACGCCCGCCCGGCGGATGACGAGCGCGCACGCGGCATAGCTCGGCTGGCATTCGACCGCGATGGTGCGGGGGACATCGGCCTCCGTAAACACGGCATCGAGCAGCGAGGCCGTCACCGTGTGCTGGCTGAGCGCCACCATCGGGACGCCGGCAAGGTCCGCCGGGCTGATCGCCGGGAGCGCCGTCAGGGGGTGGTCCGGCGGCATGACGACGACGCAGTCGGCGCCATAGGTGGCGAGGATCTCGATGTCGTTGCGCGGGTTCGGCAGGTGCGCGAGGCCGATGTCCAGCGCCCCGGCGGCGGTGAGGTCGGCGACGCGCTGGGAGGTGTGCACGTCGAGGCAGACCCGCATGCCGGGGTGCCGCTCCTTGATGCGGCAGATGACCTCCGGCGCATACGAGGTGGCGACGGCGGGAAGGCAGCCGATGCGCACGTGCCCCCGCTTTAGGCCACGAATTTCGCGGGCGGCCTCTTCGAGCCGCGCGAGGCCGATGAGCGCTCGCTCGAGTTCCGTATGGTACGCGACGCCTTCCGGGGTGGGGGTCACGCCGTTGGCGGTCCGCTCGAACAGGGCGAAGCCGAGGTCCGCCTCCAGTGCGGCGACGAGTTTCGTCACGGCCGGCTGGGAAAGGCCCATGGATTCGGCCGCCCGGGTGATGGACCCTTTCTCGACGGTCAGACGGAATGCTTCGAGCTGGCGAAGGTGCAAGGACTCAAATTCTCCGAATGCCGCGTCCGACGACGGTCGGCGAGCTTGGTTTCGGCGCGTTTAAAGCACACTCGAAGCGAACGGCGAGGGAAAAATTGCATTTTTAACTGACGCTTATGACGGGCTGGCGCCGCATAAGCTGGAGGATTGATCGGTAGCGGCGCTTGGGATACGCCGTCGGTTGCGCCCGGGTCCGCGATGGCGTCGCGGGGAAGGCCCTCGCGCGGTCATCCGCGATGACCCTGACCGTCCTGTACGCCCGGATGAACGGCAGGGCGGCATCGTTCGACCCTGGCCAAAGTCTAGGATGCGACGATGACCGATCTCTCCGATCGTCCACGGAACTTCACCTGTCACAACGGCGAGCGCGTCGCGCTGCCCTTCTCGCCGGACGAGTACCAGCGGCGGATGGCGGCGCTGCGGCGCATCATGGCGGAGGCGGATGTCGCCGCCGTCGTCTTCACCTCGATGCACAACATCGCCTACTATACGGGGTTCCTGTACTGCAGCTTCGGGCGGCCGTTCGGCTGCGTGGTGACGCCGGACGCCGCGACCACGGTGACGCCGAACATCGACGCCGGGCAGCCCTGGCGCCGGTCCCACTGCGACAACGTCATCTACACCGACTGGCAGCGCGACAACTTCTGGCGGACCGTCGCGGGGCTGGCCGGCGGCGCCGCGCGGATCGGCGTCGAGGGGGACCACCTGACGCTCGCGGGGCGCGATGCGCTGGCGGCGGCGACCGGTCCGGCCGGCCTCGTGGACATCGCATCGCGCACGATGGCGGCCCGGCTCGTCAAGTCGGCCGAGTAGATCGCGCTGATCCGCGACGGCGCGCGGATCGCCGACCTCGGCGGGGCCGCGATGCGGGACGCGGTGCAGGTCGGCACGCGCGAGATCGACGTCGCGATGGCCGGGCGGGACGCGATGGAGCTGGAGATCGCGCGGGCCCATCCCGGCAGCGAGCTGCGGGACACGTGGTGCTGGTTCCAGTCCGGTCCGAACACCGACGGGGCGCACAACCCGGTGACGACCCGCGCGCTCCGGGAGGGCGACATCCTCAGCCTCAACGCCTTCCCGATGGTCTCCGGCTACTACACCGCGCTCGAGCGCACGCTCTTCCTCGGCGAGCCGGACGCGGCGTCGCTGGCGCTCTGGCGGGCGAACGTCGCGACCCACGAGCTCGGCCTGTCGCTCATCCGGCCGGGCGTGTCGTGCGCGGCAATCTGCGCGGAGCTGAACCGGTTCCTCGCGGGCGAGGGGCTGCTGCGGTACCGCTCCTTCGGCTACGGGCACTCCTTCGGCGTCCTCAGCCACTACTACGGACGCGAGGCGGGGCTGGAGCTGCGGGAGGACATCGAGACCGTCCTCGCGCCGGGCATGGTGGTCTCGATGGAACCGATGCTGTGGGTGCCGGAGGGAACGCCCGGCGCCGGCGGCTACCGCGAGCACGACATCCTGGTCGTGACCGAGGGCGGGGCCGAGAACATCACCGGCTTCCCCTACGGGCCGGACCACAACATTATCGCCGCCTAGCCCTCACTCCGCCGCTTGGTGCCCGGGGCGGCGGGTGATAATGGACTCGCCGTCCGGAGGCACCCCGATGTTTCTCGTCACCGTTGCGTTGATCTGGGCCGTGGCGGCGGTGACGCCGGGGCCGAACTTTCTCGTCGCCGTGCGCTGCTCGATCGGCGGGTCGCGGCGCACCGCGGTGGCCGCCGTCGCCGGGACGCTGGTCGGCACCGCTGTCTGGGGCGTCGCCGGGTGGCTCGGCATCACGGCGCTCTTCACGGCGGCGCCGCTCGCCTACACGGCGCTGAAGGTCGTCGGCGGCATCTACATCGCCTGGCTCGGCATCAAGCTTATCCGCAAGGCGCGGCGCCCGGTCGACCCGTCGCTCAACGAGCTGGATGCCGTGCGCGGGCCGCGCTGGGCGTTCCGACTGGCGCTCGGCACCAACCTCGCCAATCCAAAGACGGCTGCGTTCGTCGCCAGCCTCTTCGCCGCGGCGATGCCGCCGGACCCGGCCTGGTGGCAGGGCCTCGCGGCGGTCGCGGTCATGCTGGCGATCTCCGCGACGTGGTACACCATCCTCGTGGTATCGCTGACGCATCACCGGGTGGCGAGCGCCTACCGCTCGGCCCGGCGGGGCGTCGACGCGGCGACCGGCGCGCTCTTCGTCGCCTTCGGCTCGGCCCTCGCCCTGTCGGGCCGCTAGGACACCCCCCGCCGGATCGGACGCGGGCCGGCACGCGGGCCGGCCGTCCGGCCGCGAGCGCCGGCGCGACCGGTCCCTCCGCGCGTCAGAGCTGCTGTTCGGCGCCGGCGAGGATCGTGCCGACGTTCTGATAGACGACCTTCCTGCCCTTCCTGGCCCGGCGGTCCTCCATTGCGAGGTGGATCCTCATGCCCCGGTCGCGCACGAACGGCAGGTCGCGGATGTCGAGGCCGTTCCACGGGTGGAACGGGTTGCGGCGGGCGATGCCGTAGAGCGAGGTGCGGATCGTCGGACGCAGGCTCTCCACGCGCCGGTGGAAGCCGTAGGTGTCGGCGACGACGAGGGTGTTGCCCTTCACGGGGAAGCGCTGCAACTGGCCGTAGCCGAGCGCGCCGAGATCCTCCTCGGTGAGGCGGAAGGAGCCGGCGGCGTGATGCGGGTTGTCGCTCTGCGTCGCGCTGCGGGCCTCGGCGTCCTCCCAGGCTAGGCGCTCGGGCGTCAGGCGGTGCGAGCCGGGAACGTAGGCGAAGGGCCCGTCGTCGGCGCCGACGTCGTGCAGGAAGAGCCAGAACTTCGCCGTCGGGTGGAAGGTGTCGGCGTGGAGGTTGGCCTGCGGGTCCGCCTCGCCGGACTGCGGGTCGACGACGATGGTCTGGAGCATCGTCGCCACGTTGCCGGAGCGGCCCGCGGCGTAGCCGATCAGGTTGCGCACGTCCGGCCGGCGCACGAAGCCGGCGAGCTCGGAGAGGGCCGATCCGTCGAGCGGCAGGGGCAGGACACGGTTGATGGTCTGGCCCTGCCGCATCTCCCAGGCGGGGAGGGGGCGGGTGGCGAGCTCCTCGCGCACGCGCTCGAGGAGCGGCTCGGGGAGGGCGTTCTCGCGGATGACGAAGCCGTCGCGGTCGAACCGGGCCCGCTCGTCGGCGTCGATGCGCCCGGCGAGGGCGGACCGCCGGCGCTCGGCCAGCCTGGCGGCGATGGCCACGCGGCGGCGGTGCAGGCCGGCCTCGTTGAGGCGGTGCGAGCCGATGACGGGATTCCGCCGGAAGGACTTTTCGGCCGTCAGGACGGCCGGAGCGGCCAGGATGAGTTGGGCGATATTGGCACGCGACATGAGGCTACATCGGTCTCTCTGGGGTGCATGGCTTCTACGGCAACGGGTGGTGGGGGCGCAATTGATCGCGATCGACGGGGGCGAAACGCGCGCTGTGCTCCCTCTTGCGATGCCGTTCGGCGGCCCTATCCCCTCGCGCGAGGCTTGACGGCCGGCGAGTCTGTCTTTATGTCACGCCGACCGAACGGCAGGCCGTCGAGCGCGGGCATTTTCGTGCTCGAACCGCTGCACCGGTATCCCGTCTCGAGTCTGAGCGGGCAGATCGCTCGCTCCGCTCTTGTTTTCGCGTCGCGCCTGTCTTCCGGACCGGGGGGCTGTAGCGGCGCGTTTGCCCGTTGGTGTCACCGCTTTTTTGGGTGGTGCACCGTTTTTGAGGTCCGGCGGTTCGCCGGGGTGTTCGTCCGGCAGATGCCGGTAAGTTTGCGGCCCGTGGCCGCGTGAGAGGTTTGATGCCGACGATCAACCAGTTGATCCGCAAGCCGCGTGTCGCGCCTGTAAAGCGCAACAAGGTTCCGGCCATGGAGGCCAACCCGCAGAAGCGGGGTGTGTGCACACGCGTCTACACGACGACTCCGAAGAAGCCGAACTCGGCGCTGCGTAAGGTGGCCAAGGTCCGCCTGACCAACGGTTATGAGGTCATCGGCTACATCCCCGGCGAGGGCCATAACCTTCAGGAGCACTCCGTGGTGATGATCCGCGGCGGGCGCGTGAAGGACCTTCCGGGTGTGCGCTACCACATCCTGCGCGGTGTCCTCGACACCCAGGGCGTGAAGAACCGCAAGCAGCGGCGTTCGAAGTACGGCGCCAAGCGTCCGAAGTGATGCGGCGCTGCCGCCTTCGTCTCGGCGCGCCCGGCCGGTGTGATTGGGCCGCTGCCGGTGCGTTACGCGTTCCTTCCGGATCGCGGTGCTGAGATGAGGACGGTGTGGCGGGTCGGGCCGTTTCAGGCGGCCGCGATCCGTCCGTCCCGAGGACGGGCGCAGGGTGCGACGGTGGCACCCGGCGGTACTCGGGGATGACGGCGGGACGGTCCGCGCTTCGGATCGCCGCACGTCAGATCTGTGCGATGGCGGCGCTGGCGGTTTCGCTCGGCGCGGTCTCGGCCCAGGATTCGTTCGGGGCCATCGCATGGGACCGTGAGAGTGGCCGTTGGGGCTACTCGTACAATTATGCCGAGCGGGCGGGTGCGATCACCCGGGCGCTCGACGCCTGCGGTGACCCGGGGTGCGAGGTTCGCACCTGGTTCCGCAACGCCTGCGGCGCGCTGGCCGTCTCCGGAGGGGGATACGGGGCAAGCTGGGGCACCACCGAGGCCGATGCCCAGGCCAAGGCGATGGACCTGTGCCACGCCGAGGGCAACGAGGATTGCAAGGTCGCGACGTCCACCTGCTCGTCGCAATGAAATAAAGGTTAGCGAATGTCGCGTCGTCACAGCGCCGAAAAGCGTGAAGTTCTGCCGGATCCCAAGTTCGGCGACGTGGTCCTGTCGAAGTTCATGAACGCCATCATGCTCGACGGTAAGAAGTCCGCCGCCGAGAAGATCGTCTACGGCGCGCTGGACAGCTGCCAGCAGAAGGCCCGCACCGATCCCCTGCAGATGTTCCACGACGCGCTGTCGAACGTCGCGCCGCAGGTCGAGGTCCGGTCCCGCCGCGTCGGTGGTGCGACCTACCAGGTCCCGGTCGAGGTTCGCCCTGAGCGCCGTCAGGCGCTGGCGATCCGCTGGCTGATCACCGCCGCGCGCAAGCGCAACGAGAAGACGATGGTCGATCGTCTCTCCGGCGAGCTGATGGACGCGGCCAACAACCGCGGCACGGCTGTGAAGAAGCGTGAAGACACGCACAAGATGGCGGACGCCAACCGCGCCTTCTCGCACTACCGCTGGTAGTCCGGGCCGCGCGGTAGCCATCGGCGCCGCGCTCCGTTAAAGGAGCGCTGGCGCGCGGGTCCGCGCGACGGGCCGGTGGCTGCGGCGTTTCGGCGCACGGAAGGGACGACGCATGGTGAAGGGTCTTCTGACGGGACTGATCGCCGTGGCGCTCTGGAGCGTCGCGTCAGCGGCCGGCGCTGTGGCGAACGACACCGCCTCGACCCGCTACGGCGCGGTCGGTCTCGACCCGAAGTCGCTTTTCGTGGGTTTCGTCACGGGCGTCGCGAACGCCGACGATGCCCTCGCCCGGCTGGAAGTCACGTGCGACGCGGCCGGTGCCACATGCACCGAGGCGCACGCCTTCCACGACCAATGTGCGGCCCTGGCCCGCGCCGCGTCGTCCTCGGCAACCGACGCGCTGGGCCTCAGCGTGCACGACACCCGCGCGGCGGCGCAACAGGGCGCCCTCGCCGAATGCCAGAAGAACGGCGGCGAAGGCTGCAATATCCACGATACCTATTGTGCTCCCGCCGATCTCGACGAATAGAACTGCCCGCAAAGGCGGCCGACCGGGTTGGCCACTTCCGCGAACCCAGACCTTGAATGCCGAACTGACAGAGTCCTGAGACGAACATGCCCCGTACGCACCAAATCGAAGACTACCGCAACTTCGGCATCATGGCCCACATCGATGCCGGCAAGACCACGACCACCGAGCGCATCCTGTTCTACACCGGCCGATCGCATAAGATCGGCGAGGTGCACGACGGTGCCGCCACGATGGACTGGATGGAGCAGGAGCAGGAGCGGGGCATCACGATTACCTCCGCTGCGACCACCTGCTTCTGGCAGGACAAGCGGCTGAACATCATCGACACCCCGGGCCACGTCGACTTCACCATCGAGGTGGAGCGCTCGCTGCGCGTGCTCGACGGCGCGATCGCGCTGCTCGACGCCAACGCCGGCGTGGAGCCGCAGACCGAGACCGTGTGGCGCCAGGCGGACAAGTACCGCGTGCCGCGCATGATCTTCGTCAACAAGATGGACAAGACCGGCGCCGACTTCTACCGCTGCGTCGAGATGATCCGCGAGCGCCTCGGCTCCAACCCGCTGGTCCTGCAGCTGCCGATCGGCGCCGAGACCGACTTCAAGGGCTGCGTCGACCTCGTGAAGATGCAGGCGATCGTCTGGCATGACGAGTCGCTGGGCGCCAAGTTCGACTACGTCGACATCCCGGCCGACCTCGCCGACCGCGCCGCCGAATACCGCGAGAAGCTGATCGAGAGCGCCGTCGAGCTCGACGAGACCGCGATGGAAGCCTACCTCGAGGGCAACGAGCCCGACGAGGCGACGCTGAAGGCGCTGGTCCGCAAGGGCACCATCGAGGGCGCGTTCAACCCGATCCTCACCGGCTCCGCCTTCAAGAACAAGGGCGTGCAGCCGCTCCTCGACGCCGTCGTCGACTACCTGCCGTCCCCGGTCGACGTCGAGTCGATCCGCGGCATCGACGTGAAGACCGAGGAAGAGATCGTGCGCCGCTCGTCGGACAACGCGCCGCTCGCGATGCTCGCCTTCAAGGTCATGAACGACCCGTTCGTCGGCACGCTCACCTTCTGCCGCATCTACTCCGGCAAGCTGGAGCAGGGCGACTCCCTCATGAACACCGTGAAGGAGAAGCGCGAGCGCGTCGGCCGCATGCTGCAGATGCACTCCAACTCCCGTGAGGAGATCAAGGAGGCCTACGCCGGCGACATCGTCGCGCTCGCGGGTCTCAAGGAGACCACCACGGGCGACACGCTGTGCGATCCGAACTCGCCGGTGATCCTGGAGCGCATGGAGTTCCCGGATCCGGTGATCGACATCGCCATCGAGCCGAAGACGAAGTCCGACCAGGAGAAGATGGGCCTCGCGCTCAACCGTCTCGCCGCCGAGGATCCGTCCTTCCGCGTGCGCACCGACCACGAGTCGGGCCAGACGATCATCTCCGGCATGGGCGAGCTTCACCTCGACATTCTGGTCGACCGCATGAAGCGCGAGTTCAAGGTCGAGGCGAACATCGGTCAGCCGCAGGTCGCCTACCGCGAGACCATCTCGCAGAAGGCCGAGATCGACTACACGCACAAGAAGCAGACCGGTGGTACCGGCCAGTTCGCGCGCGTCAAGATCATCATCGAGCCGAACGAGGCCGGCGCGGGCTACGAGTTCGTGTCCGAGATCGTCGGCGGTTCGGTGCCGAAGGAGTACGTCCCGGGCGTCGAGAAGGGTATCAATTCGGTGATGACCTCCGGTCCGATCGCCGGCTTCCCGATGGTCGACATCAAGGCCCGCCTCATCGACGGTGCCTTCCACGACGTCGACTCGTCGGTCCTGGCGTTCGAAATCGCGTCGCGCGCCGCCTTCCGCGAGGCGTGCCAGAAGGCCAAGCCGAAGCTCCTCGAGCCGATCATGAAGGTCGAGGTCGTCGGTCCGGACGAGTTCGCCGGCACCGTGATGGGTGACATCAACTCCCGCCGCGGCCAGATCCAGGGCACCGAGACCCGTGGTATCGCCACGGTGGTGAACGCCTTCGTGCCGCTCGCGAACATGTTCGGCTACGTGTCGAACCTGCGCTCGATGACGCAGGGCCGCGCGCAGTACACGATGCAGTTCTCGCACTACGAGCAGGTGCCGCAGAACGTCGCCGACGAGGTCCAGGCGAAGTACGCCTAAGACGTCGCGAAGGCGCTTCGGGGGTGCCCGGGCCGTCAGGCCGGGCGCTCCGGAGCGGGGGTTGGAGCCGCCGGATCGACCAGATCCGGCCGGCCTTGGCGTTCACGGCCCGCTGTGCCGGCCGCTGCGATCGTGATCGCGGCCGGTGACGATACGGTCGGACAGATCGTGTCCGGGATGCGGGGCGTGGTCGGGACAATGGAGCGTGACGACGCGCTCCGGCGCCGCCAGCAGGGCGTAATCGTGCGGCAAACGCGCAATTAGGCTCAAATAGACCCAACAAATGCGAATTCGCGTGTTCCGGCGCGCGAAGTTCGGTGATAGACAGCGGCCTCACCTGTGGCCGGCGTCGATCGCCGGCCATGAGTATGACTAAGCGTCAGCCCAATGCTTAAGAGGAATGTGGAGATCGCCAATGGCGAAGGAGAAGTTCGAGCGTAAGAAGCCGCACCTGAACATCGGCACCATCGGTCACGTCGACCATGGCAAGACGTCGCTAACGGCGGCGATCACGAAGGTGTTGGCAGAAACGGGCGGCGCGACGTTCAAGGCGTATGATCAGATCGACGCGGCGCCCGAAGAGAAGGCCCGCGGCATCACCATTTCGACCGCGCACGTCGAGTACGAGACCGCAAACCGCCACTACGCGCACGTCGACTGCCCCGGGCACGCCGACTACGTGAAGAACATGATCACCGGTGCGGCGCAGATGGACGGCGCCATCCTGGTGGTGTCGGCGGCCGACGGCCCGATGCCGCAGACCCGCGAGCACATCCTGCTCGCCCGTCAGGTCGGTGTGCCGGCGATCGTGGTGTTCCTGAACAAGGTCGATCAGGTCGACGACGAGGAGCTCCTGGAGCTCGTCGAGCTCGAGGTTCGCGAGCTGCTGTCGTCCTACGACTTCCCGGGTGACGACATTCCGATCGTCAAGGGTTCGGCTCTGGCCGCCCTCGAGGACTCGGATGCAAAGATCGGTCACGACGCCATTCTCGAGCTGATGAAGGAAGTCGACGCCTACATCCCCGAGCCGGATCGTCCGATCGACGGCGCCTTCCTGATGCCGATCGAAGACGTGTTCTCGATCTCCGGCCGCGGCACCGTCGTGACCGGCCGTGTCGAGCGCGGCATCGTGAAGGTCGGCGAGGAAGTCGAGATCGTCGGCATCCGCGACACCACCAAGACGACCGTCACCGGCGTCGAGATGTTCCGCAAGCTGCTCGACCAGGGCCAGGCTGGCGACAACATCGGTGCTCTGCTGCGTGGTGTCGGCCGTGACGACGTCGAGCGCGGCCAGGTGCTGTGCAAGCCGGGTTCGGTGAAGCCGCACAAGAAGTTCAAGGCCTCGGCCTACATCCTCACCAAGGAAGAGGGTGGGCGTCACACGCCGTTCTTCACCAACTACCGTCCGCAGTTCTACTTCCGGACCACGGACGTGACGGGCGTCGTGACCCTCAACGAGGGCACCGAGATGGTGATGCCGGGCGACAACGTTGAGATCAACGTCGAGCTCATCGTGCCGATCGCGATGGAGGAGCAGCTCCGCTTCGCTATCCGCGAGGGTGGCCGCACCGTCGGCGCCGGCGTCGTGGCTCAGATCGTCGAGTAACGACCGGGCCATATGGCTACGAAAAGCGCGGCTTCGGCCGCGCTTTTTTTTTGTGCCAGCGAGCGCCTCCAGCCGGTGGCGCGCTGCGAGGGCCGGCGGACCGTGGTCCAGCGCCTGGGCGGGTTCCCCAGGGGCCGGCTGCGACACGCGAGCCGTGCGGTGGCCGTCAGGCCGGACCGGACTGAGACGCTCCCACCCCGCAAGGAGACGAGGTCGAGCCAACCCTTGTGGCCTCGGAGCTCGATTTCAGCCTCTTCCATGGCGCGCCCCTGCGCTGCGTGAGGTGGGTCGACGCGGTGGAACGACCCAGCCCAACCGTGGGCCGAGGACGTGCGAATGGGTCCGCGTCCGGCAGGTGCGTCAGTGGCGCAGGTGGTTCGGATCTTTCGAGATCTTCGAGCGGCCTCGTCCGCAATATTCGGTAGATATACGCCGTCGCGGATATCTGGAAATTACTGAACCTCCCGGAAAACTAAGCTGCTGCGAAAGTAGCCGTGATGTGAAGGACCCGCCTGAGGGGGCGCTCCTTCATGCATATCGGCGAGCCCGGATTGCTGACCATGCCGTCGGCCCCGGTCGCAAACGTATCCGGACCGCGCCGGCGGCGACGGGCTGCACCGCCATTTCGCTGGGTGAACGATCGTACGCGCCGGTTTGTCGCGGGGGACTTTCGCAGCAGCCCCGGTTTCGGGGCAGGCGGACCTGAGGGGAGGGGGGCGCCGGGGGAGTGCGGTAGCGGGGGACTTGAGACTTTTGCGAGTCGCGCCCTATACTCCTCTCCGTGCTGGCCTTCTCGGCGTCCGTTCCATCCGGGCGACCAGGCTGGGACGGAGGGGTTCGGCCAGCGTTTTACGCGTGGCCGTTATGATTCCGTCATTTTTCCCCTCAGGGGGCTAGCGTTCCGCTCCGTCTTCGATTAGGTAAGCCGTCGCTCCGGACGACGGGGCGCTAGCCAAACGAGTTGACCAACGGCGTGTCGGCCAGCCTTTCGGAGGGCCGGACAGGCCGGTTTGTCCGTTGCGGTCCCTCCGGGCCGTTAGTCGTTACGGCATGTTGCCGTTGAGTTCGTGCGGTTCTTGAAACCGCGTTGTCCGTTCAGGCGGGTGCAAGTTAGAGACCGATGAACCAGAATATTCGCATACGCCTGAAGGCGTTCGATCACCGTGTGCTCGATACGAGCACCCGGGAGATCGTGCAGACGGCGCGACGTACGGGCGCGCAGGTACGCGGCCCGGTGCCGCTTCCGACGCGCATCGAGCGCTACACCGTGAACCGTTCGCCGCACATCGATAAGAAGAGCCGCGAGCAGTTTGAGATCCGCACCCACAAGCGGCTTCTCGATATCGTTGACCCGACCCCGCAGACCGTGGACGCGCTGATGAAGCTCGACCTCGCGGCCGGCGTGGACGTCGAGATCAAGCTTTAAGAGTTTCGTCATGACCCAAGTCCAGCAGCGTTCCTCCATTGTCGCTCGGAAACTCGGCATGACGCGCGTCTACAACGACGCGGGCGAGCACGTGCCAGTGACCGTGCTGTCGCTCGACGGCTGCCAGGTCGTCGCCCATCGCACGAAGGACCGGGACGGCTACACCGCCCTCCAGCTCGGCGCCGGCAAGGCGAAGGCGAAGAACACGACGCGAGCCATGCGCGGTCATTTCGCGAAGGCGAACGTCGAGCCGAAGAAGACGCTCGTCGAATGCCGTGTCGCCGAGGAAGGTTTCATCGACGTCGGCGCCGAGCTGACGGCCGATCACTTCGTTCCGGGCCAGTTCGTGGACGTCACCGGCACGTCCATCGGCAAGGGCTTCGCCGGCGCCATGAAGCGCCACAACTTCGGTGGTCTTCGCGCCTCCCACGGTGTGTCGATCTCCCACCGCTCGCATGGCTCCATCGGCCAGTGCCAGGACCCCGGCAAGGTGTTCAAGGGCAAGAAGATGGCCGGCCACATGGGCGGCGTCCGCGTCACGACGCAGAACCTCACCGTGGTTCGTGCCGACGTTGAGCGCGGTCTTCTCCTGGTCGCGGGTGCCGTTCCCGGCGCCAAGAATTCCTGGATCATCGTCCGTGACGCCGTGAAGCGCGGCCTCCCTGCCGATGCGCCGACCCCGGGTGCGTTCCGCATGCCCGAGGCCGATGCCGCTCCGGCCGAGGAGGCGCAGGCTCCTGCGGTCGCCGACGAGACCGTCGCGGCGGCCCCGGCCGTCGACACGGCAGAGGTCACCAACGAGGCTCCGGCCGGTGACGACACCACGAAGGGTGACGCGTGATGGACATCGAAGTCAAAACGCTCGCCGGTGGTTCCGCCGGGACCGTCAGCCTTCCGGAAGAGACCTTCGGCCTGGAGCCCCGCGCGGACATCCTGCACCGCGTCGTGCGCTGGCAGCTTGCGAAGCGCCAGCAGGGCACCCACAAGACGATGACGCGCGGTGAGATCAACTCCACCGGCAAGAAGATGTATCGTCAGAAGGGGACGGGCCGGGCCCGCCACTCCGACAAGAAGGCGCCGCAGTTCCGCGGCGGCTCGAAGGCGCACGGCCCGAAGCCGCGCAGCCACGCGATCGACCTGCCGAAGAAGGTCCGCCTTCTCGGCCTGAAGCATGCGCTGTCCGCGAAGGCGAAGGCCCAGGGCCTGATCGTCATCGAGGACGCGAAGGTCGAGGCGGTGAAGACCAAGGCGCTGCGCGAGCAGTTCAAGGGTCTGGGCCTCGCGAACGCGCTGATCATCGACGGCACCGTCGACGCCGGCTTCGCCAAGGCAGCCCGCAACATTCCGATGGTCGACGTGCTGCCGGTCGCCGGCCTCAACGTCTACGACATCATGCGCCGCGACACGCTGGTCCTGACCAGGTCGGCGCTCGACGGCATCGAGGCGCGCCTTGCGGGCAAGTCCGCGGCTGCGGCCGAGACCGCTGCTGAGGGGGCGAACTGATGGCCATCGCACTGAAGAACTACGACGTCATCGTCTCCCCGGTGATCACCGAGAAGTCGACCGAGGCGTCCGAGAACAACCAGGTCGTCTTCCGCGTCGCCAGGACGGCGACGAAGCCGGAGATCAAGGAGGCCGTCGAGGCCCTCTTCTCCGTGAAGGTGACCGCGGTGAACACGCTCGTCCGCAAGGGCAAGGTGAAGCGCTTCAAGGGCATCAAGGGGCGTCAGTCCGACGTCAAGCATGCCGTCGTGACGCTCGCCGACGGGCAGCACATCGACGTGACGACGGGGCTCTGAGACCATGGCACTGAAGACATTCAATCCGACGTCGCCGGGCCAGCGTCAGCTCGTCATCGTCAAGCGCGACGGCCTCTACAAGGGCAAGCCGGTCAAGACCCTCACCGAGGGCCTGACGAAGTCCGGTGGCCGCAACAACCGCGGCCGCAAGACCGCCCGCCACCGTGGCGGCGGTCACAAGCGCACCTACCGCGTCGTCGACTTCAAGCGTCGTACGAAGTGGAACGTCCCGGCGACCGTCGAACGGCTGGAGTACGATCCCAACCGCACGGCGTTCATCGCGCTGATCAAGTACGAGGACGGCGAGCTCGCCTACATCCTCGCGCCGCAGCGTCTCGCCGAGGGTGACACCGTCATCGCCGGCGACAAGGTGGACGTGAAGCCGGGCAACGCGATGCCGCTGTCGGCCATCCCCGTCGGCACCATCATCCACAACGTGGAGATGAAGCCGATGAAGGGCGGGCAGATCGCACGCTCCGCCGGCACCTACGCCCAGCTCGTGGGCCGCGACGGTCCGTGGGCGATCCTTCGCCTGCAGTCCGGCGAGCAGCGCCTCGTCTCGGGTCAGTGCCTCGCCTCGATCGGCGCGGTGTCCAACCCGGACCACGGCAACATCAACCTGTCGAAGGCCGGCCGTTCGCGCTGGCTCGGCATCCGGCCGCAGACCCGCGGCGTTGCGATGAACCCGTTCGACCACCCGCATGGTGGTGGTGAAGGCCGTACGTCTGGCGGCCGTCACCCGGTGACCCCCTGGGGCCAGCCGACGAAGGGCAAGCGCACCCGCTCGAACAAGTCGACGGACAAGTACATCGTCCGTTCGCGCCACGCACGGAAGAAGTAAATGACACGCTCGGTTTGGAAAGGTCCGTTCGTCGACGGATACCTTCTGAAGAAGGCGGAGAAGGTCCGCGAGGGCGGTCGTAACGAGGTCATCAAGATCTGGTCGCGGCGCTCGACGATCCTGCCTCACTTCGTGGGTCTGACGTTCGGCGTCTACAATGGCCAGAAGCATGTGCCGGTCCTCGTGACGGAGGACATGGTGGGTCACAAGTTCGGCGAGTTCTCGCCGACCCGCACCTACTACGGTCACGGCGCGGACAAGAAGGCGAAGAGGAAGTAATGGGTAAGGCCAAGGCTCCCCGCGCTCTCGCCGACAATGAGGCCCGCGCGGTCAACAAGATGATCCGCATCTCGCCGCAGAAGCTCAACCTCGTCGCGGCGATGATCCGGGGCAAGAAGGTCTCGGCGGCGCTCGCCGAGCTCGAGTTTTCGCGCAAGCGCATCTCGGGCGAGGTGAAGAAGACCCTCGAGTCCGCGATTGCCAACGCGGCGAACAACCACGACCTCGACGTCGACTCGCTCGTCGTCAAGGAGGCCTTCGTCGGCAAGGCGCTCGTCATGAAGCGCTTCAGCCCGCGTGGTCGCGGCCGGGTTGGCTCCATCCAGAAACCGTTCTCGCACCTCACCATCGTAGTGCGTGAAGTCGAGGAGGCCGCCTGATGGGTCACAAAGTTTCCCCCGTCGGGCTCCGGCTCGGCATCAATCGCACCTGGGATTCGCGCTGGTACGCGGAAGGTGGCGAGTACGGCAAGCTCCTGCATGAGGATCTCGCGATCCGCACCATGCTGATGAAGGAGCTGAAGCAGGCCGCGGTGTCGAAGATCGTCATCGAGCGCCCGCACAAGAAGTGCCGCGTCACGATCCACTCGGCCCGGCCGGGCGTCGTGATCGGCAAGAAGGGCGCGGACATCGACAAGCTGCGCAAGAAGGTCGCGGCGATGACGGACTCCGAAGTCCACATCAACATCGTCGAGGTCCGCAAGCCCGAGATCGACGCGACGCTCGTCGCAGCGTCGATCGCGCAGCAGCTGGAGCGCCGCATCGCGTTCCGCCGCGCCATGAAGCGCGCCGTGCAGACGGCGATGCGCATGGGCGCCGGCGGCATCCGCATCAACTGCGGCGGCCGTCTCGGCGGCGCGGAAATCGCGCGCACCGAGTGGTACCGCGAGGGCCGCGTGCCGCTGCACACCCTGCGTGCGGACATCGACTACGGCACCGCCGAGGCGAAGACCGCGTACGGTGTCTGCGGCGTCAAGGTTTGGATCTTCAAGGGCGAGATCCTGGAGCATGACCCGATGGCGTCCGAGCGTCGCGCCACCGAGGCTGCGAACCAGGGCTCGTCGGGTCGTCGTTCCGGCGGCCGCGACCGGGACTAAGAGGGCGGATCGATGTTGCAGCCGAAGCGGACCAAGTTCCGCAAACAGCACAAGGGCCGCATCCATGGCGACGCGAAGGGCGGGTTCGACCTGAACTTCGGCGCCTACGGCCTGAAGGCCCTCGAGCCGGAGCGGGTCACCGCTCGCCAGATCGAGGCCGCCCGTCGTGCCATGACGCGTCACATGAAGCGTCAGGGTCGTGTCTGGATCCGCGTGTTCCCGGACGTGCCGGTGTCGAAGAAGCCGACCGAAGTGCGTATGGGTAAGGGTAAGGGCTCGGTCGAGTACTGGGCGGCCCGCGTTCACCCGGGCCGGATCATGTTCGAGATCGACGGCGTCAACGAGGAGATCGCCCGCGAGGCGTTCCGTCTCGCCGGCGCGAAGCTTCCGATCAAGACGAAGTTCGTCACTCGGGTTCCGGAGTAAGTCATGGCCGACAACAAGATGATGAAGGCCGAGGACGTCCGCGCCAAGACGTCGGACGAGCTGGTCGATACGCTGCGCGACCTCAAGAAGGAGCAGTTCAACCTGCGCTTCCAGAGGGCCACCGGGCAGCTCGAGAACACGGCCCGCACGCGGGTCATTCGCCGCGACATTGCGCGGATCAAGACCGTTTTGGGCCAGCGCCGTCGCGAGAGCGCGGCTGCGGCGGCCGAGTGAGGGATTAGATGCCGAAGCGTCAACTGGAAGGCCTGGTGGTCTCGGCGAAGGGTGACAAGACCATCGTCGTCACCGTCGAGCGCCGCTTCGCCCACCCGCTGCTCAAGAAGACCGTGCGCCGGTCCAAGAAGTACCACGCGCACGACGAGTCCAACCGGTACGCCGCGGGTGACCGCGTCCGGATCGAAGAGTGCCGCCCGATCTCCAAGACGAAGTCCTGGCAGGTCGTCGGTGCCCTGACCCCGGCGGGCGTGCTGATCGCGGCGGACGCCGCGGCGCAGGCGGCTGCAGCCGATGCGGTGGCCCACGGCGCGAGCGCCGAGGAGGCCGAGCGCGCGGCGAATGACGCGGCGAGCCACGCGGGCGACAACGCCTGACCGGCTGCCCGACTGGGACTGGATCGCGTGTGCGGTCATCCGGGTCGCCGCGTTACGGCGGCCCATGTCGTTGAGGGGGCAACCCCTTTTCGTTCAGGAAGCCAGCCCTTTTCCGAAAGGGCGATCTTTCATTTCGTCGGGGCCTCGCGCCCCTGGTCTGGGGCCAAGGCCCTGTGGAGAAGCTGAACCATGATTCAGATGCAAACTAACCTCGCCGTCGCCGATAATAGCGGCGCACGCCGGGTCATGTGCATCAAGGTGCTCGGCGGCTCGAAGCGCAAATACGCCTCCGTGGGTGACATCATCGTGGTGTCGATCAAGGAAGCGTCGCCGCGCGGCCGTGTGAAGAAGGGCGACGTGGCGAAGGCCGTTGTCGTCCGCACCGCGAAGGACATCAAGCGCCCGGACGGTTCCGTGATCCGGTTCGACGGCAATGCCGCCGTGCTGGTGAACAACAACAAGGAGCCGATCGGCACGCGTATCTTCGGCCCCGTGCCGCGTGAGCTGCGTGCCGCGAACCACATGAAGATCATCTCGCTCGCACCGGAGGTCTTGTAATGGCCGCGAAGATCAAGAAGGGCGACCGCGTCGTCGTTCTCGCGGGCCGCGACAAGGGCAAGTCCGGCGAGGTCCTGTCCGTCGACCCGAAGAAGGGCCGTGCGACGGTGGCTGGCGTGAACACCCAGCTCCGCCACACCCGTCAGAGCGCCCAGTCGGAAGGCGGGATCATTCCGAAGGCGGGTCCGATCGACCTGTCGAACATTGCGATCGAGGATCCGAAGGACGGCAAGCCGACCCGCGTCGGTTTCCGCTTCGAGAACGGCAAGAAGGTGCGGTTCGCCAAGCGTTCCGGGGAGCTGATCGATGGCTGATACGATGGATGCGCCCGAGGCGGCGGCCGGTTCCGGCATGCCCGAGGGCTACGAGCCGCGCTTCCTGAAGCTCTACCGGGACAAGGTCGTCCCGGGAATGCGCGAGAAGTTCAACTACGCGAACCCGATGATGGTGCCGCGGATCGACAAGGTCGTGCTCAACATGGGCGTCGGCGAGGCGACCGCGGATTCCCGCAAGGTTCAGTCCGCGCTGAAGGACCTGGCGCTGATCGCCGGCCAGCAGCCGGTCGTCACCCGCGCGAAGAACTCCATCGCGGGTTTCAAGGTTCGCGAGAACATGCCGCTCGGCTGCAAGGTCACCCTGCGCCGGCAGAAGATGTACGAGTTCCTGGACCGCTTCGTCACGATCGCGCTGCCGCGCGTGAAGGACTTCCGCGGCCTGAACCCCAAGTCGTTTGATGGCCGCGGCAACTTTGCCTGCGGAATGAAGGAACATCTGGTGTTCCCGGAGATCATCTACGACAAGGTGGATCAGGTCTGGGGCATGGACATCATCGTCGCGACGACCGCCACGACGGACGAGGAATCCCGCGAACTGCTTCGGCTGTTCAACTTCCCGTTCCGCGACCAGGCGCAGAAGGCTTAAAGAGATGGCCAAGAAGGGCAAGATCGAGAACAACCAGAAGCGCCGCAGGATGGTCGAAGCGCATTCGGAGAAGCGTGAAGCGCTCCGCGCGATCGTCAAGGACCAGGAGCTCCCGATGGAGGACCGGTTCGCGGCCACGCTGAAACTCGCCGAGATGCCGCGCAATTCTGCGCCCAATCGCGTGAAGAACCGCTGCGAAGTGACCGGCCGTCCGAAGGCCTACTATCGCAAGCTGAAGATGAGCCGTATCGCGCTGCGCGAGCTGGGGTCGGATGGCAAGATCCCCGGTCTCGTGAAGTCGAGCTGGTAAGGGGAGGGCAGACACATGAACCTGACCGATCCTCTCGGCGATATGCTGACGCGCATCCGCAATGCGCAGATCCGCAAGCGCACCAAGGTGCTGACCCCCGGGTCGAAGCTTCGGGCCAACGTCCTCGACGTCCTGAAGTCCGAGGGCTACATCCGCGGCTACACGGTCACGACGCACGAGAACGGGCGTTCGGAGATCGAGGTCGAGCTGAAGTACTACGACGGCCTTCCGGTGATTAAGGAGATCAAGCGCGTCTCCAAGCCGGGCCGCCGGGTCTATTCGTCGGTGCAGACGCTGCCGCGCGTGCGCGACGGCCTCGGCATCTCGATCCTGTCGACGTCCAAGGGCGTCATGTCGGAGCACCAGGCGCGCGACGCGAATGTCGGCGGCGAAGTGCTCTGCCAGGTCTTCTAAGGAGGGCATCATGAGCCGTATTGGTAAGCTCGCGATCGCCATTCCCAAGGGGGTGACGGCGAACGTCGACGGACAGAAGGTCTCCGTGAAGGGGCCTAAGGGCACGCTCGAGTTCACGGTCCCCGACCGGGTGGCCGTGAAGACCCTCGAGGATGGATCCATCAAGGTCGATCCGGTCGACCAGGAGCAGAAGTCCCGCGCCATGTGGGGCCTCTCGCGCACGATGATCCAGAACCTCGTGACCGGCGTGACCGACGGTTTCACCAAGAACCTGCAGATCAACGGCGTCGGTTACCGCGCCGCGATCCAGGGCAAGGACCTCGAGCTCAGCCTCGGGTTCTCGCATCCGGTGAAGTACGCGATCCCGGAAGGCATCGACATCAAGTGCCCGAAGCCGACCGAGATCACGGTGTCGGGCATCGACAAGCAGCGCGTCGGCCAGGTGGCCGCGGAGATCCGCAAGTGGCGTCCGCCGGAGCCCTACAAGGGCAAGGGCGTGAAGTATGCGGACGAGACCATCGTTCGTAAGGAAGGGAAGAAGAAGTGAGCCGGGAACGCATTCGCTCCGAGCGGCGCGTCGCCAGAGTTCGCCGCGCCCTCAAGAAGGCGGCGAACGGTCGTGCGCGGCTGTCCGTCTTCCGCTCGTCCAAGCACATCTACTGCCAGGTCATCGACGATGCCGCGGGCCGCACTGTCGCGTCCGCGTCCTCGCTCGAGAAGGTCCTGCGCGATGAGCTCAAGACCGGTGCCGACTGTGCCGCTGCGGCGCGTGTCGGTGCGCTGATCGCCGAGCGCGCCAAGGCCGCCGGCGTCGACAAGGTCGTGTTCGACCGCGGTGGCCGCCTCTACCACGGCCGCCTCAAGGCGCTCGCCGACGCCGCCCGCGAGGGTGGCCTGGAGTTCTAGTTCCGTCGGCCCGCGGCCAGTCCGCGGGCGATGATCGACTTCACCCGTTCGCGGCTCCGGACTGTCCGGGTCCGCGGCCGGGTTTCCCCCGTTGCGGAATGAGCCGCCGGGGCGACGCTTCCTTCTCCACGCGGGGAGGGGCGCATCGGATACGCAGTCTGAAGCTGGAACGCGGGGTCTCCCGAACGGCCGGCCAAGGAGCAGAAGATGGCTGACGATAACAGGAGAGGCGGTCGCCGGCGCGATCGCGACGACGAAGACAACGAGTTCGTCGACAAGCTCGTCCACATCAACCGTGTGGCGAAGGTGGTGAAGGGTGGCCGTCGCTTCGGCTTCGCCGCGCTGGTCGTGGTCGGCGACGCGAAGGGTCGCGTCGGCTTCGGTCACGGCAAGGCGCGTGAGGTGCCCGAGGCGATCCGCAAGGCGACCGAGAGCGCGAAGCGCACGCTCATCCGCGTGCCGCTGCGCGAGGGGCGCACGCTGCACCACGACGTGTCCGGCCGCTGGGGCGCCGGCAAGGTGTTCCTCCGTGCGGCTCCGGCCGGTACCGGCATCATCGCCGGTGGCCCG
Source organism: Acuticoccus sediminis (assembly GCF_003258595.1). Taxonomy (NCBI): domain Bacteria; kingdom Pseudomonadati; phylum Pseudomonadota; class Alphaproteobacteria; order Hyphomicrobiales; family Amorphaceae; genus Acuticoccus; species Acuticoccus sediminis. The sequence goes on from NZ_QHHQ01000001.1 coordinate 1,658,570, forward strand.
ATGCGCGCCGTGTTCGAGACGCTCGGCGTCCACGACATCGTCGCGAAGTCGCTCGGCTCGTCGAACCCGTACAACATGATCCGCGCGACCTTCGAGGCGCTGAAGGATCAGGATTCCCCGCGTGCCGTGGCTGCCCGCCGTGGTCTCAAGGTGTCCGCGCTGCAGGCTCGCCGCCGCGACGCGGAGCACGAGGCCGCCGTCGAGGCCGGCTCCGACGCGGACGAGGGCGCGGAGATGGTCAATGCCTGACATTCGCGTCACCAAGGGCGCCGAGGCCGCCAAGGCCGCCGGCCGTCCGACCATCACGGTCGAGCAGACCGGTTCGCCGATCCGCCGGCCGGGTGAGCAGCGCCAGACCCTCAAGGGTCTCGGCCTCAACAAGATGCACCGCCGCCGCACGCTCGAGGACACTCCGGCCGTGCGCGGCATGATCGCCAAGGTTCATCACCTTGTGCGGATCGTGGAGGGCTGACATGAAGCTCAACGAACTTCGCGACAATCCGGGCGCGTCCAAGACGCGCAAGCGCGTCGGTCGCGGTATCGGCTCGGGTAAGGGCAAGACCGGCGGCCGCGGTGTGAAGGGTCAGAAGTCCCGGTCGGGCGTGGCCATCAAGGGCTTCGAGGGCGGTCAGATGCCGCTCCACATGCGCCTGCCGAAGCGCGGCTTCAACAACATCTTCCGCGCGGACTACAACATCATCTCGGTCGGCAAGCTGCAGGCTGCCGTCGAGGCGGGCCGGGTCGACGCATCCCAGCCGGTCACGGCGGAGTCGCTGGCGGCCACCGGCATCCTGCGCCGCGCCAAGGACGGCGTGCGCATCCTGGGTGACGGCGAGCTGTCCACCGCGCTGACCCTCAAGGTCGCCGGCGTGTCCCAGTCGGCGCGCGAGGCGGTCGAGAAGGCCGGCGGGTCGGTCGAAGTGCTCGCCCCCAAGGCGGCTCCCGCTGCCGCAGAGAGCTGAGCTCTAGCGGTCACGGATCGGCAAGGACCCCGCTGGTCACCCAGTGGGGTTTTTGCGTCTTCACGTGGCCTCTCGTGCGCGCCGCTGGCTCCGGCCGGAGAGGGGGCGCGACGAAGGTACTCCCATGTCGGGGCTGGGATTGCTCTCCCTTTGAACCGATATTAAGTGGGATGGGCTGTGTGGGCGGTCATGCGCCCATGACAGCGCCGAAATAACCCGTTAGGGGTGGCGAACCGGACCGTGGCTCGCCGCCGGTTCCTAATCGTAATTTGAGTGCTACTGGTCGAGGATCGGACCGTCCAATGGCGTCAGCCGCCGAACAGCTTGCTTCCAACCTGAACTTCAAGGCATTCGCGAAGGCGGATGAGTTGAAGAAGCGCATCTGGTTCACCCTGGGTGCGCTCGTGGTCTACCGGCTTGGTACCTACATCCCCCTGCCGGGCATCGACCCCGTCGCGCTGTCTCAGGCGTTCGGCCAGGCCCAGCAGGGCATCATCGGCATCTTCAACGTGTTTGCCGGCGGCGCGGTTTCGCGAATGGCGATCTTCGCGCTCGGCATCATGCCGTACATCTCCGCCTCCATCATCATCCAGCTCCTCACGACGGTCGTTCCGAAGCTCGAGGCGCTGAAGAAGGAAGGCGAGCAGGGTCGCAAGACCATCAACCAGTACACCCGGTACGGCACCGTGCTGCTCGCCCTAGTGCAGGCCTACGGCATCTCCGTCGGGCTTGAGAGCGCGGGCAACATCGTCACCGATCCGGGCTGGTTCTTCCGCTTCACGACCGTGGTGACGCTGGTCGGCGGCACGATGTTCCTGATGTGGCTCGGCGAGCAGATCACGTCGCGCGGCGTCGGCAACGGTATCTCGCTGATCATCTTCGCAGGTATCATCGCCAACATGCCCGCCGCGCTCGCAGGCATGCTGGAGCTCGGCCGTCAGGGCGCGTTGTCGACGCCGATCATCCTCGGCGTGCTGGTGATGGCCGTGGTGGTGATCGCGTTCATCGTCTTCGTCGAACGGGCGCAGCGGCGTCTCCTGATCCAGTATCCGCGCCGCCAGGTCGGCAACCGGATGTTCCAGGGGGATTCGTCCCACCTGCCGCTGAAGCTCAACACGTCGGGCGTCATCCCGCCGATCTTCGCGTCCTCGCTGCTCGTCATTCCGGCCACGCTGACCGGCTTCGGCGCGGTGGAGGCGACCGGCGTCATGGGCACGATCCAGACGCTGTTCGGCCATGGCCGGCCGCTGTACATGATCACGTACGCGGCGCTGATCATCTTCTTCGCGTTCTTCTACACCGCGATCGTGTTCAATCCGGCGGACACGGCGGACAATCTGAAGAAGCATGGCGGCTACATCCCGGGCATCCGCCCCGGTGAGCGCACCGCGCAGTACATCGACTACGTGCTGACGCGCATCACCGTGCTGGGCGCCGCCTATCTGATCGTTATCTGCCTGCTGCCAGAATTCCTCATTTCGGCCACGGCCGTCCCGTTCTACTTCGGGGGTACGTCGCTGCTGATCGTCGTGTCCGTGACGATGGATACGGTTGCGCAGGTGCAAGGCCACTTGTTGGCCCATCAGTACGAGGGCCTCGTGAAGAAGGCCAAACTGAAGGGGAGTCGCCGATGAGGCTAATTCTGCTCGGACCGCCAGGCGCGGGTAAGGGGACCCAGGCGAAGCGGTTGATGGAGGCCCACGGCATTCCGCAGCTCTCGACGGGCGACATGCTGCGCGCCGCTGTGAAGGCGGAAACCGAGATCGGCCTGAAGGCGAAGGACATCATGAACCGCGGCGACCTCGTCCCGGACGAGGTGGTCGTCGGCATCGTCGAAGAGCGGATCGAGGAGCCGGACTGCAAGAACGGCTTCATCCTGGACGGCTTCCCGCGCACGGTGGCGCAGGCGGAAGCCCTCGAGCGGGTGCTCGAGCGGCACGGGATGGACCTCGACGCGGTCCTCCAGCTCGAGGTCGACGAGAATGCGCTCGCCGCCCGGGTCGAGCAGCGGGTCGCCGAGAGCGGCGACGCAGTTCGCGAGGACGACACCGTGGAGGCGCTCAAGAAGCGCCTCGTGGTGTACCGCGAGCAGACGGCTCCGCTCGTCGACCACTACCGGGAAACCGGTCACCTGGTGACGATCGACGGCATGAAGCCCATCGATGAGGTTGAAGCTGCCATCTCCGAGGCGCTGTCCTCGGCGAAGGACAGCCGAATCAGGGCGGCCGGCTAAAGAAAAAAGGTTGACGCGGACCTTGCACCGCGCTACCCACCGCGCCTAACTGGAGGAGTCGCGGTGCATAGGCGTCCGCGCGATCTGGTATGGGCCAATAAACCCGACAGCGTTAGGGCTGGGCTAGCCGTTGTATGCGGCGGCGTCAGCCCGTTCGTCGTTTCGCTGCGCGGTGTGGCTTCGGATCAGGCGCCGTCAACGGGCCCTTTCCGGCGGGTCGCGCGGGGTTTTTGCCCGGGCGCGCGCGGTTCCGGAACGGCCGGGGTGGTACGCGACGACGCTCCATATCGCGCGAGGTGGTTGGCCAAAGGTTAACCGCCGGCCGCTGCGCCAGCGCCCAAGTGCCGCGGCACCGCCTGCGGGGCGCGGCGAGGGCCGGGACCGGGCGCGACAGGTGGTCCCGGACCGGGGCTCGCCCCGGTACAGGTTCGGGGCAGCCCTCCGGGGCACCAGGCCGGGAGACCGGCACAAGATTGGCCGGGAGACCGGCCGGGAACCGCCGGCTCGCCGGCATGAAGTCCGGTTCGCCGGCGGGGATTTCGGGTCAACCGGATCGAACGTCGGCGCTGCCGGGTGCACGTCCGCCGGCCTGGCCGGCACGATCGTTACCGGCTCCGCCGGTGTGTGGACCGCCGGGCGACCGGCACGAATTCGAACCGGCTCGTCCGGTCATATACGGTGGCCGGTCGTACCGGCAGGAGGCAAAGTGGCTCGTATCGCTGGCGTCAACATCCCGACGAACAAGCGCGTCGTCATCGCGCTGCAGTACATTCACGGCATCGGTCCCTCGATGGCGAAGGAGATCACCGACAAGGTGAACATCGCCCCGGAGCGCCGCGTGAATGAGCTGTCGGATGCCGAAGTCCTGATGGTCCGCGAAGTCATCGACCGCGACTACATCGTCGAGGGCGACCTTCGTCGCGAGACCGCGATGAACATCAAGCGGCTCATGGACCTCGGCTGCTACCGCGGCCTGCGTCACCGCCGCGGCCTGCCGGTTCGCGGTCAGCGCACGCACACCAACGCGCGTACCCGCAAGGGCCCCGCGAAGCCGATCGCCGGCAAGAAGAAGTAATTTTTGGCCGCAGTTCTGGCCACTGGGCCACACAAACCGAGGGATTGAATGGCGAAGGAAGCCACGCGCGTTCGGCGCAGGGAGCGTAAGAACATCACGTCGGGCATCGCCCATGTGAACGCCTCCTTCAATAACACGAAGATCACCATCACCGACGCGCAGGGCAACGCCATCTCGTGGTCCTCGTCGGGTGCGATGGGCTTCAAGGGCTCGCGCAAGTCGACCCCGTACGCCGCGCAGGTCGCCGCCGAGGACGCCGCCAAGAAGGCCTCCGAGCATGGCATGCGCACGCTCGAGGTCGAGGTGACGGGTCCGGGGTCGGGCCGCGAGTCGGCGCTTCGTGCGCTGCAGGCCGCGGGCTTCACGATCACGTCCATCCGCGACGTGACGCCGATCCCGCACAACGGCTGCCGTCCGCCGAAGCGTCGTCGCGTCTAACGAAATACTACGGCGCGCCCATCCGGGGCGCGCCATTGGCAGCGCGGCCATCCGGGCTCGCGCGCCCTGGCCCGTGGGCCGGCCCCCGCGGGCGCTCCGGGCGACGCCCCATGAGATCGAAAGGCATTTGACGTGACGACCAACCAGAAGAACTGGCAGGAGCTGATCCGCCCGAACAAGCTCGAGGTCACGCCCGGCTACGATCCTAAGCGCATCGGCACGGTTGTGGCCGAGCCTCTGGAGCGCGGCTTCGGCCTGACGCTCGGTAACGCGCTCCGTCGCGTGCTTCTGTCCTCGCTGCAGGGTGCGGCTGTGACTTCGGTCCAGATCGACGGCGTCCTGCACGAGTTCTCGAGCATGAACGGCGTGCGTGAGGATGTGACCGACATCATCCTCAACATCAAGGAAATTGCGGTGCGCATGTCGGGCGAGGGCCCGAAGCGCATGGTGCTGCGCAAGCAGGGCCCCGGTGCGGTCACCGCCGGCGACATCCAGACCGTGGGCGACGTGTCGATCCTCAACCCCGACCACGTGCTCTGCACGCTGGACGAGGGGGCCGACATCCGCATGGAGTTCTCGGTCAACACCGGCAAGGGCTACGTCCCGGCCGATCGCAACCGTCCCGAGGACGCCGCCATCGGCCTCATCCCGGTCGATTCGCTGTACTCCCCGGTGAAGCGCGTCTCCTACCGCGTCGAGAACACCCGTGAGGGTCAGGTCCTCGACTACGACAAGCTGACGATGCAGGTCGAGACCGACGGCTCGCTGAGCCCCGAGGACGCCGTGGCATATGCCGCGCGCATCCTTCAGGACCAGCTCTCCATCTTCGTCAACTTCGAGGAGCCGACGAAGCCGGAAGTCGCGGACGAGGTCCCCGAGCTCGCCTTCAACCCTGCGCTGCTCAAGAAGGTAGACGAGCTGGAGCTTTCGGTCCGCTCGGCGAACTGCCTCAAGAACGACAACATCGTCTACATCGGCGACCTCATCCAGAAGTCCGAGGCGGAGATGCTCCGTACCCCGAACTTCGGCCGCAAGTCGCTGAACGAGATCAAGGAGGTTCTGGCCCAGATGGGTCTGCACCTCGGTATGGAAGTGCCCAACTGGCCGCCCGACAACATCGAGGAGCTGGCCAAGCGATACGAGGACCATCACTATTGATGTGACGACCGGCCGGGGCTTGATGCTCCGGCCGTTTCTTCCCGGACCCGCCCTCGTCGCATCGCGGGACCGGCAATCTAGCGCGAACGCCGGAAGCGCCCGGCACACCCACATTCAAGGAGAATCGCCATGCGCCACAAGAAGCAGGGCCGCCGTCTCAATCGTACGTCCAGCCACCGTATGGCGATGATGGCCAACCAGGCTGCCTCGCTGATCGAGCACGAGCAGATCGTCACGACGCTCCCGAAGGCGAAGGAGCTTCGCCCGTACATCGAGAAGCTGGTGACCCTCGGCAAGCGCGGCGACCTCCACGCCCGGCGGCAGGCGATCTCCAAGTGCCGCAGCGAGTCCGCCGTGCGCAAGCTGTTCGGGACCATCGGCCCGCGCTACAAGGACCGCAACGGCGGCTACACCCGCATCCTGAAGGCCGGCTTCCGCTACGGCGACAACGCGGCGATCGCCGTGATCGAGTTCGTCGACCGTGACGTCGAGGCCAAGGGCGCTGCCGACATCGCGCGCGTCGCGGCCGAGGAAGCGGCGAACTAAGACCCGCGCGCCTGTCGACGGGCGCGGCCGGATCGCACCAGCCGCCGAGAGCTGACGACGGCTCGGGCTTTCAGCCTGGGACCAACTTCAATCGCCGCCGGGCCTCCCGGCGGCGATTTTGATTCCGCGGGCCGGCGCCGTGCCGGCGGGACCAGCGAAGCCTGCGGCGGATCGCGCGCCTGCTTGGGCGCGCCTCACGTCCTGAAGGCGCGGAGGGCCCCTACGGACCCCCGGGTGGTGGGTGCGCCTCTCCGGGGGAGCGGGCCGTCAGTCGGGCTTCCGGGCGCTCACGACGTGGATCGTCGCCGGGATCGAGAGGGCGTCGCCGTCGCGGTACGGCTTGTAGGCGGCGGCGATGCGCTCCTGGATGGCGGCGACGTCGGCCTCTCCGCCGTCGTGCGTGCGCAGGATGCGCGCGGCGGGGCCGACGTTGGTGGAGAGCGTGATCGCCTCCTCGAACGGTCCGGGGTGGTGGAGCGCCATCGCACACGTGTCGACCGTGATCCCCGCGTAGCCGGCCTGTTTCAGGATATCGGTCACGTAGTCCGGGTCCTCGAACGCCATCGGCCCCGGCGCTCGGGGCGGGGTGGGCTCCACCGGCCCGAGCTGCGCGATCGCGGCCTCGCGGGGGACGTCGAACCACGGATTGTCGGCGAGGCCGGCCCAGCAGGCGAAGGTGATCCGCCCCTCCGCGCCCATCGCCCGGCGCACATTGGTGAAGGCGGCGACCGGATCGTTGAAGAACATCACGCCGAAGCGGGAGACGACGCGGTCGAAGCTGTCGGGCGGGAAGGGGTGGGTCTGCGCGTCGGCCTCGATAACGGTGGCGTTGGCGAGCCGCGCGGCCTCGATGCGGGCCCTGCAGCGGGCGAGGAGGCTCGTCGAGAGGTCGACGCCAAGCACTGCGCCCGAACGCTTTGCGAAGGCGATGGTGGTGTCCCCCGCGCCGCAGCCGATGTCGAGCACGCTGGACGTCCGCGTCGGCCGTGAGGCGTCGAGGAGGGCGGCGGTGATCTCCACGAACAGCGTGTCGAGCGCACCCTGATTGCGGACCCATTTGTCGCCGGTGGGGGAGTTCCAGTACTCGCGCTGTTCGGCGTTTGGGTCGGGCGTGGCGTCGACGGGCATGATGGTTCCCCTGCTTGCGGGAACTTTAGCGTGCACCTCACGGCGGTCGAATGACAGGTCGGGCACAAAAAAAGGCCGTGCGGAGCACGACCTTTTTCCGAATTTGGCAGGCGGCGCTGCGCCGCGCCGCCGGGCCATGTCCCTCCGAAGACGTCGGAGCCGCGCGGTCGGGCGCCCTGGGGCGACCGACCACCGTCCGGAGACGGGCGGCTCGGTTGACGTCTTAGAAGTCCATGCCGCCCATGCCGCCCATGCCGCCGCCGGCCGGCATCGCGGGGCCGTCCTTCTTCGGGGCCTCGGCGATCATGGCCTCGGTCGTCACGAGCAGGGAGGCGATGGAGGCCGCGTCCTGCAGGGCCGAACGGGTCACCTTCGTCGGGTCGATGATGCCCTTCTCGATCATGTTGCCGTACTCCTCGGTCTGGGCGTCGAAGCCGAAGTCCGAGTTGTCGTTCTCGAGAATCTTGCCGACCACGATCGAGCCCTCGACGCCGGAGTTCTCGGCGATCTGGCGGATCGGGGACTCGAGGGCGCGCAGCACGATCTTGATGCCGGCCGCGACGTCCGGGTTGTCGGAGGAGAGCTTCGCGACGGCGACCTTGGCGCGCAGGAGCGCAACACCACCGCCCGGGACGATGCCTTCCTCGACGGCCGCGCGGGTCGCGTTGAGGGCGTCGTCGACGCGGTCCTTCTTCTCCTTCACCTCGACCTCGGTGGCACCACCGACGCGGATGACGGCCACACCGCCGGCGAGCTTCGCGAGGCGCTCCTGGAGCTTCTCACGGTCGTAGTCGGAGGTGGTCTCTTCGATCTGCTGCTTGATCTGAGCAACGCGACCCTTGATGTCCTCGGCGTCGCCCGAGCCGTCGACGATCGTGGTCTCGTCCTTGTTGATCGTGACCTTCTTGGCGCGGCCGAGCATGTCCACGGACACGTTCTCGAGCTTGATGCCGAGGTCCTCGGAGATCACCTGGCCGTTGGTCAGGATCGCGATGTCCTGCAGCATGGCCTTGCGACGGTCACCGAAGCCCGGAGCCTTGACGGCCGCGACCTTCAGGCCACCGCGGAGCTTGTTGACGACGAGCGTGGCCAGAGCCTCGCCCTCGACGTCCTCGGCGATGATCAGGAGCGGACGGCCGGACTGGACGACGGCCTCGAGGATCGGAAGCATCGCCTGGAGGTTGGAGAGCTTCTTCTCGAAGATGAGGATGTAGGGATCCTCGAGCTCGACCGTCATCTTCTCGGCGTTGGTGACGAAGTACGGCGAGATGTAGCCGCGGTCGAACTGCATGCCCTCGACGACCTCGAGCTCGGTCTCGAGCGACTTGGCCTCTTCGACGGTGATGACACCCTCGTTGCCGACCTTCTGCATGGCGTGGGCGATCATGTCGCCGACTTCCTTGTCGCCATTGGCAGAGATCGTGCCGACCTGCGCAACCTCGTCGGAGGTGTTGATGGTGCGCGAGCGGGAGGTGAGGTCCTTGATGGCCTCGGCGACGGCGAGGTCGATGCCGCGCTTCAGGTCCATCGGGTTCATGCCGGCGGCAACCGACTTGGCGCCTTCGCGGACGATCGACTGGGCGAGAACGGTCGCGGTGGTGGTGCCGTCACCGGCGAGGTCGTTGGTCTTCGAGGCGACCTCGCGGACCATCTGCGCGCCCATGTTCTCGAACTTGTCCTCAAGCTCGATTTCCTTGGCGACGGTCACGCCGTCCTTCGTGATGCGCGGGGCACCGAAGGACTTCTCGATGACGACGTTGCGGCCCTTCGGACCGAGCGTCACCTTCACGGCATCGGCGAGAATATCGACACCGCGCAGCATCTTGTTGCGCGCTTCGGCCGAGAACTTGACTTCCTTAGCAGCCATTGTGGGGCTCCCTGAAAAACTGGTCTGATGCGCGGTGGATTACGCGGAGACGGAGACGCCTTCGACGACGCCCATGATGTCGCTCTCCTTCATGATGAGGAGATCTTCGCCGTCGAGCTTCACTTCGGTGCCCGACCACTTGCCGAACAGGACGCGATCGCCAGCCTTGACGTCGAGCGTGACCAGCTCGCCCTTCTCGTTACGGGCGCCGGGGCCGACGGCGACGACTTCGCCTTCCTGCGGCTTCTCCTTGGCGGTGTCCGGGATGATGATCCCGCCCTTGGTCTTCGTGTCGGACTCGATGCGACGCACGACGACGCGGTCGTGCAGCGGACGGAAGTTCATATCTGTCCTCATGACAAAAGGGGCGAAACTGCCCGGTCTCTGAGTGCTTCCCGCTGTTGGCACTCGACCGAGGTGAGTGCCAAGCGTTGTCGCGGAGATATGATGTGGTCCCGTGGGTGTCAACGCGGGAATGTGACGGGCGTCACATTTTTTCGGCCTCTACATGGAGGTTCCGGCGCTCCCGATCAACGCCCGGCGGCCGCACGCGGGAGACAGGATCCGGCAATCCTCATACCGTATTACCGCACGGTCCGGAATCCGATTGGGTCTGATGAACCGATGTCTCAAAATTCACGCGGCCAGGCGAACCGCCGGTTTCTGAACAACCTTGCGCTTCTGCCGAAGGTCGTGCTGGGCTTTTCCGTCGTCGTCGCGACGCACGCGGCGCTCAGCCTCACCTATTACTTCATGAGTGCGGACGTTGGCGCCGCGATCAGCGACCCCGGAACCAGCCGCGCGGCGCTGGCGGCGATGGTGGAGGGGCAGGGCGCGACCATCCTATGGGCCGCGCTGGGACTGATCGCACTTTGCGTCGCCACGACCGTCGTCATCCTGCGCGGGACGATCGTGCCGATGCGGGCGCTGACCCTCGCGATGGAGAAGGTGTCGAACGCCGACACGAACTTCGTCGTGCGGGCCGAGAACGGGACCGACGCGGTGGGCCGCATGTGGGAGGCGCTGGGCAAGGTCCGTCAGCGGACCGAGGTCGCCTTCGCCCGCGAGCAGATGATCGAGCAGTTCCCGGTCCCGGTGCTGGTCGCCGACCCGCAGAACGGCTTCCGCATCAACTTCTGCAACACGGCCGCGCGAACGGCGCTCGTCGCCATGTCGGAGGAGCTGCCGTGCCGGCCGGACGACATCGTCGGCCAGTCGATGGACATCTTCCACAAGCAGCCGGGCGCGATCCAGAACCTCCTGTCCGACCCCCGGCGGCTGCCGTGGACAGCCAACGTGAACTTCAACGGCCGCGAGCACCTCGACCTTCGCCTCACGGCGCTCCACGACACCAACGGCGCCTATGTCGGGGCGATGCTGGTCTGGCGGAACATCACCTCGCAGGTCCGCAGCACGAAGATCTTCGAGGAGAACGTCGCCAAGACGATCGCCGAGCTCGGCTCGGCCAGCGCCTCGATGACGGATCAGCTCGGCGCGGTGACAGGGCTGGTCGCGCAGATCCAGCGGAAGGTGACCGAGGGATCCTCCGCCACCAGCGACGCGACGAGCAGCGTCCAGTCCGTGGCGCAGGCCGCCGGCGACCTCGGCGTGCTGGTGGGGTCGATCGGCCAGCGTGTCGCGGCGGCGAACCAGCACGTCACGAACACCAACGCGAAGGTCGCCAACGCGGTGGAGCTGTCGCACCGGCTGTGCAGCGACAGCGAGCAGATCAACGACGTCGTCGAGACGATCGCCGGCATCGCCCACCAGACCAATCTCCTGGCGCTCAACGCGACCATCGAGGCGGCGAGGGCGGGGGAGATCGGCAAGGGCTTCGCCGTCGTCGCGCAGGAGGTGAAGAACCTCGCGATGCAGACGGCCAAGGCGACCGACGAGGTCTCGCACCAGATCGGCACCCTGCAGGCGCAGATCCGCAGTGTGGCGGACGGCATCTCGTCCGTCTCCACGGTGATGGAGGAGCTGGGCAAGCTGTTCGCCAGCATCGGCGAGGCGACCGAGGAGCAGAAGTCTGCGACGGCGGCGATCTCGGCGAACGCCCAGCAGGCGGCGCGCGGGGCGGACACGGCGGCGCGCACGATCCTCGCAATCGAGGAGTTCTCGGCGAACAACCTCGCGGCGACGGAGGTCCTGTCCTCGGCCGCCGCCCGCGTGGTCGAGGCCAACGACAACCTGTCGGCCCAGTCGAAGGAAGTGGTGAAGGCCCTTCAGGCCAAGGAAAAAGGCTGAGGCGTCCGTCGCGCTCCAGGGACGACCGGCTCGCCGGGACGTCGTACCTGCCGGCCCGCCGCGCAAGACGCGGGGCGCCGCCGCGAGCTACGCCGCTGGGCGGGACCCGCCGCGTACTGCGCCACACTCACCCAGAGACGCCCGGCCCCGCTCTCCGGCCCGGACCCAGTCGGACGGCCGCGCCGGTCACAGAGGCACCGTTTCGATCCGCCGTGTTCGGGTCGCTGCGGCGTTCGATCCGGGGGCTTTCCGTTCCCGCTGCTCATACCCGCCTCGCGGTCCCGCTCCACCTCTTCGTCGCGCGCTTCGGTCGCCGGGTGGCGGCATGGGCTTCAGCCCGTCGATGCGGTGAATTCGGCCACTGCGGTCCCACGGCGAACGGCTGATTGCCCCGGCGGCGGTCCCGCAGCCCTCTCTATTATATCCCTGCATCTCCCCATGACGTGGTGCCCGACCGGCGAGACGGATGTCGCCGCTCGGCAGATCGGGTGGTTCCCGTGTGAGACGATGCCAGCCGCGACCCCGACCGACCTGGCCCGAGGCGACGCGGCGCGGGTGTCGAATCGGTGATCGCGGATCATCGGCACCGGGTCATCGTCGCGGAAAAGCGAGGCGGCGAGCGCCGATCTGCGGGGGCCGCGTGCGGAGCGGCGTGGCGATACGAGCGGCGGCCGTGAGGTGACGCTCACTGCACGCCTCCGCGAAACGGGCGCGTCACCGTGGAGGTCCAGCCGGTCATGAATGGGATAGGTGGCCGTGCGTCGGACGAGCGGCCGCGTCGCGTGACACCGCCCGGCTCGCGCGGAAGTTTTAAGTGCGACGACGGTTCGTCAGGGGGCGGCGCGCCGGACCGGGACGGGCGGCTTCGCGACCTCGGCCGCTGCGAGCCCGGCGTGACCGGGCGCAGGCGCGGGCGGGCGCGGCGTCGTCGCACCGGCGGTCCCGGACGTTCAGGCGGGGCCCGGCGTAAGGGCGTGGGGGCAGGCAAAGCCCGCCGGCGCCGCTCACCACCCCGGGAGGGCGCCCGTCAGCCGGTGCCGGCGGCGGGGCCGGCGATCATGCGGGTCATCGCGTTGCGCAGGACCGCGTCGTCGGTGGGCTTCGAGTAGACCTCGGAGCAACGGTAGAAGGCCGTCAGGTCTTCCTTCAGGCCATGGCCCGTGTGAAAGATAATCGGGACGTTGCGCTCCTGCAGGATGTTGGCGACGGGATAGACCTCACCGCCGATGATCGCGACGTCGAGAAGCGCCAGGTCCAGCGGCTCGGTCTTCGCCGCTTCGATCGCCTCGTCGAGCCGGGCGATGGGGCCGACGACTTCGAGGCCCATGTCAATCTCCAGCATCATCTTGAGGGTGAGCGCGATCAGCGCCTCGTCCTCCACCAGCAGGACCCGCGCCCGGCGGACCCGCATGGGGCGTGGTGTGGGGGTTTCCTCGAACGGCGATGCGATCATTGCATAGGGCTCCTGGCGGTTGAGGATGTATGGAACGTGCTCGGGGCCATGGGCTGCGGCAGCAGTCCGGCCTCGAAGGTCAGGGTGAGCCGGATTCCCGACGGACCCTCGCCCCGGGTCAGGATCGCCCCCATCTGCGCGGTCGACATCTCGATAAGGTCGGAGCCGAAGCCCCGGCGCTGCGACGCGGTTCCGGCCGGCGTGAAGGCGGGCGAATGCTCTTCCCACGTCAGTCGCACGAGGGAGGTCCCTTCGCCCTGGACCGGCGCCCACCTGACGGAGACGTGGCCATCGAGCGTCGCCCACGCGCCGTACTTCAGCGCGTTGGTGGCGAGCTCGTTGAGGATGAGGCCCATGGGGGTGATCTTGCCCTGCGGCAGCCACAGCGCCGGACCGTCAAGGGTGAGCGCCGCGCGATCCGCGGGGTAGGGGGCGAGCACCGCCTCGAGAATTTCGCCGAGCGGTCCGCCGTCCTCCATCTCGTAGCCGAGGCTCACGACGTGCGCGGCGGCGAGCGCGGCGATGCGCTGGTCGAGCTCTCGCACGAGCGTCGGCACATCGTCCCGCCCCATCGCCGAGAGTTTCACGAGCGAGCGGATGACCGCGAACAGGTTCTTCACGCGGTGATTGAGTTCGCGCGTCATGATCCGCTGGCGCTCGCGGAGCTCGACCTTCGCGGTCACGTCGTGATCCACCTGCAGGATCATCGTGTCGCTGCCGGTCACGGCGATGCGCTGCATGGTGGTGGAGGTGTGGACCGTCGCGCCGCTGCGGGCGATCCAGGTAATGTCGCCGCTCCAGGTCTCGCCGGCCTCGACCCTGGCGAGGATCGCGCGCCAGGGCAGTGCGCACTCCGCCTTAAGGACGTCGCGCGGATGGAGTCCCTCCATCTCCTTGCGGCTGTAGCCGAACATCCGTTCGGCGCCGCGGTTCCAGCGCTTCGTTCCGCGTTGGGGGCTCCAGACTGTGATGGCGTCGTTGGAGAGCTCGAGGATCTCCGCCATCTTCTCGCTCAGCTCGTGCACGCGGGTGTCGCTGAGGATCTGGTGGGTGCCGGACATCCGCTTGGGGACGCCGTTGTCGCACAGGGCGACGCCGCGCGTTCGCACGCGCAATGTCGCGCCGTCGGCGGTGCGGCACCGCAGGATCTGGTCGAACGGCACGTCCGGGTCCGCGAGGTGGGCGTCGACGTTCGGGCCGAAGTGCGCCAGGTCCTCCTCGAACATGAGAGAGGTCCACTCGGCCATCAGGTGCGGCTTGGTCGCCGGATCGAAGCCGAGGATGCGCCAGAAGCCGGGGCTGACGTAGCAGTGCTCGCGGTTCTCAAGGTCCCAGAACCAGAGCCCGTCCGACAGGCGTCCGGACTTCACCATCATCCCGTAAGTACTGCTGCGCCGGGCCAGCTCGAACTCCCGTTCGAGGTAGTGGTCGCCGGCGTCGGACGGAAGCATCGGGCAGCACGACCGCTTGTCGGGGAAACAGTAGTTGAGGGACCGTATCTCGATCATGTCTATACGCCCGGGTTTACTCTGCCGACGTTCTATCGCCCCTGGCTGACGCACGGCTGGGTTGTATTATGTATTTGATTGATTGGAATTCTCGGAAGTTCTGTGGATTTTATCGCTAATTTTGTTCGTGCGGCTGCGGTTGGGGAATAAGATCTTACGTGATCGGCCGTCGACCCGCGGGTCTTGCCGTGCGCGGCGCCGGGAAGACGGCGCGTTAGGTTGTGCGTCCTGTGCGGTCTCTCGACCGGCGTGGGGCCGGTCCGCAAACGCAATGATGTTCGCCCGGCGTCCGTTGGGTTAGAGCGGCTGGATGAGCAGCACATCAGAAACGACCACGGCCCCTGCCGCGCGCGAGGTCGGCGGGGTCTTCGCCATCGTCTGCGGCGCGGCCCTGTTCGGCACCACGGCCTACTTCGCCCGTGTCCTTCCGGAGACGGGGATGGCCGCGCCCGCGATCACCTTCTTCCGCTTCGCCCTCACGGCGCTGGTGCTATCCCCGTTTCTGGTGCTGCGCGGCCCGGGGCTGCGGGCGACGCTGTGGGGCATCGTCGGCGGGGCGACCATCGCGCTGGGCTGGATCGGCTACGTCGTCGCGGTGCGGACCCTGCCGGTGGCGGAAGCGGGTGTCCTCTTCATGACCTACCCGCTGTTCGCGATGGGCTTCGCGGCGATCCTCTTCGGCGAGCGACCGGGGGCCCGGGGCGCGGTCGCGGCCGCGCTGATCGTCGTCGCCGCGCTCGTCGGCACGCCGATCGTGTCGTTCGGGGTCGCCCTCGGCGCGGTGCTCTTCGGCCTGACGACGCCCGCCGCATACGGCTTCCTTCTCAACGTGATCGCGCACCGGCTGGGCACGCTGCCGCCGCTCGCGGCCACCGGGTCGGTCTCGCTGGGCGCGGTCATCGGCGTGACGCCGCTGATGCTGCAGCTCGAGCCGTCCGAGATCCTGCCCGCCGAGCCGAGCGCGCTCGGCCTTCTGGCGGCGATGTCGCTCTTCAGCGCATTCATGCCGCAGCTCATCTACGTCACGTTCGCGCCGAGGCTGGGGGCCGTGACGACCGCGATTGCCGGCAGCGCGGAGCTGCCGTCGATGTTCCTGATCGGCTGGCTGGCGTTCGGCGAGCCGCTGACGCTCGCCCATGCGGCGGCGGCGTCACTCATCATGATCGCGATCGCCATCACGCCGCAGAACCCGCCCGCGACGCGGATGCACGCCCCGCTCCACGACGAGGATGCGCAGGGCGGGGCGCCGCGCAGCTAGGCGCCGCTACTCGCCGCCGTAGGTCGGCTGAAGGACCACGAACGTCGGCCGTTCCGGCAGGGTGTTGAGCGAGACGCGCAGCACCGGGTCCGACGGCATGCTGATGATGAGGCCGTCCGCGCGGGTGCGGTTGACGAATTCGGCGAGGGTATACTGGCCGAACCAGTGCATCGGGATGGCGATGGACGAACGCAGGCGCGACACAACCTCCATCATCGCCGACTGGTCCATCGTGTAGGTGCCGTCGACGGGGACGAAGACGACATCCAGCCGGCCGATCTCGGCGACCTGCGCGTCCGACAAGGGCTGGTGCAGGTGTCCGAGGTGACCGATGCACAGGCCCTGGATCTCGTAGATGAAGATCGAGTTCCCGTTCGCCTCGAAGCCCATGTAGCTGCGGATGTCGGTCGTGACGTTGCGCACCAGCACCTCGCCGACCTGCAGCATGTGCTGCGCCGGCACGCCGTTCTCGCCCCACCCCTTGAGGACATGCGGGATGGCGGGATCCGGGAAATTTGTAAAATGGCTCGTGTGCGCGTGGTTCATGGTGGCGACGTCCGGCGTCGGGCCGGCGCCGGCGCTGCCGGCATAGTCGGTCGCGATCGTCGTCCCGTCCGGTGCGGTGATGCGGAAGGTCGAGTGGCCGATGTAGCGGATCTCGACGGAATGCTCGGGGCGCGGGATGTCGTTCGCGACGCGGATGAGCCGCGCTTCAGGAAAGGCGGAGGCGATGGCCTGGCAGTTCGAGAACTGCGCGGACGCCTCGGTGCTGACGAGGGCCATGAGCCCTGCGCATGCGACGACGAACGAGCGAAGGGGGATCCAACCCACACGCGCCTCCTCGGTATTCGCGGTACGGTCGCTCCTGCTCAGGGCGACAAGCAAGTATTGTACCGGAGCCGGGGCGCTGTCCCACACAAAGCGTCCGCGCGATTGGGGCCGAATGTCTCAGCCGGCGGCGGCGCGAGCGGCGTTGCGGGCCGGAACGATCGGGCCGCACCGGGATCGTCCCGGGTGGGCCTCGACGGGGGAGACGGAGACCGCGGTCGCCGCGCGCAGGCGATCGCAGGGCGGCGGTCGGCGCCGCCGGGATCGGCGGCGGGCGATGGCGTGCCGGTCAGACCGGGCGCGGGCCGGACCGCGCTCCGGCGCGGTCGATGCCCGGATTGGACGCGACGATCGACAGGACGGGCGTCGTCTCGGCCGCCTCCCGTGGAACCGGGCGCTCGATTTCGAACGGCTGGCGGTCGCCGATGAAGGCGTAGCCGGCGAAGCGCTTGGCGTCGATTACGTCGTAGCCGAGGCGCAGGCGCAGCTTCTTGCGCAGCTTGGAGATGTGCCCCTCGATCACCGTCTCGTCGACGTTCTCGTTGAAGAGACCGTAGATGGCGTTGAAGAGCTGTGTCTTCGTGATCCGCCGGCGCCGGTTCTTCACGAGGTATTCGAGGATCTGGCGCTCCCGGCGGGGCAGCTCGACGGGGACGTCGTCGATGACCGGGTCGCGCGAGTCGAAGTAGACGGTGAGGCGGCCGAACTGGGCCTCCTCGCGCGCGTCGCTGGAGCGCCGCCAGATGGCGTTGGCGCGGGCGACGAGCTCGCGGACCGGAGCGGGCTTCTTGACCACGTCGTCGACGCCCACGTTGAAGAGTTCGAGCGTCTCCTCGAGGCCGCTCTCCTCCTTGAGGGCGATGATCGGGGTCTTGGCCCGGCTGCGCACCAGGGAGGGGACGGTGTAGCGGTCCTCGGTCGCGCCGAGGATGACCGCCTGAATGGCGGCGGTGTCCGCGTCGGAGATCGAGTGAAGCCAGTCGGCGAACTCGATGCCCGCGAAGGTTGTGCAGGCGAGGCCTTCACGTTCGAAGCCGGACTTGTATCCGTTGGCCACGACCTCACGCGAATCGATGACGATGTACATACGCGCCTTCCTTTCTGAGCGTGAGAGACTGGAGCCGGTGTTGCGGGAGCATCTGCTCCTCGGCGCGGCTTGTGATTGCAACCATTGCGCGAGAATTGCGGTGCTGCAACCGGGAAGACAACTTTAAGGGTATGCTCCCGGTTGTGCCGGAATGTGACGAAATGTCTGCCACTTGTCACATCGATCCTCCGCCACAACCATAAATCGCGCGTCTGTGGCGATGCCTCAGGCGGCGCTCAGGCGGGCTGGAAGACGGATTCGATCTTCCCCTTGAGCGTCTGAGCGTTGAAGGGTTTCACGATGTAGTTGTTCACGCCGGCCTTTTTCGCCGCGACGACGTTCTCGGACTTCGCCTCGGCGGTGACCATGATGAAGGGGAGCTCGGAATGCTCGGGGTCCGCACGGACCTGCTTGAGCAGTTCGTAGCCCGTCATCGGCTCCATGTTCCAGTCGGAGATGACGAGGCCGTACTTCTTCGCCTTGATCTTTTCCAAGGCTTCGCTGCCGTCCGACGCTTCGTCAACGTCCTGGAACCCGATCTGGCGAAGGAGGTTCTTGATGATACGGACCATAGTCTTGTAGTCGTCGACCACGAGGACAGGCATCGTCAAGTCTAGGGACATCGATAGCTCCGCGATGTTGCACGCCCGGTTGAGCGAATGTTCAGCCATTTCGGTTTAAGCTGATACGCTTGTGCGAAGCTGGCTCCGAACCTTGCCCGACACTCGCTTGACTGTGCGTCCCTAGGTTGAACCCGGTGCGGTTCGGTGTATCGTTAGGCTGTGCGTCAACGGAGTCATTTGGACATGGCAAGACCATTCCGGGTCGAGATCGCAGAAGCACGGCGTCTTGCCGAAACTTCGCCGATGACCCACCAGGTGGAGACGATTCTCAAGGAGCTGCACAGTTCGCGCGGCCAGGCCGGTGGGGCGTCCGAGCAGAAGGTCGACAATGCGATCGCGCTGTGGAGCGGCGTCGACGACATTCAGAAGCGTATCGACGTCACCAAGACCGAAATTGGCGCCCTCTACGCTCGCAATTCGGGAGACCAGTCGAACGCGCGTGCGGCGGAGGAGCTACGTGCCGTCGTGCACGGGACGGAGATGGCGACGGACACGATCCTCGCCGCCGCCGAGACGATCGACACGCTCATTCCCCGCATCATGGATGCCGTCGGCGAGGACCTTAAGGACAGTGTCCAGTCGATGTCGGACAGCGTGATCCAGATCTTCGAGGCCTGCAATTTCCAGGACATCACCGGGCAGCGGATCTCGAAGGTGGTCGACTCGCTGCAGTTCATCGAGGAGCGCATCGCCTCCATGGTGGACGTCTGGAAGGCGCAGGAACTCTCCGTCGCCGTCGTCCCCAAGGAGAAGAGCGACAAGGACCTCCTCAACGGTCCCGCGCTGGATGGCGACTACGGCGTCGTCAACCAGGACGACGTGGACGCGCTCTTCGGATAGCCGAATATCCGGCCCGGTCGTGCGATCGGGTCGGCGATGACGCAGGATGGACCACAGGGCGACCCGGCTCCCATCGGCCGGGTCGTCCTGCGTCTGCGTGCGCGCGTCAGGATACGCCGGCGGGTTCCGCTTCCGGCAGCCAGGTCACGGCGCGGTAGCCGGGGAGGGCCGCGACGCGGTCGATCCAGCGGACGATGCCCGGCGTCCGGGAGAGGTCGAACCCGGCCTCGTCGGCGCGGTGGGTGTAGGCGAAGAGGGCGACGTCGGCGAGGGTCGGGGCGTCGCCGACCAGCCAGTCGGCGCCGGCGAGGCGGCCCTCCATCACGTCGAGCGCCTTGATGCCGCCCTCGAGTGTCGCGGCCAGCCGCTCCGGCGTCGCCCGCGCGGCGAGCTGCGGGTAGACGAGCAGCGACCGGCGGACGGCGATGTTCGGCTCGTGGCTGTACTGCTCGAAGAACATCCACGACAGCATCCGCGCATTTTCGTACGGGTCGGACGGCACGAAGCGCGTCCCGGCCCCGAGGTAGCAGAGCATCGCGTTGGATTCGGGGAGGTAGCGGCCGTCCTCCAGCTCCATCAGCGGCACCTTGCCGATGGGGCTCTTCGCCAGGAACTCCGTCGTCTGCGTCTCGCCGGCGAGGGTCTCGACGTCGACGTGGCGGAAGGGGATGCCGAGGAACGCCGCCAGCAGTCGCGGCTTATAGCAGTTTCCCGAATCCCAGTTGCCGTAGATCGTGATCATGCCATCCCTCCGGTGGGAGGGGAAAGGTGGCGGAAACGGCGGTCCGCGGCCAATTCATTCGAGTGAGCGCCGGCCATCGCCGCTGGTGATGGGCGCACCGGGGTGCAGGACCTGTCTCCGGTCAGGCGCTGGCGCCGTCGTGCGCGGTGATGTTCAGCGCGTCGAGATCGACGTCGGGGACGCAGCGCAGGTTGATCGCCGCCATCTCGGTGCCGTCGGGCGCGACGCCCTCGCCAAAGGGCTTGATCCCGCAGGTGGGGCAGAAGACGTGCGCGATGGTCCGACTGCCGAACCGGTAGACCGCGACGTCGTCGGCGGGCGTCTTCAGCGTCATCGCGGCGCGCGGCACGAAGGCGAGGATCGTCCCGGCGCGCCGGCACATCGAGCAGTTGCAGGTGATGGCGTCCTGAAAGTCCGCCTCCACCTCGAACGCGATGCGCCCGCAGTGGCAGCTCCCCTCGTGTCTGGCCATGACGGTCTCCGGTACGCGGCCCGTGGGCCGCGGATGATGGCCGCGCCTTATGGCAGCCGATTCGGAACCGAATTGTGGCAGGGGCGTTGTGGTCCGGTGCAGGCGGTGGATGGGCGGACGGGCCGCCGTGGCACGCAGTCTCGCGGGAGATCAGGCGGGTGAGGTCAGAGGACCTCGAGCTTCACCTTGGCGACGCCCTGGTCGACCATGCCGATCTTGGCGGCGGCGGCACGGGAGAGATCGATGGTACGCTTGCCGTGGAACGGGCCACGGTCGTTGATGCGGACGGTGACGGACCGGCCGGTGGCGGGGTTCGTGACCTTCACGCGGGTGCCGAAGGGGAGCGTGCGGTGAGCGGCGGTGAGGGCGTTCATGTTGAAGCGCTCGCCGTTCGCGGTGCGCCGGCCGTGGAAGCGCTTGCCGTAGAACGATGCGGTTCCGCTGCTGACCTTGCCGGCCATCGCGTCAGTCGCCATCGGAATCGAGGTCGCAAGAAATAGGGCGGCAACAGCCGTCGCGAGGGCGGCCCTAGCGTGAAGCATGTTCGTTGTCCTGTCATCGGAGTGCCGAGGCCTCAACGTGGAGGTGTCCCGTCGGCAACAGCGCGGCGTCTCCCGCCGGCGGCGCTTGGTTAGCCTCCGATGCCGGCGGGGCAAACCCTCGTTCGGACGACAACGAACAATTTTACGGAAATTGTAGCGCAGTTTTCCACAAGGCATCGCAGGTTTGTGGGAAACGCCTGCCGTGAAGTGTCGCGTGGGCAATTTTACGATTGACCCGTAGCGTTTCCGTCGGGTCGGAGCGCCGAATCGGGGCTCGGCGGACGCGCCGGAGCGAGTAGGAACGGGACGATTGGCCCCTTCAACGGGCGATTAAATGCGCACAATGTGCATGAAAAAAGGCGGCCGGAGCCGCCTTGGTTCGCGTCATGGTTGTTGCCGCGTCAGGCGACGGCGGACGTCCGTGCCAGGGCGCACTGCGACCAGAGGTCGGAGAGGGCGTAGGCCAGATGGTCGATGTCCGCGTCGGTGTGGACGGGCGAGGGCGTGATGCGCAGCCGCTCGGTCCCCTTCGGGACGGTCGGGTAGTTGATGGGCTGGACGTACACGCCGTACTTGTCGAGCAGCAGGTCCGAGATCCATTTGCACTTGGCGGCATCGTTCACCATGACGGGGACGATGTGGCTCGGGTTGTCCATCAGCGGGATGCCGATGGCCTTGAGGCGGGCCCGTACCTTGCCGACGACCGCCTGGTGGGCCTCGCGCTCGGCGTTCGAGACCTTGAGGTGCTCGATCGAGGCGCGGGCGCCTGCGGCGACGGCCGGCGGCAGCGCCGTGGTGAAGATGAAGCCCGAGGCGAACGAGCGGACGTAGTCGCACAGGTTCTTCGACGCGGCGATGTAGCCGCCGACGACGCCGAACGCCTTGCCGAGCGTCCCCTCGATCACGGTGAGTCGGTCCATAAGGCCGCGCTGTTCGGCGATGCCGCCGCCGCGCGGGCCGTAGAGACCGACCGCGTGCACCTCGTCGAGGTAGGTCATCGCGCCGTGCCTGTCGGCGACGTCGCACAACTCCTCGATCGGCGCGATGTCGCCGTCCATGGAGTAGACGGACTCGAACGCGACGAGCTTGGGCCTGCTCGGGTCGACGGAGGAGAGGAGCCGGTCGAGGTCCTCAGGGTCGTTGTGCTTGAAGATGTGGCGATCGGCGCGGCTGTGCCGGATGCCCTCGATCATCGACGCGTGGTTCATCGCGTCGGAGAAGACGGCGCAGTTGGGGAGCTTGGCGGCGAGGGTGCCGAGCGCGGCCCAGTTCGACACGTAGCCCGAGGTGAAGAGGAGGGCGGCGGGCTTGCCGTGCAGGTCGGCGAGCGAGCGCTCCAGTTCCACGTGGTAGTGGTTGGTGCCGGAGATGTTGCGGGTGCCGCCGGCGCCGGCGCCGCAGCGGTCGATCGCTTCGTGCATGGCGGCGAGCACGGCCGGGTGCTGACCCATGCCGAGATAGTCGTTGGAGCACCAGACGGTGACTTCGTCCGGGCCATCGCCGCGGTGATGCCGTGTGGCCCGCGGGAACGCGCCGCGATGACGCTCAAGATCGGCAAAGACGCGGTAGCGCCCCTCGTTCCTCAGCGAATCGAGGCTCTCCGCGAAATGACGCTCGTAGTCCATTGTGCCCTCAATCCATCCCTCTCATTAGACATATTCTGATTGAGGGGCACTGAGTCCAGCGTGCGGTTGTCGTTTTCGGCCATGCTGAAGAGGGGTTGTGACAAAAGGTCAGCCCCGAAGGGCAGAGAAAGTCATGTCTTTTGGAAAAATCTGCAGCACGCGCATCGCGACTAAAGACGCAATCGTGAAGAGCGCCCCTTCGACGAGGAACACGCTCGCGAAGGCGTAGGAATCGGCGGCGAGGGCGCGAGTCGCGTCGAGGAGGCCCGCGCCGGCGACCATGCCGAGGCCGAATCCGAGTGCCTGCGCCGTCCCCCACATGCCGACGCGGGTGCCTTCGCGCCCGCCCTCGCCATCGCCGGCGAGGGAGAACATCGCCGCGATCGCGCCGCCGGCGAAGAGGCCGTTGGCGAGGCCGTAAACGAGGATCGTCGGCCGCAGCGGCCAGTCGGGCGCGGTAAGCGCGGCGGCGGCGAGGCCGGCGAGCGCCACCGCCGAGGCGAGGCAGCCGGTCACCGTCGCGCCGACCAGCGCGGCGGGCCTGCCGCGCGCGAGGCGGCCGACGACGGCCATGAGGATGAGCCCCGCGAAGACGCCGGCGTGATGGTCGCCCGACAGCCGCGTCGAGGCGCCGGGCTCGAGCCCGAAGACGGCTGCGCTGAACGGCTCCATCACCAGCTCCTGCATGTTGTAGGCGAACATCGACAGGAAGACGAAGACCGTGAAGCCGCGCACCCGCGGGTCACGCCACACGTCCGCCAGCGCCTCGCGAAAGCGGCTCGGCGCGGGCGGCGCCTCCTCGTGGCGCGGCCGTTCCACCCCCAGCATCGCGAGGGTGCCGAGCGTGAAGGCGGCGAGGCTGACGGTGGACGAGACGGCGATCAGCGTCTGGTAGGAGAAGGGGATCATGGCCGAGCCGGCGAGCTTGGAGGTGATCACCAGGCCGAGGATCATCGTCAGGAAGATCGTGGTCGCCGCCGGTGCGCGCCGCTCGGGCGCAACGGTGGTGGAGACGAGGGCGAAGAGCGTCGTCCCGGCCGCGCCCACCCCGATCCCGACGCCGGAGTAGGCGAGGAGTGCGGCGATGTACCCGGCGACGGGGTCGGTCACCATCAGCCGGGTCGCGAACGCGCAGCCGACGCCGGACACCGACAGCAGCGCGAGGCCGGCGAGGATCCACGGCGTGCGCCTCGGGCTGCGGTCGGAGCCGTGGCCGAAGCGCACCCGTGTCGCCTGCACGGCGTAGTGGGCGCCGATCAGCCCGGCCGGGAGGAGGGCGAGCAGGCTCAGCTCCTCCACCATCAGGCGTGGGATCGTGGAGATCGGGATCACGGTGACAGACGCGATCGCGGCCTGCACGACGGCGAGCCGGACGATGGTCACCCAGTTGGCGAGGAACGGCTGGATCATCGCCCCATCATAGGGTGGGAACCCGCTCCCGGCATGGGGCACTGCGGCATCGCCGACGTCCTGACAGTACGAAAACGTCAGGCCGCGCGCGGGGGATCCCGTGCGGCAGAAATGGCGGGGAGAAGGGAACCAAACTCTCGGAATTAGAATTATTCCAGTTGCAGATAAAGTGAGATTATATTAATTCTAGAGTTCTGAATGGGATCCCGCGCGATGGACGCGGAGGGAGTGCGCAACATGCCGCGAGTTCTGATCGAGGGTAGGAGCCGCCCGTTCGACAAGGCCGTGATGGGGATGGCGTTCGACCTCAGGGGCAGCGAGGGCCTGGACCGGGCGTCGGTGAAGTATGCCGACCGTCCGCACGGCGTGCAGCGCTGCGCCGAGTGCACGCACGTCCTGGCGGCCGCCCAGGGCGTCCGCTGCTCGATCGTCGAGGGGCAGGTCGGCCTCAACGGCTGGTGCGCCCTCTGGACGCCGGGCGACTGACGCGCCCGCTAGCGGCGTAAGCCGCCTCCCGCCGCAGCAGGCGTCTGGCTTGATCAGTATTCAAAGAGTGAATCGCGCCGCCGGGACGGGGTCGACCGTCCCGGCGGCGTTCGCGTGCGTGCAGCGACGCGGCGCGGCTCAGCCGTCCTTGTAGTAGTAGCTGTAGCCGTTGAGGGCGGGGGCGCCGCCGAGGTGGGCGTAGAGCACCCTGGAGCCGGCCGGGATCCTGCCGGTCCTGATGAGGTCGATCATCCCCTGCATCGACTTCCCCTCGTAGACGGGGTCGGTGATCATCGCCTCGGTCCGCGCGGCGAGGCGGATGGCCTCGTTGGTCTCCTCGCTCGGGACGCCGTAGGCCGGGTAGGCGTAGTCCGGAATGATGACGATCTCGTCGTCGGTCACCGCGCGGCCGAGCTCGACGAGGTCGGCGGTGCTGTCGACGATCCCGCGGACCTGCGCGCGGGTCTGCTCGAGGGTGGCGGAGGCGTCGATGCCGATCACCCGGTGCGCGCGGTTCTGGTCGGCGAAGCCGACGATCATGCCCGCCTGGGTCGAGCCGGTGACGACGCACACGATGATGTAGTCGAAGGTGAAGCCCAGCGCCTCCTCCTGCGCCTTCACCTCCTCGGCGAAGCCGACGTAGCCGAGGCCGCCATACTTGTGCACCGAGGCGCCGGCGGGGATGCCGTAGGGGACGCCGCCCGCGTCGTGCACGGACTGGATGGCGTCCTCCCAGCTCTTGCGGATGCCGATGTCGAAGCCGTCCTCGACGATGCGCGAGTCGGCGCCCATGAGGCGTGACAGCAGGATGTTGCCGACGCGGTCGTAGACGGCGTCGTAGTGCGGCACCCACTTCTCCTGCACGACGACGCACTTCATGCCGAGCTTCGCCGCCGTCGCGGCCACCATGCGGGTGTGGTTCGACTGCACGCCGCCGATGGAGACGAGCGTGTCGGCACCCGAGCGGAGAGCGTCCGGCACGATGTACTCGAGCTTGCGCAGCTTGTTGCCGCCAAAGGCGAGGCCGGAGTTGCAGTCCTCGCGTTTGGCGAAGATCTCGACCTCACCGCCGAGCGCGGCCGACAGGCGCGGCAGCGGCTCGATCGGCGTGGGGCCGAAGGTCAGGGGGTAGCGCTCGAATTTGTCCAGCTTCATCCCGGCTCTCGTCGTTTCGGTGAGGCGCCGAACATGGCAGAATTGATGTGAAAGGTGCTCTCTAAATCGCGCTCTGAATGGATCGGACGGCGATCAGGCGGCGGATATATGGGAGGATACACCGGAGATTCCGAAATTTACGGTAGATTCTCTCATGCTGGATCAGCTCGACAAGGTGGACCGCAACATCCTGAAGCTGCTGCAGGAGAACGGGCGGCTCACCAATGCCGAACTCGCCGACCTCGTGCACGTCAGCCCGGCGACCTGCCACCGCCGCACGCAGCGCCTCTTCGCGGAGGGCTACGTCGCCGCGGTGCGGGCGCAGGTCTCGCCGGAGAAGGTCAACCGGGCGACGCTGGTGATGGTGGGTGTCGTCCTCGACCGGTCGACCCCGCAGAGCTTCGCCGACTTCGAGGCGGCGATCCGCAAGCTGGATCTCGTCATCGACTGCCACCTCGTCGCCGGTGACTTCGACTACTTCCTGAAGATCCGCGTTCGCGACATCTCCGACTTCAACCGCCTGCACGCGGACAGGCTGATCGCGCTGCCCGGCGTCCGGCAGACGCGGACCTTTTTCGTCATGAAGGAGGTGAAGGACCAGGCGCCGCTGCAGTTCTGACAGGCGCGGCCGGGGCGGCACTAAGGTCGGATCGGGGCGACCTTCCCCTCGGGCCGGTCTGGCGGGACACTCGCCCCCGCTCCGGCCCTGGCGCCGGTGCCGAGCCCTGCGCGATCCGAGAGCGAGCGATGACCGAGACATCCGTGCAAGATCCTCCGCCACCGCTCGCCACGGTGCGCGGACCCGCCGCCGCGCTCGTCGAGGCGCTGACGGCAGGGCTCGTCGGGCACGAGGCGCTGGTGGAGCGGCTGGTGATCGCGCTCCTCGTCGGCGGGCACGTCCTCATCGAGGGGCCGCCCGGCGTGGCCAAGACGCGCGCCGTGAAGCGCCTCGCCGACGGGGTGGAGGGCGAGTTCGCACGGATCCAGTGCACGCCGGACCTGATGCCGGGCGACGTCATCGGCATCCAGGTCTTCCGCCCGGAGCGCGGGGTGACGGAGTTCATGGCCGGCCCGGTCTTCCACCATCTCGTGCTGGTGGACGAGATCAACCGCGCGCCGCCCAAGGTGCAGTCCGCGCTGCTCGAGGCGATGGCCGAGCGGCAGGTCACCGTCGGCGGCGTCACACGGCGCCTGCCGGACCCGTTCATGGTGGTCGCGACGCAGAACTCCATCGAGCACGAGGGTACGTTTCCGCTTCCCGAGGCGCAGCTCGACCGGTTCCTGTGCCACGTGATGGTGGACCTGCCGGGCGCGGCGACGGAGCTCGCGATCCTCGACCTGGTGGAGAGCGAGGGCGGCGACCGGGCGGGCGAGGTGCGCGAGCACGTCTCGCACGAGGCGCTGACGCGGATGCGCGAGGCGGTGGCGGCGGTGCACCTCGCCCCGGCGGTGAAGGACTATATCGTGCGCCTGGTCGTGGCGACGCGGGAGGAGGGGACGGCGGGGATCGCGGGCCGGGTCGGGCATGCCGTATCGCCGCGCGGGACGCTGGCGCTGGCGGCATCCTCGCGTGCGCGGGCGTTCCTTGCGGGGCGGGACTACGTCATCCCGGAGGACGTCGCCGCGCTCGCGCCGGACGTTCTGGCCCACCGCCTCGTTCCGACCTGGCGGGCGACGGCGGACGGGGAAACCTCGCGCGGGCTCATCGCGGCCGTCCTCGGTGCGGTGAGGCCGCTGTGACGGCATCCCGCCAGCGCGGCCGCCCGCACGGTTCGGCGCGCCATTCCCTCGACGCGCGTCTGTCGAAGCGGAACGCGCTGCGGCGCCGCCGAACCCGGTCGGCACGGCGATGACGGCGGCGACGGAGGCGACGGAGGTGCGGTTCGAGGCGCTCGTGGCGCTGCGCCACCAGGGCGCGCACGGCCGGCGCCTCGCGGTGCCCAGCGTGCTGCGCCCCGGCGGCTTCGCCGGACGGCGGCGGGGGCACGGGCTCGACATCAACGACGTCCGCCCCTTCGCCGACGGCGACGACCTGCGCCACGCCGACGCGGCGGCGACGGCGCGGACCGGCCGCCTTCACGTGCGCACCTTCCACGAGGAGCGCGACCGGGCGGTCCTGCTTGTCGCCGACTTTCGTCGGCCGATGCTGTGGGCGACGCGCGGGCGCCTGCGCTCCGTCGCGGCGGCGGAGGCACTGGCGTCCGTCGGATGGCGCGTCATCGACGCGGGCGGGAAGGTGGGGCTTCTCGTGGTGCGGGAGGCGGGGCTCGACTACGTCGCCGTGCGGGCGCGCGAGCGGACCATGATGCAGATCGCCGGTCTCCTGGAGGAGAGCCACGCCCGTGCCCTCGACGAGGCCCGCGTCGCCGCTTCGGGCGGCGTTCCGGGCGCGACCGAGCCGCTGCATGTGGTGCTGGAGCGGGCCGGACGCCTTGTCCCGAGGGGCGGGGCGATCGTGTGCGCCACGGGGCTGGACGCACCGGGGGACGGGTTCGAGGCCGTCGTCGGCACCATCCTGCGGCGCCGGCGGCTCTTCGTCCTCATGGTCCGCGATCCGCTCGAGGCGGCGCCGCCGGCACGGCGGTTCGCCTACTTCGGGGATGACGGCGTCATCCTGGAAGGGCGCTTTCCGGGCGGTTCGGACGCGCGCGTCACGGCGCTGGGCGCGCTCGGCGTCACCGTGCGGACCGTCGACACGACCGCCGGCGCCGAGGTGCTCGACGATCTGGAGGTCGCCTGATGGACCCGGCACGACTGGCCGACGAGCTGCGGCCGATCCGCCTGCCGGTCGACTACGCGACACTGGGCGTCAGCGACGCGCTGGCCGCGTTCGCGCTCGGTGTCGTCCTGGCGCTTCTCGTCTTCGCGCTACTGCGGCCGTTCCTGTCGCGCCGGATCGACCCGGCGGCGGTGGCGGCACGCGAGGTCGCGGCACTGCGGGAGGCGCCGCCGGCGGCGCGGCTGCTCGGCCTCGCGAGGCTTCTGTCGCGGCTCGACCCCGAACGGCGCCAGCCGCGCCCGGCGGGGCTCGACGCGGCGCTCTACCGGCCGGACGCCGCGGCGGACTTCACGGCACTGGAGGCGGATATCCTGGGCATCGCCGGGCGGCGGAGGGAGGGGCGATGAGCTTCGCCGCGCCGGAGGCGTTCGCGCTCCTCATCCTGCCGGTGCTGGCGCTCCTGCTGCGTCCCCCGCGGGAGCGCACGGCGAGCGCCGCCTACCTCCCGCCCGCGCTCGCCGAGCGGATGCGGGGCGAGGCGCATGGCCCGCCGCGCGCGGGCCTCTGGGCCCCGGCGCTTGTCTGGCTGCTCCTCGTGGTCGCGCTGGCGGGGCCGCAGCGGACGGCGGAGCTCGATCTCATCACCGCCTCGGGCCGCGACATCGTCCTCGCGATCGACCTGTCCGGATCCATGGAGAAGGAAGACTTCCTGCTCGACGGCGCCGAGGTGTCGCGGCTCGACGCGGTCAAGTCGGTGGCGAGCCGCTTCGTCGAGGGGCGCGCGGGCGACCGTGTCGGTCTCGTCGTGTTCGGCGACCGGGCCTATGTGGCGGCGCCCCTCACGCACGATGTCGCCAGCGTCGCGCACGTCATCTCGACTCTGACGGTGGGCGTCTCCGGCCGATCGACCGCGATCAGCGACGGGCTCGGGCTCGCGATGAAGCGGCTGGAGGCGGACGGGGCTGGAAGCCGCGTCGTCATCCTCCTGTCGGATGGCGTCGACACGACCGGCAAGATCGATCCCGCCGAGGCGGCGGGGCTCGCGGCGCAGCTCGGCATTCGCGTCCACACCGTGGCGCTCGGGCCGGACAGCGCGGTGGAACTGGTCGGGCGCGCCGACGCGCTCGACGTGAAGACCCTCGGCGCGGTCGCGGCGGCGAGCGGCGGGCAGATGTTCCGGGTGCGCACCACCGACGAGCTGCAGGCGGTCGCCGACGCGGTCGACCGGCTGGAACCGTCGCAGAGCGACGTGCCGCCGATCCGCGCGGTGCGCGGCTACTGGATGTGGCCGGCGGGCGCGGCGGTCGTTCTCTCGCTCGCGGTGCTGGCCGCCGGGCGGCGGCTCCTGTGAGGCGCGGCCGGTGATCGAGGTGCTCGGCCTCACGCTGCTCCGCCCGCTGTGGCTCCTCGCGCTGCCGGCGACGCTGGCGCTCGCGCTCTTCGCCGCGCGGCGCGAGCGGCGATCTGAGTGGGCGAGCCTCATCGACCAGCAGCTGGCGCCGCATCTCCGGGCGCTCGGCTTCATGCGGGCGGCGGGGCGGGACCGGCGCATCCCCTGTCTCGCGGCGGCGGCGGGGATCGCGTCGGTGGCGCTCGCGGGACCGGCCACGACGAGTCCGACGGCGCCGGCGCTGCGCAGCCTCGACACTCTGGTGATCGCCGTCGACCTGTCGAAGTCGATGACCGAGGGCGGGGCGCTGGAGACGGTGCAGGCGGCGACCGTGCGCCTCCTCCAGACGGCGGGACGGCCGGTGGCGCTCGTGCTCTACGCCGGCGACGCCTATCTCGCCAGCGCGCCCTCGGACGACCCTCACCTTCTGGAGACGGTCGTCGCGGCGTTCGGCGCGGACACGATGCCCGACACCGGGAGCCGGCCCGACCGGGCGCTCACCCTCGCCGCGGACATCCTCGCGGGGGCGGCCGGCCGGCGGCGCGACGTGGTGCTCGTCTCGGACGGCGGCGGCGTGGGGCCGGAGGCGCTCCACGAGGCGGAGGCGCTGGCCCGGTCCGGCGCGGTCGTCTCGGTGATCTACGTGCCGCCGACGGAGCGTCCGTACGGGATGCCGGCGCCGGACCCCGATGCGCTGGCCGCGCTCGCCCGCGCCGGCGGCGGGACGATGGTCGCGGCGCCCTCGGCGCAGGGCCTCGCCGACCGTCTCGCCGCGTCGGCGACCGCGACGGTGCCGCACGAGATCGCGGCGCTGATGTTCGAGGACCACGGCCGGGCGATCCTGGTGCTGGCGCTGCTGCCGGCGCTCCTCCTCTTCAGGAGGGTGCGATGATCGTGGCTGCCCTGCGCCAGCGCCGCTTCGCGGGTATTCTTGCGCTGGCGCTCGTCGCGGCGCTGGTCGCCGGGCCGGCGGCGTTCGCGCGGCTCGCCTATCTTGCCGGCTACCCGGGGGTCGCGTTGCCGTTCCTGTCCGACCCTGCGGTGCGCGGCGCCGCCCTCTACGACCTCGGCCGCTACGCCGAGGCGGACGACACGTTCCGCGAGATCGGCCGCCGCGTGACCTACAATCGCGGCAACAGCCTCGCCGTGACGGGCGACTACGCCCTGTCGCGCGCGTATTTCGACGCCGTCCTCTTCGCGAACCGGTTCGATGCCGGCGCGCGCCACAATCGCGAGGTGGTCGCCGCGCTCGTCGTCCCGCACGAGGGCGAGGCGATGGGCCGGGGGCGGATCAGGGCGCATCTCGCCGAGGCGGGCGTAGAGGTCGCGGCGTTCGACCCGGACAATCCGCAGGTGCCGGTGGCGGCGGTCGACAACTTCCGCAAGGGGGTCGACGCGCGCACGGTCACCGCGAACGAGGACTGGCTCGAGACGCTGCAGGACGCGCCGGGCGAGTATCTGAAGAAGCGCCTCGTCGCCGAGTACGACCGGCGCCGCGCCGCGGGCCGTCCCGCCCCGGCGGAGGCCGCGCCATGGTGACGCTCCTGCGGCTCTGCGTGGCGCTCCTCGCCGTCTGGGCCTCGCCGGCGGGGGCGCGGACGCTCTCGCCGCTCGAGGCGAAGCTCGAGGTCGTGCTCGATCCGCAGGCGGCGGCGCCGCGGGAGCGGGAGATGATCCTCGCCACGCTGCGCGGCACCTTCGATATCGAGATCGCGCGCTACGAGATCGAGGTGCCGCGGATGCCCGGCTTCGACTGGGTGCAGCTGACGCGCGACGCATGGCGGGCTGAGCGGGTCGACGGGCGGCAGGTGCGCGTCATGGAGCGGCGCATCGCCTTCTTCCCGCGGCGGACGGGGAGCCTCACCATCCTGCCGGTGCGCGATCAGCTCACCATCGCCGAGGCGGACGGCGGGCGCAGCTTCACGATGATCCAGTCCGAGCCGGTGACGGTGGCGGTGGAGCCGGCGCTGGCCGGGCCGGGCGAGTGGTGGCTGCCGGCAAAGATGATCGAGCTGTCGGACCGGTGGGACAAGGGTCCGGGCGAGCTCGAGCCCGGTGCCACCGTGGTCCGCCGCGTCACGCTCTGGGTGCTCGGGGCGACGGCCGACATGCTGCCGCCGCAGCCGCCGATGCGCGAGCCGTGGCTGATCACCTTCGTCGGCTCGGAGCAGCGCACGACCGAACTCACCTGGGGCGGGCCGATCAGCACCGTCACATGGGAGTGGACGTTCCAGCCCAGGACCGGCGAGCCGGGGGTCCTGCCCAAGGTGGAGATCCCGTTCTTCGACACGCTCGACCGGCAGGCGCACGCGGTCACCTTGATGGCGATGCCGATCGCGGTGGCCGGCTTCGGCGAGAACCGCATCGAGGAGTGGCGCGAGGGGTTCGCGCGCGTATGGGTCGCGGTGCTGGCGGCGGCGCTCGGCGCCGGTCTGGTGCTGGCGGTCGCGCTCCCCGGAGTGCGGGTCTCGACCGTCGACGAACTGAGGCGGCGGACCTCGCGATTGCTTCCCTCGCGCGCCGAGCGGGCGTTGATGCGGGCGGCGCGTGCCGGCGACCTCGCCGCGTTCCGGGTGGCGGCGGCGGAGGTGCTGTGCCGCGCGGGGCGGGGCGGCGGCTCGCCGCTCGAACCGGTCGACCGCGCGCTCTTCGGGCCGGGCTCACACCGAGCCGTACCGCGCGCCGACCTGCTCGCCATCGCGCGCGACATCCGCCGCCACGCGTGAGCAGGTGCGGGCCGGCGGTCGGTCCGTATGCGTATTCAGGTGTTCCGTTGGGCGGAATTTCGTTCGAAAAGTCTGATGCTTAGCGTCTCTCGAATGGCACGATTCATGCCTGATTGAAGGCGTATGAGGCGCGGAGCGCTCGACAGCGAGCACGGGGCGAATGGGCTATAGAATTGGAATCGACGTCGGCGGCACGTTCACCGACGTCGTCCTCGTCGACGAGACGACGGGCGCCGCGACCATCGGCAAGGCGCTCAACCGGCACGCCGATCGCGCCGAGACGCTGACCGGGGCGCTGATCGACCTCCTCGCCAACGCCGGTGTCGCCGCCGACGATGTCGTGCGCATCAGCCACGGCACCACGATCACCACCAACGCGGTGATCGAGCGGCGCGGGGCCAGGACGGCGCTGATCACCAACGCGGGCTTCCGCGACATCCTCGAGATCGGCCGGTTCGCGCGGCCGGAGCCGTTCATCTACCGCCTCGACGCGGAGCGGCCGGAGGCGATCGTTCCCCGGCGGCTGCGCTTCGGTGTGCCGGGCCGGATCGACAGGACCGGCGCCGAGCGCGTCCCGCTCGACATGGCAGCGCTGGAGCGGGTCATCGACGACATCGAGGCGGCGGGGGTGGAGGCGGTCGCGGTGGCGCTCCTCTTCTCGTTCCTCAACCCGGCGCACGAGCGGGCGGTCGGCGCGCGTCTGAAGGCGCGGCTCCCGGAGGCGGACATTCTCCTCTCGAGCGACGTGATGCCGGAGTTTCGGGAGTTCCCGCGTACCAGCACCACCGTCTTCGCCGCCTACGTCGCGCCGGTGCTGCGGCGCTACCTGACGCGGCTGACGGAGCGGCTGGCGGCGGCTGAGATCACCGCGCCGCTCTACATGTTCCAGTCGAACGGCGGTGCCGCTACGCCCGAGGTGGTCCTTCGCAATCCGGCCTACACGCTCCTCTCCGGTCCGGCCGGCGCGGTGGCGGGCGCGGCGAAGATCTGCGGCGAGGCGGGCTACCGCGACCTCATCACCATGGACATCGGCGGCACGTCGCTCGACGTGTGCGTGGTGCGCGACGGGACCGCCGAGACGACGACGCAGCGTGGGATCGACTTCTTCCCGGTGGGTCTCTCAGTGATCGACATCCACACCGTGGGGGCCGGGGGCGGCTCCATCGTCAAGGTGGACGAGGTGGGGCGGGTGAAGGTCGGGCCGCATTCGATGGGCGCCGATCCCGGTCCGGCCGCCTACGGGCGCGGGGGCACCGAGGCGACGATCACCGACGTGAACCTCGTCCTCGGGCTCGTCGACCCGGCGGACTTCGCGGGCGGGACGGTGCCGCTGGACGTCGCGAAGGCGGAGGAGGCGATCCGCCGCAACGTTGCCGAACCGCTCGGTATTTCGGTCGAGGCGGCGGCGGTGGGCGTCTTCCGCGTGGCGACCAACCAGATGGCCGAGGCGCTGCGGACCGTGACGGTCGAGCGCGGGTTCGATCCGCGCGACTTCGCGCTGGTGGCCTTCGGCGGCGGCGGGCCGATCCACGCCGCGTCGGTGGCGCGGGAGCTCGGCATCGCGCGGGTGCTCGTTCCGGTGAACCCCGGCGTCTTTTCCGCCCACGGCATCGCCCGGTCGGACATCCGCCACGCCTATACGCGCTCGCTGATGACGTTGCTGGGCGAGATGGACGCCGCCGCGATCGCCGCCGTGCGCGACGCGCTGGAGGGCGATGCCGCGGCCGACTTCGCCGTCGAGGAGGTCGCGGAGGCCGACCGCGTCCTGACGTTCGCGCTCGACATGCGCTACCGCGGCCAGAGCACGGAGATCACCGTCCCGGCGCCCGCCGAGGTGGTGGCGGCCGGCGCCGGGCGCATCGCCGGCCTCTTCCATGCCGCGCACGAGCGGCTGTTCGGGTATCATGTGCCGGGCGAACCCATCGAGGTCGCGGCCGCGCGCCTCGACGCCGTCGGCCGCATCGCGAGTCCTCCGGTCCGCGCGGACGCGCCCGAGCCGGGCGGCGGGCCTGTCGTGCGCCGTGTGGTCGACACGGAGACCGGGACCGCGGGGGAGGTGCCGGTCTACCGGCGCGCCGCGTTCGCCCCGGGCGATGCCTTCGACGGACCGGCCATCGTGACCGAGGCCTCCTCCACGACCGTGGTCCCGGCGGGGGCGCGGGCGGAGATCGACCATGCCGGCAACCTCGTCCTGACGGTCACGCCATGAGCACAGCCACGAGCACAGCCATGAACGACACAGCGCCTGGCGCGATCGACCCGTTCACCTTCGCGGTGATCCATCGCTCCCTCATCGGCATCGCGCGCGACATGAAGCTGATGACGATGCGCACGGCCTACACCCAGCTCTGGAAGGAGCAGGGGGACCTCTCCTGCTGCCTGATGGACGGGGCGGGGGACATCGTCGCGCAGGACCCGAACGGCTTTCCGATCCACGTCACGACGATGCCGATGCAGCTGAAGGGCGCGGTGGCGGCCATCGGGCGCGACACGCTGGAGCCCGGCGACATCATCGCCACCAACGACCCCTATATCGGCGGCACGCACCTTCCGGACGTCCTGATCGCCCGGCCGCTGTTCCACGAAGGCGAACTGTTCGCCTTCGCCTGCAACCGCGGCCACTGGGCCGACATCGGCGGCATGGGGCCGGGGAGCTATTCCCCCTCCGCGTCCGACATCCACCAGGAGGGGCTGTTCATACCGCCGGTGAAGCTGGTCGCACGCGGCGTCGTCCAGCAGGGCGTGATCGACATGATCATCGGCAACATCCGCAACAAGCGGGTGGGGCACGGCGACCTTCGCGCGCAGTATGCCTCCACCGAGACGGCGGCGACCCGCTTCGCCGCGCTGGTCGCGCGCTACGGCTTCGCCACCGTGCGCCGCGCGATGGGGGAGATCGTCGACCGCGCCGAGGCTATGACCCGGGCGAAGATCGCGGCCTTCAAGGACGGCGTCTACCACGTGCGGGACTGCCTCGACGGGGACGGCATCAACCGCGGCAAGCGCTGGGTGGACGTGAAGGTGACCGTGTCGGGCAGCGACATCGAGGTCGACCTGACCGGAAGCGATCCGACGTCGGCGGGCGGCATGAACTGTTCCCACTCCGCCGCGGCGTCCGCGGTCCAGTACGCGATCAAGGCGATCACCGATCCGGAGAACCCGCCCAACGCGGGGAGCTACCGCCCGGTCAAGGTGCTGACGAAGCCGGGGACGCTGGTGGACGCGCAGCCGCCCGCCTCGATGATCGGCTTCGGCGACGTCACCTACCGCGTGATGGACGCGACGCTCGCCGCTCTTGCCCCCGCGGTGGGCGAGCGTGCGGTGGCGGCGGGGTCGGGCTCCACCGGGACCGTCGTGATCACCGGGCCCGGCGCGGAGGGAGGCTCGTTCATCTCCATCGAGCTCGCCTCCGGCGCGTGGGGGGCGCGGTACGGATCGGACGGGATCAGCGGGATGCGCTACGGCCCGGGCAACGCCGGCCACATCCCGATCGAGGCGGACGAGATGGAAAACCCGCTGCTGTTCGAGCGCTACGAGATCGTGCCCGACACCGGCGGGGCCGGGCGGACGCGGGGCGGCAACGGCTTCGTGCGCGCCTTCCGGGTGGAGTGCGACGGGGCGCGGATCTGCCTGTGCTCGGACCGGGACGAGACGCCGCCGCCGGGGCTGGACGGCGGCGCGCCGGGCACGACGGCACGCTTCGTCATCGATCCGGACGGACCGAACCCGACGGTCCTGCCCAGCAAGACCGCCTACATCCCTGTTCCGCGCGGCAGTCTGGTGCACCTCCAGTCCGCCGGTGGCGCGGGGATGGGCTCTCCGGGCGAGCGTGACGGCGCGGCGATCGCCGACGACGTCGCCGACGGCTACGTGACGCCCGAACACGCCGCGAAAGTCTACGGCTGGTTGCCAACCCGGGCGTGAGGGGCGACCATCCGTTGCATACGAATGCGACATGGCGCGCGCCGCGCCGGCATTCGCTGTTCCGCGGGCGGTGCTACGGCACGGTTTGGCATGCCAGTTGCACTTGTCCGGACGAATCCAGGGTGTGGAGCGAGCCTTCGGCGGCCGACCGCCCGAACCCCGAGCGAGAGGGACGACCATGAACCAGATGGAATTCACCCGCAGGTTTCTGATGAAATCTGTCGGCGCCGCAGGCCTCGTGGGCGCAACGAGCTCGCTCGGCCTGTCCCGCGCGTTCGCGGCCGATCCCCTGAAGATCTGGACCATCGGTGTCGCCAAGGTCGGCGAGGAGCCGGGGACCGGGGGCAAGGACTGGGGTGACATGGGTGCCCAGGCCGGCATCGACATCGTCTACAACGCCAAGTCCGGCAGCGCCGACCAGGCGATCCAGAAGTTCGTGCTGGGCGACGGCAACGACCTCTACGACGCGATCACCGATAACGGCGGCGGCATGGAAGACGCGCTCGCCTCTCAGGGCGCCATCGCCGAGATCGACACCGCGATGATCCCGAACTGGGAAAACATCATCGACGTCTACAAGGCCGGCGGCGATGCGGCCGACACGATCCGCTACGAGGACGTCGTCTACGCCATCCCCTACATCTCGAACGCCGACTCCATCGCCTTCGACTTCGACGAGATCGGCGAGGAGGTGACGACCTGGGAGGCGATCTTCTCGCCCGAGTTCAAGGGCCGTGTGTCGTTGCAGAACGACTTCGGTCCGACCTTCACCAACACCGCCATCTACCTGAAGCAGTCCGGCAAGCTCGACATCACCAACCCGTCCGACATGACCGCGGACGAGGTCGCGGGCGTCGCCGAGTTTCTCATCACCAAGAAGCAGGAGGGGCAGTTCCGCACCTTCTGGGACGGCTTCCAGAACGGCGTCGACCTGCTCGCCTCGGGCGAGGTGCTGATGCAGTCTTGCTGGGAGCCGGTGCAGATCTTCGCCAAGTCGAAGTCCGGCAAGGACATCCGCTACGGCACGATGAAGGAGGGGCACCAGACCTTCAACAACGTCTGGATGCTCACCCAGGGCGGCGTCGACCGGGGCATGCAGGAGCAGTTCTACAAGCTGATGAACCTCTACCTGTCGCCCTGGTTCGGCGCCCGGACCCTCGCGACCTTCGGCTATGCGCCGTCGATGAAGGGCGTCCTCGAGTATATCGACAGCGCGCCGGAGTTCTCGCCGGAGCTGCGCGAGACCATCGCCAACCGCATGGCGCGCAAGACCGAACGCTACGCGGTCGCCGGCAACTCCTGGCAGAACGTGTTCCCGACCGAGATCCGCGCCTATCAGGACTGGTGGTCCAAGGTGCAGTCCGCGTAGGCGGGGCGGGTGCGTTGAGCATGACCCCATCCGCGCCGGCGAGTCCCGCCGGCGCCGCTCCCGCGGCGCGCCGCCGGCAGTCCTCCGCCGCCGACGCGGGGATGGCGGGGGAGAGCGGCCTCGGCAAGCTGATCTACTACGTCCCGGCGGCGTTCATGGTCCTGTTCTTCCTGATCCCGTCGCTGATGACGGTGATCTGGAGCTTCTATGAGCGGACGATGTTCTGGATGAAGCCGGGCTTCACCCTCTTCTCCTACGTCAACTTCTTCACCTCGGCCCGGTTCGAGAACTTCCTGATGTCGATGGTGCACTCGTCGATCTCGGTGGTGATCTGTTTCGTGATCGGGTTCCCCATCGCGGTCTTCGTGCGCAAGCGCGTGCCGCCGTCGGCGGGGCACCGGGTGCTCCTCCTCTTCATCCTCCCGTTCATGATCTCCGAGGTGATCCGCATCTTCATGCTGCGCCCGGTGCTCGGCCGGAACGGACTGGTGAACTCCATCCTCCTCGACACGGGGATCGTCGGCGAGCCGGTCACCTGGTTCCTGTTCACGCCGGTCGGCGTCATTATCGGCGACGTGCTCTCGTTCCTGCCGTTCATCATCTTCGCCGGGTTCCTGGCGATGGAGGCCGTACCGAAGTACGTCTTCGAGGTGTGCCAGGACCTTGGCGCCGGCCGCTGGCGGCAGTTCCGCGACGTGATCGTGCCGCTGGCCGCGCCGGGCATCTTCGCGGGCGGCGTGTTCATCTTCATCAACGGGATCGGCAATGCCTTCGTGCCCAACATCCTCGGCGGACCGGGGGCGGTGAACGCGGGGCTGATCGCAACGCAGGCGATCATCGCGCTCGACTTCCCGCTCGCCATGGCGATCAGCGCCATCATGGTCTTCACCCTGATGGGGCTCCTCTACCTGGGCCACCGGCTGTTCAATCTCAGCCGACTCCTCGCACCGCTGAGCTGAATCCGTGCGCGACGACTACGCCAATCCCTGGACCTACCGCCTGATGTGGGCGTACCTCTTCGGTGTCGTCCTCGTCCTGATGACGCCGACGTTCTACAACTACTACATCTCGCTCAACGAATACGGCTTCGGCGCCGCGCAGTACGAGCTCACGTTCGGCTGGTACGGCGCCGTGTTCTCCGACTCGCTGCTGACGACGGCGTTCGCGTGGACGTTCATGCTGGCCGTCATCAACCTCGTCATCACCGTGCCGATGGGGCTGATCGCGGCCAAGCAGTTCAAGCGGCGGCCGCAACAGGCGTGGCTGGTGGCGCTGATGCTGCTGCCGCTGTTCGTGCCGGGCGACATCTTCGCCTCGGCGCTCCTCGTCTTCTTCAAGACGCTGAACGGGGGCTTTGCCGAGCTCGCCAAGCTGACGGGCTTCACCTTCATGAAGGGGTGGTTCAAGCTCGGCGTGACGACGGCGGTGATCGGCCTCGTGGTGTACACGCTGCCCTACATCTTCATCGTCATCCTGATCACCCTCGGCCGCTACCATTCGGAGCAGACGGAGGCGGCGCGGGCATGCGGCGCGTCGGCCTGGCGCGCGTTCTGGGACGTCGAGTTCCCGCAGGTGAAGGCGGGCGTCTTCGCGTCCTGCGCCTTCGTGATGATCCTCACGTTCAACGAATACACCCGCACGGCCATCCTGAAGGGCGGCTTCGACACGTTCACCACGGTGCTCGTGTCGCAGATGCTGAACACCGGCATGTCGGAGCAGTCGTACGCGATGGGGGGCATCGTCTCGTCCATCGCGATCGCGGTGATCGGCGCGGTGCTGATCGTGACGATGCTGCGATCCGGGCAGATGGAGCGGCGGCGTCGGGGTGAAGAGGCGCTCGCCCCGGCCTGACCGGCGGCCCCCTCATGAGAAGGACGACCATGGAAGAGTATGCGGTCGAGGCCGTCGGCCTGTCCAAGAGCTACGGCAGCGTGCGGGCGCTGAAGTCCGTCGACGTGCAAATCGCGAAGGGCGAGTACTTCGTCCTGCTCGGCCCGTCGGGCGGGGGCAAGACGACGCTGCTGCGCCTCATCGGCGGCTTCCTCAAGCCGACGTCGGGCGACATCCGGATCAACGGCAAGTCCGTCGCCAGGTTGCCGCCGAACAAGCGGCCGACGTCTATGGTGTTCCAGTCGTACGCACTGTTTCCGCACATGACGGTGGCGGAGAACATCGGCTACGGGCTGAAGATCAAGCGGATCGCGAAGCACGAGATCGACCGGCGGGTCGACGAGATGCTGGGCGTCGTGGGGCTTTCCGGCTTCGGCGGGCGGCGGACGTTCGAGCTGTCGGGCGGGCAGCAGCAGCGCGTGCAGCTCGCCCGGGCGCTGGTGCTGGAGAGCGACATCATCCTCCTCGACGAGCCGCTGGCGGCGCTGGACGCGAAGCTGCGCAAGGACATGTGCTTCTGGCTGAAGCAGCTTCAGGAGCGGCTGGGGATCACATTCATCCACGTCACGCACAACCAGGAGGAGGCGATGAGCGTGGGGGATCGCCTCGCCATCGTCTCCGGCGGCGAGCTGGTCGAGGCCGGGACCGTGCGTGAGCTCTACGAGACGCCGCGCAAGCGCTTCACCGCCGATTTCATCGGCGAGAACAACATCCTCGACGGCACGGTCGCCGGCGTGGCGGACGGCGTGGCGCGCCTCGACCTCGGTGTAGCAACTGTGCCGGTCCCGGCGACGGAGCCGGTGGTGCCGGGGACGGACGCCGCGCTCTCGGTGCGCTCCGAGCTGATGCGGGTGAGCGACGCGGCGGGGAGCGGCCCGAGCCTTCCGGTGACGTACGTCGAGCGCTTCTACCTGGGCCTCGTGACGCGCCACCAGGTGCGGCTCGCGGACGGACGGGAGATCAACGTGCGCAGCGTCTCCGACCGTGACACGACGCCCGAGATCGCCCCCGGCGCGCCGGCGTTCGTGACCTGGGACGTCGACGCCGGCCGCCTCCACACGAGCTGACCGCAGGACGCGGGCCGGGCCCCTTCGCCGGCGGCGGCGTTCAGACCGCCTTTGCGGCGCGCAGCGTGGCGATGTCGTCCGCGGAGAAGCCGAGCTCGCCGAGGATGGTGTCCGTCTGCTCGCCGGCGTCGGGGGCGGCGTGGGAGATGCCGCCGGGCGTGCGGGTGAGGTGGACGGGCGTGGCGACGAGGCGGATGTCGCCGCGGGTCGGGTGGTGGACCGGCTCGGCCATCCCGAGGTGCTGGACCTGCGGGTCGGCGAACACCTTGTCCATCTCGTAGATCGGTCCGGCCGGAACGCTGCACGCCTCGAGGCGATCGAGCCAGGACTCGGTGGTGTCCTCCATGAAGAGGGGCTCCAGGATCTCGCGGACCTGGGGCCGGTTGGCGGTGCGGGCGGCGACGGTGGCGAAGCGCTCGTCGGTGCCGAGCTCGGGCCGGCCGAGCTCCTGACAGAGGGAGCGCCACTGCCCGTCGCCGGCGACGCCGAGATTGAGGTAGCCGTTCCTGGTCGGCATGACGCCGGTCGGCGTGGTCACGGGGTGGTCGTTGCCGGCCTGGGGCGGCACGACGCCCTCCACGAGATAGCGCGCGGCCTGGAAGTCCATCATCGCGATCTGCGCCTCGAGGAGCGAGGTGTGGACCCACTGGCCCTTGCCGGACTGCTCCCGCTCCAGCAGGGCCATCAGGATGCCCGTCGCGGCGAAGACCCCGGCGGAGAGGTCCGCGACGGCGGTTCCGGCGCGCAC
This sequence comes from Acuticoccus sediminis, assembly GCF_003258595.1. NCBI lineage: Bacteria > Pseudomonadati > Pseudomonadota > Alphaproteobacteria > Hyphomicrobiales > Amorphaceae > Acuticoccus > Acuticoccus sediminis. Next base: position 1,700,086 of record NZ_QHHQ01000001.1, read on the forward strand.
CGGACCCTGGCCGGGCAGTCCGGTGACGGCCATCAGCCCACCGAGGCCCTGGGCGATCTGGTCGAAGCCGGGGCGCTTCGCGTAGGGCCCGTCCTGGCCGAAGCCGGAGATCGAGGCGAGGATGATCCGCGGGTTGATGGCGCAGAGGGAATCGTAGTCGACGCCGAGGCGGTACTTCACGTCGGGGCGGAAGTTCTCGACCACCACGTCGGCGCTCTCGATGAGCTTGGTCAGGACCGCCTTGCCCTCCGGTGATTTGAGATTGAGCGTCAGGGACCGCTTGGAGCGGTGGAGGTTCTGCATGTCGTGCCCGTCGCGGGGGCCGTTGATGCCCTCGTTCGGGTCGACGCCCGCCGGTGCTTCCACCTTGATGACGTCGGCGCCGTTGTCGGCGAGGATCCGGCAGCAGGCGGGTCCCGCGCGCACGCGCGTCAGGTCGATGACGCGGATGTGGGAGAGGGCGCGTTTGGTGGGTTGGTCGCTCATTCTGGCCTGCTCTTCTGGGTCGGGTCCACGGTGCGGTGCGTCGCTCGCACCCTATTTCTAGACATGATCAAACGCCTTCGATGGTCTAGGGTCCGCCGCGTTTGGTGCGGAATGGAGAGAGACGATGGCGTCTACCGGTGAGGAGATTTCGGACATCCTGGACGACCAGGACGCGCCGATCCTGGTGGGCCGGCCCAGCGTGGGATGCGCCGTGGTGACCCTCAACCGCCCGGGCCAGCGCAACGCGATGACCTTCGACATGTGGCACGAGCTGGCCGACATCTACGACCAGTTCAGCGAGGACGACCAGTTGCGCAGCATCGTCCTCACCGGCGCGGGCGGCTATTTCTGCGCCGGCGCCGACATCAAGGAGTTCGGCACCGTGCGCGCGACGGCCGAGGGGGCGAAGGAATATGCCCGCCGGGTCGACCGCTGCACCGAAGCCATCGCCGAATGCCCGAAGGCGACGTTCGCGGCCGTCTCCGGCCCGGCCTACGGCGGCGGGTGCGGCCTCGCGGTGGCCTGCGACTTCCGGATCGCCGACGCGACCGCGGTGTTCGCGATCCCGGCGGCGCGGCTCTCCATCGTCTACGGCATCGAGGAGACGCGCGCGCTCTACGAGGCCGTCGGGCTGACGGCGGCGAAGGACATGCTGTTCTCCGGCCGGCCGCGCGACGCGCAGGCCGCGCTCGCGATGGGGCTCGTCAGCGAGGTGAGCGAGGACGACGCGCTGACGGCCGCTCTGCGGCGGGCCGAGGCGCTGGAGGCGTCGGCGCCGCTCTCGATCGCGGGGACGAAGCTCGTGCTGGAGGCCCTCACCAAGGGGGAGACGGCGGAGCGGGCCGAGCGGATCGCCGAGGCGACGCTGAGGGCCGTCAACAGCGAGGACTACATCGAGGGACGTAGCGCGTTCATCGAAAAGCGGGCGCCGCGGTTCAGGGGCCACTGAGCCGCGCAGCGCGGGGGCGCCGCACGGCCCGGAAGCGCGCGCCCGCCGCGCGCATCCGCCGAAGGGGCCGGCCGCGCGCCTCACCCTCTACTTCGTGCCGAGGATGCCGCTGGCCATCGCGCGCGGATCGCGCGGCTTCCACGCCCCGACGTCCACCTTGTGCAGGAACTCCTGCAGCAGACGGTTGAACTCGTGCGGGGTCTCGATGTTGATCGTGTGGCCCGCGTTCGGGATCACCGCCAGCGCCGAGGTGGGGATGACCTTCTTCATGAGGATGGACGGCTCGAGGCACGGCCAGTCCTCGTCGCCGGTGATGATGAGGGTCGGTGCTGAGATCGTCGCCATCTCGTCCACCAGGTCGTAGAGCGAGGGGCGGCGCTTCTGGACGCCACGCATGGTGTTGGCCGAGCCGAGCGCGGAATGCTCGACGAGCTGGTCGCGGAACTCGGCCCAGCCGCGCGGGTCGTTGTTGAGGAACTGCACGCGGGTCGGGCCGAGGGCGTAGGAGCCGCCGGACTCCTCCATCGGCAGGTCGTCGAAGCGCTTGGCGGCGATCTCCACCTCTTCGGCGAACTGGTCGCGCTTGTCGGGCTCCGCGCCGTAGCCGCAGCCGCCGACGGTCAGCGACAGGACCCGCTCGGGGTAGGTGAAGCCGAAGTGGACCGTGGCGAAGCCGCCCATGGAGAGGCCGACGATGTGTGCCTTCTCGATGCCGAGGCCGTCGAGGATCGAGCGGATGTCGTCGCGCGCGCGGTTCTGGGAGTACTGCTCGGGATTCTCGGGAACGTCCGAGGGCAGGAAGCCGCGCGCGGAGTAGGTGATGCAGCGGTAGAGCCGGGCGAAGTGGCGCAACTGGGGCTCCCAGGAGCGCCAGTCGCCCGCGAACTCGTGCACGAACACCACGGGGACGCCGCTGCCGGCCTCTTCGTAGTAGAGCTTCACGCCGTCGTCGGTCGTCACATAGGCCATGGGGGTCGGGGTCTCCGTTGTGGGCCGCGGGGGCGGAGGGCAATTCCGCCTGGCGCGGTCCGGTGCTGTGGTGCCGTCATCGCCGGACGGCGCTAGAAGGTGCGGCTCTGGCTGGCGATGCCGCCGTCGATGGTGACGACGGTGCCGCTGGTGTAGGCGGAGCGGTCGGAGGCGAGCATCGCGACCATCGACGCGATCTCCTCGGGGCTGGCCGCGCGGCTGAAGGGAAGGGGCTCCTTCAGGCTCTCCCAGTTGTCGGCCGAGCCGGTGCGGTCGGCGGCCTTCTTCTGCATCAGCGTCTTCAGCCGGTCCGTCTCGACGGGGCCGGGGTTGATCGCGACCGCGCGGATGCCATCGCGCGAGGACACGCTGCCGAGGGTGCGCGTGAAGGCGCAGAGGCCGGCGTTGGCCGTGGAGCCGCAGATGTAGTCGAAGTCGAGCGCCTCGGCGGCGTTGCCGATGATGTTGATGATGACCCCGCCGCCCTGCGCCTTCATGCGCGCATAATATTGCCGGCACATCGAGACGTAGCCGAACACCTTGAGCTCCCAGACCGCCTTCCAGCGCGCGTCGTCGAATTCGAGGAGGTTGCCGCCGGGAATGCCGCCGGCGTTGTTCACGAGGATGTCGACGTCGCCGACGGTCTCGACCACCCGCTGCCGCTCGGCCTCGTCGGCGAGGTCGGCGGCGACGGTGGTCACCTTGCCGGGGCCGGCGATGGAGGCGGCCGCCGCGGCGAGCACGTCGGCGCTGCGGGCGACGAGCGTGACGTCGACGCCTTCGGCGGCGAGGCAGCGCCCGGTGGCGAGGCCGATGCCCTTTGAGCCGCCGGTGACGAGTGCCGTACGGCCGTTCAGCCCGAGATCCATGGTGTCCGTCCCTTCTGCTGTGGCGGTTGCGCGGCAGCCTCCGTCATCGACAAATGGCATGCAAGTGGGACGCCAGTTATTTGCCGTCGCACCCATCTCGCGAGGCTATGGCCGAGAACGGCGCTGGCGCCGTCAGAACGCGCGCAGCCGCTGGCGCAGGGTCCTGGCAGGCATGGCGGCGGGGAGGAGGCCGCGCCGGGCGAGCGCCGGGGCGAGGCCGTCGGCGACCTCCGCCACGGCATGGCGGGTGAGCGGGTTGCTGATGAGGAAGCCGTCGCCGCCGATCGCGCGCGCCGTTTCCTCCATCTGCGCCGCAACGGTATCGGGGCTGCCGACGAAATCGAAGCCGCCGGAAGCGTTTTCGCTGGCGATCTCGCGCAGCGTCTTGCCGCTGCCGGCGGTCAGAGCTTTGGTGGACGCCTGTGCGGCGTTCGTCCTGATCTCGGGCAGCGGCGCGTCGAGGTCGAGCTTCGAGAAGTCCTTGCCGCTGGCGTAGGACATGAAGGCGAGCTTGTGCTCGAAGTTGGCGGCGACCTCTTCGCCCTGGTGCGCGAAGCGGGCCCTGGCGAGATCGTCCGTCTCGGCGAGCGTCGCGGTCATCAGGTAGAGGATCTTGCAGTCGTCGGGGTCGCGGCCGTGGGCGGCCATCCGCGCGCGGATGTCGTCGCGGAAGGCTTTCGCGGCGTCGGCGTCACGGTAGCGGGCGAGGATGGTGTCGGCGTGGCGGGAGGCGAAGCCGCGGCCGGCGGGGGAGCCGCCGGCCTGGCAGATCACCGGGCGCCGCTGCGGTCCCGGCGCGACGTTGAGCGGGCCGCGGCATTTGTAGAAGCGGCCGGCATGATCGATCGGGTGGACCTTGGTGACGTCCGCGAAGGTGCCGCCGTCCGCATCGGCGACGATCGCGCCGTCCTCCCAGGAGGACCAGAGCGCGTCGACGACGTCCATCCACTCGTCGGCCATCTCGTAGCGCAGGTCGTGCTCGTAGTGCTCGTCGAGGCCGAAGTTCTGCGCCGAGCGCTCGTTGTGGGCGGTGACGATGTTGAAACCGAAGCGCCCGTCGGTCAGGTGGTCGAGCGTGGCGCCGAGGCGGGCGGCGGTAAACGGCGGGGTGAAGCTCGTCGTCATCGTCGCGACGATGCCGATGCGGGTGGTCGCCTGTCCGATCAGCGGGACGAGGGCCATCGGGTCGGCCTTGGGGACCATCCACGCGTTCTTCAGGAACCACTCGGGCGTGCCGCCGTAGGAATCCGGCATCAGGAGGCCGTCTTCCAGCATGATGTAGTCGAACCCGGCGCGGTCCAGCGCGCGGGCGAGGTCGAGGTAGATGTCGGGGCGCATCCACTCGAGGTCGATGCGCCCGCTCCAGGGCGCCTGCCAGCCATGGACGGAGTAACCTTGACCGACGAACCAGGCCATGTGGAGCATGGGGCGCACCTCGAGCGGGGACAGTCCGTTCAGGGTGGCGCGGATCGCCCGCCGGCGCCAGAGCGAATTCCGGTTCTCCGCCCGATGCTTAGATATTGTCCATCAGGACGGGCGGGACCCCGGTCGAACGCCGCCGGCCTTCTCCTGGCCGAGCTTGCCCTCGGCGATCCAGCGGGCGGCGAGGACGAGCACGCCCATCGCGAAGTCCTTGCCGTGCGCCGCGATCATCTCCTCGGCGATGGTGCCGACCTTCTCGAAGTAGAGGTCCTTGCTTTCGTCTTCGGCGGTGAGGGTCTGGTCCATGGGGCTTCTCCCTTGATTGTTATTTGAAGAGGGCGGGGGGGAGGTTCGCGATGGCGGCCATGCCGTCGGCGCGACCGATGGCAAGGTCGTCGCCGGCCCCCGCCCAGCCGAGCGCCGTCACCGCGCCGCCCGGTGTGGGGCAGAGGACCATCTCCTCGCGGCTGCCGATGGGGGCGAGGGTGACGATGCCGTCGGCGTAGCCGATCGCGAGGAGGGGCCGGCGCGGATGGGCGGCCACCGTCTCGACGAGGACGAGACCGGGGCGGCCGGTGACGAGGGCGCCGTCCGCGGCCCCGTCGAACGGCGGGGTGGCGAGCGACCACGCCGCGGCGCGGTAGGCGCCCGAGGTCGCGAACGCGCTGGCGGGTCGGCTGAAGGCGAGCGAGCGCACGGGCGCGGGGTAGTTGGCGAGCGTCGCGACGCGGCCGTCGGCGATCCGGACGAGCGCGACGCCGCCGTCGAAGAGGGCGGCGGCGAGGTAGGTCCCATCCGGACTGAAGACGAGGCGCTCGGCGCGCGTGGCCGCGAAAGACGCCATCGTGCGGCCGGCATCGAGGAGGTGGATCGCCTCCCGGGTCGCGGCGGCGACGCGCCCGTCCGGCGAGACGGCGAGCGCTGCGACGTCGCCGGGGAGGGGCGAGACGGTGCCCCGGGCGGGCTCGTCCTCCGGGCCGACGACGACGTTGCCGCCCGCCGCGACCGCGATCTGCGGTCCGGCCGGGTGGGAGGCGATGGCGCCGACGCGGCCGAGATCGCCGGTCGGGATCGTCACCACCTGGCCGCGGGGCGTGATGCGCACGAGACGGCCGTCCGAGCGGATCGCGACAACGCCGCGGCCGCTGGCGGAGGGGCAGACGGCGATGGTGCCGTGGGTGCCGAGCTCGGCCCGCTCAAGCGGCGCGTAGCGTCCGGCGCGCGGGGTGATCGACATCTGCCCGCTGTCGCCGGCGATGCGGATGCGCGTCGCGGCCGGCTCCGGATCGCGGGCGGGTGCCAGCGCGACGTTGCCGTCGGCGAGTTCGAAGGCCACCGCCGCGCCGTCGCGGTCGGCGGTGAGGGCCTCGACCGGCGCGCCGGCGTCCCAGATCCGCGAGGCGATCGCGAAGAGGGACGGCGCGGCGGCGGGGGCGTCCTGGACGGCGGTGCTCATTGTCCGGCGATCTCCCGATCGATTGCGGCGATATCGTTTTCCAGCGCCTCGAGGCGGGTGCTGACTGCCTCGAGCGCACGGTGGCTTGCCTCGGTCGAGACCGAGGCGTCGCCGCTGGTCCGGGCGATTTCCTCGCCGGCGGCCTTCTGGATGAGGCGGAGCCGCTCGGCCTCCAGCGCGCCGGCCTCGCCGACGAGTTTCAGGCGCTCCTGCAGCGCCTCGTTCTTCGATCGCTTGCTAGGTCTCGGGGGCGATGTCATGAAACATACCTCTCGTGACGCCGGGTAACCGTGGGGGACACGCGGATGATGGATCGTTTCGACCGCCGCTTATTCGAAGCTCTGGGGGTGGCTGCCGCCGACCTCCGGGAGCCGTCCGACCCCCTCGTGGCGCTGCTGCACGCGGCTGCGGCAGGCGGGCCGCTCGAGGCGGACGCGGCGATCGCCGCGCTGCACGAGCTCGAGTGGAACGAGCGGGAGGAGTTGCTGGCCGTCGCGCACGCGGCGATGCGGGCGGACCTCTCGCCCTCCGGCATCGCGCCGCGCCAGGACCCGCCTCCGAAGGGCAAGCGGACGCACTGAGCCCGGACGGCCGCTCGCCGGCGGCCGGCGGGGGGCTGACCGCGACCGGTCATCGGGTGCCGAGGCCGTCGCGCGTCCGGCGCAACGCGGCGAGCAGCGCCGGGATCTCGTCTGCCTGCGCCTGGAACTGGTGGCAGGCGGCGAGGATGTGGTCGGTCAGCGTGTCCCAAAGGTCGACGCGGGTGATCATCGTCCTGTCGCCGAGCAGGCGCTCGATCTCGTCGAGCCGGTACTGGCGGGTGAGTGCGGTGCCGGTCATCACGAAGTCGCGCAGGCGGGCCGCGTGCTCGTCGATGAAGGGTCGCACCAGGTCGTCCGACAGGCTGGCGCCGCGCGCCTCGATCTCGCGGGCGATGAGCGCCTCGAAGAAGGCGAGGAGCCGCTGGCGGCTCTCGCCCATGAAGGTCATCGTGAAGACGATGTCCTGCGGCGCGCGGCGCACGATCTCCTCGGCCAGCGCGGCGGCGGCGAGCTGTTCTGCCGTTGGCTCTCTCGGGACAGCCATTCCGATCCTGCCTTTGACACGGGTCTCCGACCGGGGGCCGCCAATATCGCGTGGCCGGACGCCCGTCTTGCGTGTAGAGTGGCGTCCGAGACTTCGCGAAGTCAACTGTTCGACTTTATAAATCTTGAGTATCACTGGAGATACACATGCGATAATACAGTTGTCTCAAGAATGAGACACTGAATTCGGCGGCCGATCCGAAAAAATAACTTGACCTTATCCTGACGGGCCGCCTAGAATTATCGCAAGAATAAGAACGCCGCGCCTCGAGCCGGCGTCGCAAGAACGAAGGGAGGTTGCTCAGGCCCGGTCGGGCGGCACGGTGCCTTATGGCGCCCGCGCTCCATCGTCCTGAGCCACTCGCAACCTTTGCCTCAGCCGATCCGTCCGCAGGGCACCGCCGTGTCCTCGCGGGCCGCCGATGGCGCGCGCCGCGCGTTCGGTGCGTCCCGGCGGATCATCCTCGTTGTGACAACAGTGGAGGCAAAGAGATCGTATGACGTTGACACTCAACAAGATTACGGCGCAGCGCGGCATCTCCGTCGGCGAAGCGGCCAAGAAGATCGCCGATCTGGGCTGGAACCCCTCCTACGTTCAGGAGGCGATGACCTACCCGACCGACTACAAGATCGCCAAGACGCCGCGCGATCCTATGAAGCAAGTGCTTCGTTCCTACTTCCCGATGCAGGAAGAGAAGGACAACCGCGTCTACGGCGCCCTGGACGCGGCGCTGCGCGGCGACATGTTCCGCAATGTGGAGCCCCGCTGGGTCGAGTGGATGAAGCTCTTCCTGGCGATCATCCCGTTCCCGGAGATCTCCGCCGCGCGCTCCATGGCGATGGTGGCCCGTCTCGCCCCCGGCGAGGAGCTGCGCACCGGCTTCACCATGCAGATGGTCGACGAGTTCCGCCACTCCACGATTCAGATGAACCTGAAGAAGTGGTACATGGAGAACTATATCGACCCCGCCGGCTTTGACATCACCGAGGAAGCGTTCGGCAAATGCTACGCGACGACCATCGGCCGCCAGTTCGGTGAGGGGTTCATCACCGGAGACGCCATCACCTCGGCCAACATCTACCTGACCGTCGTGGCCGAGACCGCGTTCACCAACACGCTCTTCGTGGCGATGCCGTCCGAGGCCGCGCGCAATGGCGACTATGCGCTGCCCACGGTGTTCCTGTCGGTCCAGTCGGACGAGAGCCGGCACATCGGCAACGGCCACTCGCTGCTGATGGCGACGCTGAAGGACCCGGACAACCATCTCCTCATCGAGCGCGACCTGCGGTACGCCTTCTGGCAGAACCACGCGATCGTCGACGCGGCCATCGGCACCTTCATCGAGTACGGCACCACCAACCGCGACAAGGACAAGGAGTCCTACGCGGAGATGTGGCACCGCTGGATCTTCGAGGACTACTACCGCACGTACATGCTCCCGCTGGAGAAGTACGGCATCAAGATCCACCACGACGATGTGCAGGAGGCCTGGAAGCGGCTGACCGAGAAATTCTACGTCCACAAGGTGGCGCAGTTCTTCGCCGTCGGCTGGCCCGTGAACTTCTGGCGCATCGAAGCCCAGACCGAGAAGGACTTCGACTGGTTCGAATACAAGTATCCGGGCTGGTACGCCGAGTTCGGCGACTTCTGGAAGTGGTACGCGAAGCTGTCGAAGCCGGGCGAGAAGGTCGTGACCTTCAACGAAGAGGTCGGATACGTCTATCCGCACCGCTGCTGGAGCTGTCTGGTGCCGTGCCTCATCCGCGAGGACATGGTCGTCGACGAGATCGACGGCAAGCTCCACACCTTCGCCCACGAGCTCGACCGCTGGACCGCCGTGGAGGCGTTCTCGGACGAGTACGAGGGCCGGCCGACCCCGGCGATGGGCCGCTTCTCCGGCAAGCGCGAGTGGGAGACGCTGTACCACGGCTGGGACCTCGCCGACGCGATCAAGGACCTCAACTTCGTCCGCTCCGACGGCAAGACGCTGGTGCCGCAGCCGCACCTCAGGTTCGACGACAAGGACATGTGGACCCTCGACGACGTGAAGGGCCACACGCTCCTGTCGCCGCTCACCCTGCTGCGCGAGATGAGCCCGGCCGACCGCGAGGCGCACATCGCCGAGTACCGCAAGGGCTTCACCATCAACCCCTGCCACTGACCGGAGGGGCCGGCTGAGGCCGGCCCCCACCTCACGCTACCGCCATTGACGACGTGCCGCAGCCGCGACGGCTGCGAACGGGAGGGTCGTGTCCGATGCCAGAGACGTACACCGTGCGCCTATCGCCGGTCGACGTGGAATTCGAGGTCGAGGAGGGGGAGACGATCCTCAACGCCGCCTTCCGGCAGGGGATCGCGCTGCCGCACGGGTGCAAGGAGGGCCAGTGCTCGGCCTGCAAGTGCTCGCTGGTGGACGGTGAGGTCGACCTGATGCGCTACTCGACCTTCGCGCTCAACGACATGGAGCGCGAGCAGGGCGGCATTCTGCTGTGCCGTTCCCTGGCGCTGACGGACGTCGAGGTCGAGCTGCAGAACTTCGACGAGGAGCTTCTGGCGAAGGCCATCGCCGTGAAGACCTTCGACGCCACGATCACCAGGATCGACCGTCTCACCCATGACATTCGGCGAGTCGAACTGACGCTCTCGCAGCCGATCAAGTTTTGGGCCGGCCAATATGTCGACATCACCGTCACGACCGCCAACGCAAAGACGATTACGCGTTCGTTTTCCATGGCAAATCCGCCGAGCGAAACGCAAAGGCTCGAATTCATCATCAAGCGATACGACGGAGGGCAGTTCTCCGGCGAGCTCGACGGGGGCGCCATCGCCGTCGGCGCCGCCTGCACCGTCACCGGACCCTACGGCGCCTGCTTCCGACGCGACGGACGGGACGGACACCTGATCCTCGTCGCGGCGGGCTCGGGAATGAGCCCGATCTGGTCGATCCTCAACGACCACATCGCGAGCGGTGAGGACCGGCCGGTGCTCTTCTTCTACGGCGCCCGCACCCAGCGCGACCTCTTCTATCTCGACGAGATCGCCGAGCTGGCCGAGGGCTCGCCCGCCATCGAGTTCGTCCCCGTCCTCTCCCACGAGGCGGACGGGAGCGACTGGACCGGCGCGCGGGGCTTCGTCCACGAGGAGGTCGACCGCCGGCTCAAGGCGCTCGCCCTCGACGGGGCGGGCGATGTGTATGCGTGCGGTCCGCCGCCGATGATCGAAGCCCTGACGCCCGTTCTCTTCATGAACGACTTCGAATTCGAGCGGATCTTCTTCGACAAGTTCACGCCATCCACAGCGTCGACGACGCTGGCGACCGCCGACTGACCAGCGCGGCCGCGCACGACAACGCCACTAGGGGGGAGTTCAGACCATGCCAGCCACTTCCAGTTCCGTCGGATCGGGCGCCGCTGGAGCCGCCATCTTCGCCGACAGCGACAGCCGCAAGTTCCGTTACTTCGATCCGCGGGGCAAGCGCGCGACGCACTACGAGGACGTCACCGTCGACGTGCAGCCCGACCCGGAGCGCTACCTGCTCCAGGACTGGATCATCTCCTTCCCGGACGGCAAGGGCGCCTACGTCAAGGACGCGACGGCGGCGAGGAGTTCCAACTGGCACGCCTTCCGCGCGCCGGACCAGGAGTGGGAGCGCACCCACTACCAGCGCCAGTCCAAAATCGAGGCGATGATCCAGGGCGTCATCGGCAACGCCCGCAAGTACGGCGCGCCGAAGAACTTCGACAAGGCGTGGATCAAGGTGCTGCAGACGCACCTCGGCGCCTGGAAGCATGCCGAGTTCGGCCTCGGGACCTCGCTGATGCAGGCCCAGCGCTACGGCTACACCCAGATGATCAACAACGCGACGCTCACCAACTCGAGCTACAAGCTGCGCCTCGCCCAGGACATCACCCTCTACCTCGCCGAGATCGGTCTCGACATCGACGGGTGGGACGACGAGGCGGGCAAGCGCGCCTGGCTCGAGGACGGCATCTGGCAGGGCACGCGCGAGGCGGTCGAGAGCATCATGGGCTCCACCGACTACCTGGAGCAGTACTTCGCCATCAACGTGGTGTTCGAGCCGCTGGTGGGCGAACTCTTCCGCTCCGGCTTCCTGATGCAGGTGGCCGCGGCCAACGGCGACTTCATCACCCCGGCGGTGATCTCGGCGGCCGAGGCGGACTACGAGCGCAACCTCGCCAACACGGTGGACCTCATCTACCTCCTCGCCAACGACGCCGAGTACGGCAAGGACAACACCACCCTCTTCAAGGGCTGGCTGAAGAAGCACGCCGCGCTGGCCGACCGGGCCGCCCAGGGCCTCCAGCCGATCTGGTCGCAACCCCACTCCAAGCCCGTCAGCTTCGCCGATGTGCGTGAGAAGTCGCATGAGCGTCTTGCGCAGATCACCGGCGAGCTCGGCCTGTAACGCAAAGGACCGCCTCCATGTCCACCGTGGCTCGCAACGCCTCTCACCAGAACATCTTCAAGTCCATGAAGGATATCGCCTTCGACCGGACGATCTCGCACCAGTGCGGGGTGACGATGAACGACTCCGTCGACGCCCGCGCCATCGCCGAGATGATGGAGCAGAAGGACGGTGTCACCTGCACATACCAGCCGGCCCTCATCCGCATCGACGGGAACGGCAAGCTGATCTTCAAGATGGACGAGATCAGCGAATACCTCGGCCGCGAGATGACCGCGGAGCAGTTCGAGGTCATCACCTCCACCCACTATGGCCGCATGGTCCGCACCGACGACAACACGGTGATCCTGTTCGGCAACATGGATGAGGTGATGGAGTACATCTGAATCCTCCCCAAAACCTTGGGGCGCCGAACAGGCGCCTCCTTTTTTCTCACATAAACGGACCGGGGGACCTGATCCATGTACGTCACACCCGAAGGCAAAGAGGTCTTCATCCTCGACGGGCACACTCATTTCTGGAACGGCAGCCCGGAGAACCAGGCGAACATTCACGGCAAGCAGTTCATCGAGTGCTTCTATGCGTACCATACCAATCTGAGCCCGCCCGAGCATCTCTGGGAAAAGTCCAAGTTCGAGCGCTACTCCGAGGAGGACATCTACCGCGACCTCTTCGTCGACGGCCCGGACGACATGGCGATCATCCAGTCGACCTATCTGCGCGACTTCTACAAGGAAGGCTTCAGCTCCATCGAGCGCAGCCACCAGATGGCCGAGCGCCACCCCGACCGGTTCATCATCAACGGGGCGTTCGACCCGCGCGACGGTGAGAAGGCGCTCGAATACATCCACTACATGAAGGAAAACTTCGATATTCAGGGCGTGAAGCTCTACACGGCCGAATGGAACGGCGCGTCGAAGGGCTGGAAGATGACCGACCCGGACGCCTACCGGTGCTTCGAGCTGTGCGACAAGCTCGGCATCCGGAACATGCACGTCCACAAGGGGCCGACGATCATCCCGCTGTCGAAGGACGCCTTCGACGTGCACGACGTCGACTACGCCGCGACCGACTTCCAGAACCTCAACTTCATCGTCGAGCACTGCGGCCTGCCGCGCCTCGACGACTTCTGCTGGATCGCGGTGCAGGAGACCAACGTCTACGGCGGCCTCGCGGTGGCGCTGCCCTTCATCCACGCCCGCCCGCGCTACTTCGCCGAGGTGATCGCCGAGCTGCTCGCATGGGTCGGGCCGGACAAGATCCTCTTCGGCTCGGACTACGCGATCTGGACACCGCGCTGGCTGGTCGAGAAGTTCTGGGCGTTCGAGCTTCCCGAGGACATCGCCGCCGAGACCGGCGTCACCCTCGACCACGAGACGAAGGAGAAGATCCTCGGCCTCAACGCGGCGAGGCTCTACGACGTCGACGTGCCGGCGATGCGCGCCCGTTTCGCGCAGACGCCCGTCACCCTGGCGGCCGAGTAGGGGCCATGGCCGGCTCGCCCGTGGCCGCCCCACCGGTGTGCGCGGACGCCGTCGCCCGCGCCCTCGCCAGCGTCATGGACCCCGAGCTCGACGAGCCCGTCACCGAGATGGGCTTCGTCGAGGACGTGGCGATCGAGGGCGCGCACGTGGCCGTCTCCTTCCGCTTGCCGACCTACTGGTGCTCGCCGAACTTCGCGTACCTGATGCTCGAGGACATCCACCGCGCGCTCGCGGCCGTCCCCGGTGTCGTGTCCGTCGACGTCGTCCTCGAGGACCACCTCTACGGCGAGGCGCTCGCGGAGGCGGTCCGGACGGGGCGGGGGTTCGAGGAGGTCGTCGGCCCCGACCTCGCCGGCGACGACCTGGCGGCGCTGCGGCGCACGTTCGAGGACAAGGCCTTCCTGCGCCGCCAGGAGGCGGTCCTTCTCGACCTCAAGCGGCAGGGGCTCAGCGACGTCGCGATCACCGCGATGACGCTCGACCACCTCGACGCCGCCCGCTTCGAGCACGAGGACGCGAGGCGCCGCGCGCCGCTCTACCGCGCGCTGCTGGCAAAACGCGGCCTCGCCCGCGCGGCGGACGATCCGGCCTTCGTCACCCTGACCGGCGAGCCGATCCGTGCGGCGGGCCTGTGGGAGCATCTCCGGCGGCTGCGCCAGGTCCGCATCAACATGGAGTTCAGCGGCGCGCTGTGCCGCGGTCTCAAGAGCGCCCGGTACAAGCATGTCGTCCGCGACGACGGCACGCCCACCCTCGTCGACTTCCTGCCCGGCGAGATGACGCAACAACCTTGAAAAGAAGCGGACGACCGGGCCGCCCGGATCGTCCCGACGACGAACAGGGAGGCCGCCCATGGCCAAGCAACTGCTGCACTCCAACGACGCCCGCAGAGCCCTCGCCCGGGGCGTCGCGCGTCTCGCCTCCGCCGTCGAGCCGACGCTCGGCCCCAAGGGCATGAACGCGATGATCGACCGGCCGATCGGCACGCCCCTCATCACCCGCGACGGCGTTTCCATCGCCAGCGAGATCGAGCTCGCCGACCGCTTCGAGAACATGGGCGCCCAGGTCGTTCGCGAGGTCTCGATGCAGACCAACGACGTCGCCGGTGACGGCACCACCACCGCCATCGTGCTCGCCAACGGGCTCATCCAGGGCGGAGTCGAGAAGCTCGACCGCGGCGCCAAGGCGGTCGACCTGTGCCGCGGCATCGAGATGGGCGTGGCGGCCGCGCTGACTGCGCTCGGGGGAATGGCGCGTCCCGCGAAGGACGCCGCGACCATCGCCGCCGTCGCCGAGATCGCCGCCAGCGACGCAAAGCTCGGCGCGATCGTCGCCGACGCGTTCCAGCGGGTGGGCGAGAGCGGCGTCATAACCACCGACTTCGGCGTGACCACCGAGACCACCGTCGACGTCCTCGAAGGCATGTCCTTCGACCGCGGCTACCTCTCCCATCACATGGTCACCGATCAGGACAGGATGGAGGCGGTTCTGGAGCGCCCGCTGATCCTGATGACCGACCTCAAGATCAAGGATCCGGCCTCGCTCGACGCCGCCCGCGCCCTCGCCGACAAGGAGGGCCGGCCGCTCCTCATCATCGCCGAGGAGATGGCGCCGGAGGTGGTGGTCACGCTCCTCGGCGGGGGCAAGGCGGGACGCTACCTCGTGGTCCATCCGCCCGAGTACGGCCACTGGCGCAAGGCGATGCTGGAGGACCTCGCGATCCTCACCGGCGGCCGCGTCGTCGCCCGCGAGCTGGGCGGCCGGCTGGAGGCGATCACCCGGGAGGATCTCGGCGGTGCCGCGCTCGCCCGCGCCAACGCGACCGACACCGCCATCGTCCGGGGGGAGGGGGACCCGGCCCGCGTCGAGGCCCGCCGCGCCCAGGTGGAGCGCCAGCTCGGGCTCGCCCCGCCGAACATCGAGCAGGACAAGCTGCGCGACCGTCTCGCCAAGCTCTCCGGCGGGACCGCGGTGATCTATGCCGGCGGGACAACGCCCGTGGAGCAGAAGCGCACGATCCAGCTCATCGAGGACGCGTTGTCGGCGGTCCGCGCGGCCGCGGCGGACGGCGTGGTCGCGGGCGGCGGCACCGCTCTCCTGTCCGTCTCCCACGCGGTCGAGGCGCTGAAGGACGAGGCGCAGGGGGACGTTGCCGAGGGGATCGGCCTCGTCGCGTCGGTCCTGTCGCGACCGCTGGCGCGCATCGCCATCAACGCCGGGCAGGACCCCAACGCCGCGCTCGCGGAGGTCAGCCGCATCAACAGCGGGTACGGCTTCAACGCCCGCGCCGGGCGCTACGAGAACCTCTACGAGGCGGGCGTCATCGACCCGGTCCGCGTCACCAGCGCCGCGCTCGCCAACGCCGCCTCCGTCGCCACGCTCATCCTCACCACCGAGACGCTCGTCGGCGATCTCGCGGAAGGGGAGGCGGACCCGACCGCCGGCGCGGCCCGCGGCGGCGGCGCCGAGCGGCTCGGCCGTCCCTGAGGCCCGTCGGCCGGCCGGCTGCGGTTCGCCGCAACGCCCTCGATCGCCCGACCGGGGTGGCTCCGGCCGCCCGCAGCGCTCTCAACCGCCCCGACCGGGCGGCTCCGGCCGCCCGCAACGCTCTCAACCGAAGGAGTGAGCCATGAAAGCCGCGCGCCTTTACGACTACGACCCCGACATGAACGTCAGTCTCAGGATCGAGAACGTTCAGACGCCCACCATCAAGGCACCTGACGAGGTGATCGTGAAGGTGGGAGCGGCGGGCCTCTGCCGCACCGACCTGCATATCATCGAAGGCGTCTGGCGCGAGATCATGGACCCGGACGGCGCACTCCTGCCCTACACCATGGGGCACGAGAATGCCGGCTGGATCGAGGACGTCGGCTCCGCCGTGAAGTCGGTGAAGCCGGGCGACGCGGTCATCTGCCACCCCTTGCGCACCTGCGGCATCTGTCTCCCCTGCCGCTACGGGGAGGACATGTACTGCGAGCACGGCCTCTTCCCCGGGCTCGGCCTCGACGGCGGCTTCGCGGAGTATTTCGTCACCAACGAGCGTTCCGTCATCAAGCTCGGCGACGGCATCCGCCCGCTCGACGTGGCGCCGATGGCCGATGCCGGCATCACCGCCTACCGCGCCGCCAAGCGGGCCTCCAAGCTGCTGCATCCGGGGACGACCGCGGTGATCCTCGGCGTCGGCGGGCTCGGTCACATTGCGCTGCAGTCGCTGAAGGCGCTGTCGGGGTGCCGCGTCATCGCCATCGACCGCGAGCCCGCCGCGCGCGCGCTCGCCAAGGATCTCGGCGCGGACATCGTGCTCGACGGCGGGCCGACGGTCATCGAGGAGGTGCACGACCACACCGGCGGCGGTGCCCAGGTGGTGATCGACTTCGTCGGCGAGCTGGGGGTCGAGAACATCACCTGGCGGATGGCCCGCAAGGGCGGACAGACGTTCGTCGTCGGCTACGGCGGGACCGTCCAGGTGCCGACCCTCGACCTCGTCGTCAACGAGATCAACATCGGCGGCAGCCTCGTCGGCAACTACACCGAGCTCGTCGAGCTGATGGAGCTCAATGCGGACGGCAAGGTGAAGATGCACTACGAGCAGTACGGCCTCGACGAGATCAACACGGCGCTGTCCGACTTCAAGAACCGCAAGTTCGTCGGCCGCGGGGTGATCGTTCCGTGACCCTGGGCGTTCCCCGCGAGGCCGGGGAACCTCAGATTGAAGAACGGCACCATCGTCTCGTGTGGTAGAAAGATACTACCACGGATCTCAGCGGTGCTCTAATCTACACAACTGGTACGCGCCGGTTGGGGCCGGCCTCGCCGCGCGTGTGCGCACCTGCGGCCGGGCGACCCCATGATCGAGGCCAGCGGCCCCCTCATGGCAGGACGCCATCTCGCGTCGGCGGGTTGAGGAGAGACCATGGTCACGATCATTTCCAAGTCCGACGGACCCCGACGCGACGACGTCGCCGCAAAGCGGTTCATCGAACAGAACCGGTCCACCATCACCCGCCTTGCCGATCATCTGACGCAAGGCGCCTATTCGGCGAACCGCGCCGCTGAGCAGGCGCGGGTGCTCGTCGAGCCCCCCAGCGCCGGCGGCGGCCGGGCGCCCGTCTCCATCGACAATCCGGTTCCCTACGTGAAGCTCAGCCCGAACGGGCGGGTGCTTCTCGTCGATCTGAACACAGCGCGCCAGCTCGAATTCCTCGGCGAGGTCCGTCGCCGGGACGGGCGCAGCGCGTTCGTGCTGGCGAGCGCGGCCAACGGCTTCATTTCCGCGCTCGACGAGGACACCGCCGCGCGTCTCGCCGACCTCGACGGCATGTTGGCCGAAGGTCGTGAGGGCAGCGAGGCGCTGAAGCACGAAATCGCCAGAAAATTGGGGCTTGCCTAGCGCCGAATATGAAGGTCCGATGACCCAGTCAAAATGCGCGAAGTCATCTCGGCACCAACAAGACCGAGAGCTCGGGAGGACGTGTTGAGACACGATGCGCCCCGCAAGTCGGGTGTCGGCGCACCGTCCATGCCCTCGACACCGCTCGCGGTGGATGTCGGCAAGACGATGCGCGCGTGGGAGGATTTCCTGAGCGGCAGCCCCGCGCGCGGGGGCCAGCACGACGTGCGCGCCATCATCGCCGATTCCTGGCGGCGCAGTGCCTCCAACGGGGTCAACTCGCTCGGGACCGACGCGCCGCGCTTCGAGGCCGAGGACGACATCGAGCTGCGCCGCGATTCCAGCGCGCACCTGCGCGAGGCCGCGCAGATCCCCTTCGCCCAGCTCGGCCGCCTGCTGGCCGATACCGAGGCGATGCTCGTCCTGACCGACCGCGACGGCGTCATCCTCGATACCATCGGCGACCCGCGGACCCTCGACGAAGGGCGCGAGATTCACCTTGAGGTCGGCGGCATCTGGAACGAGCGGTCGGCCGGGACCAACGGCATCGGCACCGCGCTCTGGGCGGGCGAGCCGGTGTTCGTGCACGCCGCCGAGCATTTCTGCGCCGGGATCAAGAACTGGACCTGCGCCGGCGCGCCGATCCGCGACCCCATCGACCGGTCGGTGATCGGCGTCGTCGACCTATCCGGCCCCACCGGCATCTTCCGCCCCCACAACACGGCCCTCGTCATGGCGGCCGCGCGCGAGATCGAGAGCGCGCTCGCCGGCCGCTTCACCATCGAGCGCGCGCGGCTTCTGGACCTCTGCCTGCGGTCCGGACACGGTGCCCATCCGGACGCAGGGCTCGTCATCCTCGACCACGAGGGGCGCATCGTCTTCGCCCGCGGCGCACCGCAGTACCTGCCCGTCAACGGCGCGCGGCGGGACATCTCCCTCGGCCGCTACCTGATCGAGAGCGGGGAGCGGATGTCGATGTCCGACCTCTCCGCCGCGCTCGCCGACGAGCCGCGCCTCAAGAGCCTGGAGCAGGTGCAGCTCGACGGCCGCGTGCGGGGGTTCGCGCTGGAGTTCGCGCCGGGCCCGGCCGAGCGATCCCCCGTCCGCCGCGGCGCGCCCGCCGCGCCGGCCGATCCGATCGCCGGGCGCGAGCCGACCATCGTCGGCGCCAACGCCGTGCTGCTGGAGGCGCTCGCGCTGACGCGCCGGGTCGCCGCCTCGCGCGTGCCGATCCTCTTCGAGGGCGAGACCGGCGTCGGCAAGGAGCTCTTCGCGCGCCTCGCCTATTCCACGGCGAGCGCGGGGCCGACCGATCCCTACGTCGCGATGAACTGCGGCGCCGCGTCCAGCGGCACCTTCGGCGAGGAGCTCTTCGGCCGCGCCGAGGGGGAAGGGGGGCGGCCCGGCTGGCCGGGGCGGGTGGAACTCGCCGATGGCGGCGTCCTCTGCCTCGACGAGATCGGCGAGATGCCGCTCGAGCTGCAGCCCTCGCTCCTGCGCCTGCTGGAGGACAAGCTGACCGCCCGCGTCGGCGATCCCCGGCCGCGGCAGGTCGACATCATGGTGATCGCGCTCACGAACCGTTCGTTGCAGCAGGAGGTGGAGCTCGGCCGCTTCCGCCGCGACCTCTATTTCCGTATCAGCGCCGTCACCATCAAGATCCCGCCGCTGCGCGAGAGGCGCGACGACATCCCGCTCCTCCTCGAGCACTTCAACGCCCTCGTCGCCGCGCGCCACAAGACCGAGCCGCTCACCTTCACGGACGAGGCGCTCCACGTGATCCGCGCCTACGACTGGCCCGGCAACGTGCGCGAGCTGCGCAACATGGTGGAGCTGACGCACCTCGTCACCGATCGCCGCCGGATCGATCCGGTCGACCTGCCGGGCTGCATCACCAACTGGTCGTCACGCCCGTGCGAGACGTGCATCGTGCCCGGTGCGCAGACGGCGGCCGAGCAGCTCAAGCTCGCCGAGCGGCAGGTCATCCTCGACGCCCTGTCGTCCGAGGACGGGAACGTCAGCCGCGCGGCCACCGCGCTCGGCATGTCCCGCGCCACGCTCTACCGCAAGATGCGCACCCTCGGCATCCGCCGCTGGACCACCATGGGGTCCTGACCCGGCCAGCCTCCGGACAAGAAAAAGCCGCCGACCCGATGGGTGGCGGCAAGGTCGGACCGGCCGCCGGAGCGGCCGGCCGCTAGGGAGTCAGAGTTCGCCCTTGCCCATCCGGTCGGCGATGTGGCCTGCCTGGCGGATGGCGAGCGCCACGATGGTCAGCGTCGGGTTCTCCGCCGCGCCCGTGGTGAACTGGGAGCCGTCCGAGACGAAGAGGTTCTCGATGTCGTGGGTCTGGCCGAAGCGGTTGACCACGCCGTCGCTCGCCTTCTCGCTCATCCGGTTGGTGCCGAGGTTGTGCGTCGACGGGTAGGGCGGCACCCGGTACGTCGCCTTCGCCCCCACCGCCTCGTAGATGGCGACGCCCTGCTTGTAGGCGTGCTCGCGCATCGCGGTGTCGTTGGGGTGGTCGGTGAAGGTCACGACGGGGACGGCCATCCCGTACTCGTCCTTCTCGGTCGCGTGGAGCGTGATGCGGTTCTGCTCCTGCGGCATGTCCTCGCCCACGATCCACATGCCGGCCATGGTCTCGTAGGTTTCCATCTTGCGTGCGAAGTCGCGGCCCCACGCGCCGGGGTCGAGGAAGGCGGCCATGAAGGGCAGGCCGAGGGAGAGGGTCTCCAGCTCGTAACCGCCGGCGAAGCCGCGCGAGTCGTCGTGGTGCGCCTCGTCCTGGACGATGCCGGCCATGGTCGTGCCGCGCCACATCCGCACCGGCTCCGGCATCGCCGCGTACACCGAGCCCGTGGTGTGGCGCATGTAGTTGCGACCCACCTGGCCGGAGGAGTTGGCGAGCCCGTCCGGGAACATCGACGAGGCCGAGTTGAGGAGGAGACGCGGGCTCTCGATGGAATTGCCGGCGATCGCCACCACGCGCGCCTTCTGCTCGTGCTGGTTGCCGTCCTTGTCGGCGTAGAGGACGCCGGTCACCTTGCCGGAGGAATCGTGCAGCACCTGCAGCGCCTGCGACTGGGTCCGCAGCTCCAGATGACCCGTCTCCAGCGCCTTCGGGATCTCCGAATAGAGGGTCGACCACTTCGCCCCCATCTTGCAGCCCTGGAAGCAGAAGCCGAGCTGGTGGCAGGAGTTGCGGTCGTCGCGGATGCGCGAGTTGATCGCCATGCGGCCGGTATGGACCGTCTTGTAGCCGATCTTCGTCGCGCCGTTGTAGAGGACCTTGAAGTTGTTGTTGCCCGGCAGGCCCGGGATTCCGTTGGTCCGCGTGACGCCCAGCTTGTCCTCGGCCCGCGCGTAGAACGGCTCCATCTCGGCGAGGTCGATCGGCCAGTCGAGGAGGTTCGCCCCGTCGATCGCGCCGTAGCGTTCGCGGGTCTTGAACTCGTGCTCCTGGAACCGCAGCGACGCGCCGGCCCAGTGGGTCGTGGAGCCGCCGACGGTCTTGCAGATCCAGGCCGGCAGGTTGGGAAAGTCCGTCGCGACGCGCCAGCCGCCTTCGGCGAAGCGCTTGTCGAGCCAGGCGAGCTGGCCGAACGATTCCCACTCGTCGTTGACGTAGGTCTCGATCGACTGCTGCGCGCCGGCCTCCAGGAGCACGACGTCGACGCCGCGGAGCGTCAGCTCATGGGCGAGCGTGCCGCCGCCTGCGCCGGAACCGATGATGACGACGACGCTGTCGTCGGAGAGGTCATATGTGGCCATGGTCGTCCTCCCTCAGCCTTCCACCGGCGGACTCGCCTCGGCGGGCGGGTCCGGAAGCCATGAGAGGTCGTTGAAGCCGTGCTCGAGATAGCCGCCCTTCGGGTAGGACGGTCCCTCGTAGCCGAACTTCTCCCAGACCTCGGGCTGGTTGTAGAGCGCGACCACCGCCTTGCCGCGCACGGCCTGGAAGAAGGGCGTCGTCGCCATTCCCTCCAGCGCGGTGTACTTGGCGTCCTCGGTCGCGTCGGCGAAGGAGCCGCCCGCCGCCTGGTCGAGCGCGGCGACGCCGTCGCGCAGCAGTTCGAGCTGGGACTTGTCCGCGAATCCGGCCGCGTCCGTGTCGAGTGCCTTCACGACGGCCGCGTAGTGGACGTCACCGAGGAAGTCGTGCGGGTAGATGGCGCGCGTCATGACGAGCAGCGTCTCGGCCATCTCGGGATCGAGCGCGTCGTAGGAGATGGCCCACGCCTTGTCCGGCGCCACCAGCCAGGTGACGCCGGAGACGGCGACAGCGTAGGCGCCGACCGCCGTCAGGCTCGCCGTGATGAACCGGCGCCGATCCACCTGCAATCCAGGTGTTCGTGGCGCGTTGGGGGGAGATTCCCCCCTGGGCTCCGCGGGCGCGGAGCGCTCGATCAACCTCATCGACATTTCCTCCTGGGTGCGCCCGCATTGATTTTGTTGTGGCGGGCGGTCGGCGAGTTACTGGTAGCGGCCGGCGCGCTGGAGCACCTCGATCTGGTAACCGTCCGGGTCGGCGACGAAGAAGAAGCGGGCGATGACCTCGCCCCCCGGCGCGAAATCCACCATCTTGCGGGGCTCGAATCCCGCAGCGGTGAAGCGGGCGTGTTCCGCCGCCAGGTCGTCGACCGCGAAGGCCAGGTGGCCGTAGCCGTTGCCGAGGTCGTACGGCTCGCTCTGGCCCTTGTTGACGGTCAGCTCCAGCTCGAAGTCGTTTTCGGGATTCCTCAGGTAGATCAGCGTGAAGTTCTCGAAGTCGAGACGATCGGCGATCGTCAGTCCGAACGCCTTCTCGTAGAAGTCGAGAGACCTCTTCTCATCCAACACGCGGATCATCGAGTGAATCGCTTTGGCCAACGCAGCCCTCCATAGAACGCACCGCCACGTCGGGATCCGTCCGGCGCCGGAGCCTGGCGGGGACCGCAACGCGGCATGGAGATCAAGGGTATGGCCGTGCCGAACGAACGGGTAGTACTCTGATAACGCACCCGTTCGACTTTGATGTTAGGTCGCCGGGGCAGGCGCGCGCAGCCGCGCCTCACGCCGGCGCGCGGGGCGGCCGGCGGGGGTCTGTCAGGGGCGCGGTGCCGGGGTCAGGTCCGCTCGGTCTCCAGGACGCGCAGCGGAGTCGTCGACGTTCGGCTGAGGTGCACCAGGCACACGCACCGCAGCAGGGAGGAGAAGTTGCGGGCCTCGCCGTGGAGGTCGAGCACCTCGTCGTGCAGCTCGGTCAGGAAGCGGCTCAGCGAGAGGCCCTCCTTGTCCGCGAGACGCTCCAGAATGTCCCAGTAGACCGCTTCGAGGCGGATCGACGTGGAATGCCCATTCAGCCGAACGGACCGGGTTTGGCTCTCGTAGCTCTCCCGCGGTATTCCAGCGAAGACATTGCACATCGGCGTTCCTCCCCCTGATCCGGAAGGGTACTCAATGTGCGCCTGCCCGTCCATTCATCATCGAACTGGTATAAATCCAAGCAATCTCTCCGCAGGTTAGGCGCAAACACCCTGCGAAGACCGGGCGACAGGCCCCGAAAACCTTCCGGCGGCGCGAAGCCGCGCTCCGGCCGCGGGCACGCCGGCCGCGCGTCGGCGGGCCGGTCGGGGAGGGCTGGCGGCCAGCCGCTCGCGTCGTCAGCGGGGCCGTGCAGCAGGCGGGGAGGGGGACGATCACCCGATCCGGGCCGGCGGAGACCGATTAAGGGTTCACGCAGAAATCGTTCGGCCCCGAACGTCAATTGTTGCGGCAATCGTGCCCCTAGTGCCAGATGGTTCGACGCCGTCATCTTTGGTGGGCAGAAACGTTGACCAAAGATCCCGAACCCCTACTGATTTTCCATGGGCCCTTCTACAAGCGGATGTTAGATCAGCCTCGCACCGCCCGGGTCCGCCCTGTCGAGACCCCGCCCGGCACCGGGCCGAAGCCTGAGCCGCCCGCGGGGCCGCGCTCCCGGGCGGATGCGGCGCTGCGCGAGCTCGGCGACACCTCCCGCCGCACGGCCCGCTGGTTCTTCAACCTCGCCGCCAACGCCCTCAACATCGCCATCGCCGTCGGCATGGTCGCGATCGTCTACGTCGGGGTGCGCCAGCTGACGGCGACGCCCGTCGTCACGCCCCCGGTGCCCATCCCCGTGGTGGTCGCCGCCGTCACCGAAGTGCCCACCTTCACCGTCAGCGAACGCTTCGCCGGACGGATCGAGCCGCGGCGCCAGACCGCCATCGCGCCGGAGCGCGGTGGGCGCATCGCCGAGATCTTCGTGGACGAGGGCGACGAGGTTGCCGCCGATGCGCCGATCCTCCAGCTCGACACGCGCGCGCTTGAGGCCGAGCGCGACCGGATCAAGGCGCAGGTCGCCGGGATCGACGCGCAGACGGACCTCGCCCAGATCGTCTTCGACCGCACCGCACAGCTCAAGGACCGCCGGGTCGCCACCGTGCAGGCCTTCGACGAGGCGCGGATCCGCCTGCAGGAGCTCGCCGCCTCGAAGCGGGAGGTCGAGGCCGCGCTCGCGGCGGTGGAACTCGACATCGAGAAGAGCCTCATTGCGGCCCCCTTCGCCGGTCGTGTCACCGAGCGGACACTCGACGAGGGCGCGATCCTCGCCGCCGGGACGCCCGTGCTGACCGTCATCGAGACCGCCGCGCCGCGCCTTCAGGTCGGCCTCCCCGACGCCAGGGCGCGCGGGCTCGACACCGGCGACGCCGTGACCGTGCGCTACGGCGGGACCGACATGCCGGGCAAGGTCATCGCCGTCCGGCCGGACGTTCACGCCGCGACCCAGTCGGTGGTGACGTTCGTCGAGCTCTCCCCGCCGGACGGCGTCTCGCTCCGCTTCGGCGACACCGCCGACCTCGTCCTCGACAGCGCCATCAGGGGGCCGGGCTACGTGCTCCCGGTGAAGGCGCTCGCCGAGGGGCAGCGCGGCCTCTGGTCGGTCTATACCGTCGGCGCCGATGACGTCGTCGGCACCGAGGCGGTGGAGATCATCGCCGTCGCCGGCGGCTCGGCCTATGTGAAGGGCTCGCTGAAAACCGGCCAGACCGTCGTCGTCGAGGGGCGCCACCGCGTGGCCCCCGGCGAGGTCGTCGCACCGCGCGAGGCCGGCGCGCCCGACCGATGATCGACGCGTTCTACCGCATCCCGCGCCTCACCGTCCTGGCGATCATGGTCGTGATGGCGCTGGGCATCATCGCGGTGGAGCTGGTGGGACGGCAGGAGGATCCGGCCTTCCTCAAGGTCGTCGGCTTCGTCATGACCGAGCAGCCCGGCGCCGACGCGCAGCGGGTCGAGGCCGAGGTCACCGAGCCGATCGAACGGCGCATCTCGGAGATCGAGCAGGTCGACATCGTGCGCAGCGTCTCGCGCCCCGGCCTGTCGACGGTGATCGTCGAGCTGCGGTGGGACCTCGGCGAGGCGCAGATCGCCGATGCGTGGTCGAAGGTCCGCGACGCGATCAAGGAGCTGACGCCGCAGATGCCGTCCGACGCGTCCCCGCCGGTCTTCGACGACACGCGTTCGGGGGCGTACACGGGCATCAGCGCGCTGATGCCCGCCGACCCCTCCGTCCCCCTGTCGGTGACGACGCGCTACGCCGAAGCGCTGCGCGAGCGCCTTCAGAACGTGGCGGGCACCAAGCAGGTCCGCCTCTACGGCGACCCGGAGGAGGAGGTGCTCGTCGCCATCGACCCGGCCGAGCTCGCCAACTTCGGCTGGACGCCCAGCCAGGTCGCCGCCGCCATCGGCGCGGCCGACCCGCGGGCGGATGCGGGACGCAGCGTCGGCCCCGCCGGCGACCTCATCGTCGAGATCGGCGGCGCGATCGACGACCTGGAGCGCATCCGCAACATCCGTCTCGCCGCGACGCCCGACGGCGGCTCGGTGCGCGTCGGCGACATCGCCACCGTGACCCGCAGCGAGCACGAGCCGCCGTACGCGATCGCGATGGCGCGCGGCAAGCGGGCGATCCTCGTCGCCGTCATGATGGAGGACGGCCTCAAGGCGGACCGCTACATGCGCGAGATCTCCGCCGCGATGGACGCGTTCGACAAGGACCTCCCCGGTGGCCTCACGCACGTCCGCCTGTTCGACCAGAGCGAATACACGGTCGCCCGCCTCACCGACCTCGCGAGCCGCCTCGCCGCCGGCTTCGGCCTCGTCGTCGTGGTGCTCTTCTTCACCCTCGGGCTGCGGCCGGCGCTGGTGGTCGGCATCGCGCTGCCCCTCGTCAGCATGGCGACGATGGCGACCCTGCCGCTGATGGGCATCTCCATCGAGCAGATGTCGGTGGCCGGCCTGATCATCGGCCTCGGGATGCTCGTCGACGCGGCGATCGTGGTGGTGGACGACATCCGCCGCCGCTTCGTCGAGGGCCAGGACCGCGGCCATGAGGTGCGCAGCGCGGTCTCGCGCCTCGCCGCCCCGCTCGCCGCCTCGACGGCCACCACCGTCCTCGCCTTCATGCCGATGGCGCTCCTCGGCGGACCGACCGGAGACTTCCTCGGCCCGGTCGCGCGGGTCGTCGTCGTCATGCTGATCTGGTCGTTCGTCATCGCGCTGACGCTGACGGCGGCCCTCGCCGGCTGGATGCTCCATCAGGAGCCGCGCCGGAGCGCCATAGGCCTCCTCACCGGCGGTATCCAGGTGGGTCGCTTCGGCGACCTCTTCCGCCGCACGCTCGTGATCGCCCTGCGGCGGCCGCGCATCACGGTGATGTACGGCATGGTGCTGCCGGTCGCGGGCTTCCTGCTGCTGCCGACCCTGGTGGAGCAGTTCTTCCCGCCGGTGGAGCGCGACCAGTTCTTCATCGAGATCGAGGTGACGCCCGGCGCCGGGATCGCCGCCACCCAGGCCGCCGCCCGCCAGATCGACACCGTCCTCGGCGCGGACCCCCGCATCCGCAACCGGATCTGGGCGCTCGGCCGCAGCGCGCCGCCGTTCTACTACAACATGCTCGACAACCGGGAGCGGGTGCCGGAGTTCGGCGTCGCGCTCATCACCGCCACCTCGGCCGAGGCGGCGGAGACGCTGATCCCCGAACTGCAACAGCGGTTCGACCGCGAGATGCTCGACGCCCGCGTCCTGGTGCGCGAGCTCGTGCAGGGGCCGCCGGTCATCGCGCCGGTGGAGCTGCGCATCACCGGTCCCGACCTCGCGACGCTGAAGTCCCTGGGCGAGGCGGCCCTCGCGCCGCTCTCCACGCTGCCCGGGATCACCCACGTGCGCACCTCGATCAACGGCGGACCGCCCAAGATGCAGTTCGTGCTCGACGAGGCGAAGGTGCTCGCCGCCGGACTGACGCTGGACGGCGTCGCGGCGGAGCTTCAGGCCGCGCTCGCCGGGCAGACCGGCGCCACGCTCATCGAAGGCACCGAGCGGCTGCCGATCCGCGTGCGGATGGCCGCCGACGCGCGTGGCGACCTCGCCGTCCTGCAGACGCTGCGTCTCGTCAACGACAAGGGCGACGCCGTGCCGATGGCGGCCCTCGGCACCCTGAAGGTCGTCCCCACCACCACCCAGATCACCCGGCACGCGATGGAGCGGGTGAACACGCTCGAGATGTTCCCCAGGACCGGTGTGCTGCCGCAGTCCGTGGTCGACGCCGCTCGCAGGAAGCTCGACGAGGCCGGCTTCGTCCTGCCGCACGGCTACCGGTTCGTGGTCGGCGGCGATCACGACGCGCGCGAGCGCACCATCGAGGCGCTGAGCCGGCCCTTCGCGGTGCTGCTGGCGCTGGCGGGCGCGACCTTCGTGCTGACGTTCAACTCCTTCCGTCTCGCGGTCGCGGCGGCGTTCGCGTGCATCCTCTTCGCGGGGCTCTCGCTGCTTTCGGTGGCGGCGGCCGGCTATGCGCTCGGGATCGCGGTGCTGGTGGGGATCATCGGCTCCATCGGCGTCTCCATCAACGACACCATCATCGTCCTGTCGGCCCTGCAGATCGATCCGCGCGCGCGGCGCGGCGACGTCGAGGCGGCGGCCGACACGGTGATGGAATCCGGCCGGCACGTCCTGTCGACGACGATCACCACGATGGTCGGCTTCTTCCCGCTGGCGATCGGCGGCGGCGGATTCTGGCCGGCCTTCTCGGTCGCGGTCGTCGGCGGGGTCGCGCTGTCGACGATCATCACGCTCTACCTCGCGCCCGCGCTCTTCTTCCTCGTCTACGCCCGTCCGGAGGAGGAGGAGGCCGCCCCGCCGGTGCAACCCGTTCCGCCGCCGGCGTCGCTTCCGACCCCGGCCGAGTGACAAGCGTTAGCCGGGGGCGAGACGTCGGCCCATCGCGCCCTATCATCTCCGCCTGACGTGCGTTCGGGCGGACCGGAAGGCGGTTCGTCGTCCGGAATGCGCGCAGAAACAACAGGCTGGTGCCGGGCCGGGGGACGTGAGCTCGTTCGGTCGGTACCGGCGCTTCGCCGGCGTCCCCGCGACGCCGGCCACGTGGAGACAGATAGCCCGCCCATGGACCGCGTGATCGACTTCGTCCACGCCTACGACGCCTGGATTTCCCTCGCCCTTCTCGTCGGCCTCTTCGCGGCCTTCGTGACGGAGAAACTGCCGCCGGACGTGACGGCCGCCGGCGGCGCGGCGCTCTTCGTCGTGCTCGGCCTCGTGCCGTTCGACCAGGTGATGGCGGCCTTCGCCAACCCGGCGCCGATCACCATCGCCGCGATGTTCGTCATCAGCGGGGCGCTGGTGCGAACCGGGCTGCTCGACGCGCTCGCCAACTGGCTGATCGGCGGGGCGGAGAGCCGGCCGCGGCTGGCGGTCGGCCTGTTCCTGCTGGCGACGGTGATCGCCTCGGGCCTCATGAACAACACGCCGGTGGTGCTGATCCTCATCCCCATCGTCATCCGCCTCGCGCGCAGTCTCGACATCGCCGCGACGCGCCTCCTCATTCCGCTGTCATACGTCGCCGTGCTGGGCGGCACGTGGACGCTCATCGGCACCTCCACCAACCTGCTCGTGGACGGGGTGGCCCAGCAGGGCGGCCTCGCGCCGTTCGGCATCTTCGAGATCGCGCCGGTGGGGCTGATCGCGGCCGCCGTCGGAATGGCCGCGCTCGTGGTCCTCGGGCCGCTCCTGCTGCCCAACCGCCGCGAGCGCAGCGCCACCGACGAGAGCGAGGAGCCGAACTACCTCACCGAGCTGCGCCCGGCCGAGGGCTTCGAGGGGATCGGCAAGACCGTCGCCGAGGTGGCCGCCTTCGGCCGGCCCGGCGTCAGGATCCTCGGCGTCGTCAACGGCGGCAACGTGGAACGGACCGACATCGAGGAGCACGTCGTGGCCGCCGGCGACCGGCTGGTCGCGGAGGCTGCGACCTCCGAGCTTCTGACGCTGCGCGACATCGAGGGGCTGCAGGTGGGCCTGCAGTACGGCCCGTCCCGGCGCAAGGACGACGAGCTCTCGGTCGCCGAGGCGCTGGTCACCCTGTCGCGCCGCAGTCAGGGGATCCGCCTCGCGCGGCTCGCGGTCGGCCGCCGTTACGGGATGCGCGTCCTCGGCGCCCACCGGCACGGGCACCACCTCGGCCCCAGCCTCAGCGCCGCCATCCTGCGCCCGGCGGACAAGCTGCTGCTGGAAGGGACGGAGGAGGGGCTCGAGCAGCTCCGCGAGGCACGGGAACTCGCCTCCATCAGCGAGGCCGGCGGGCGCGCGTTCAAGCGCGGCAAGGCCCCGCTGGCGCTGCTGGCGCTCACCGGCGTGGTCGGGCTCGCCGCGTTCGGAGTGGCGCCGATCAGCATCCTGTCGCTGATCGCCGTCGCCGCCATCCTCGTGCTGCGCTGCATCGACAACGACGAGGCGTGGGGCTCCATCGACGCCGCCATCCTCGTCCTCATCTTCTCGATGCTGATCATCGGCGCGGGGCTGCAGCACACCGGCGCGGTATCGCTGGTGGTGGACGCGCTCGGACCGCACCTCAAGGGCCTTCCGCCGGTGGCGATGCTGGCGGCGATCTACGCCCTGACGTCGGTGCTGACCGAGACGGTCACCAACAACGCCGTCGCCGTGGTGGTGACCCCGCTCGCCATCGGCCTCGCCCACCAGATCGGGGTCGATCCGAGACCCCTCGTCGTGGCGGTCATGCTTGGCGCGTCGGCGAGCTTCGCGACGCCGATCGGCTACCAGACCAACACCCTCGTCTACGGCGCCGGCAACTACCACTTCGCCGACTTCATGAAGATCGGCATCCCCATGAACATCATCGTCGGCGTCGCAGCCGTCCTCTCGATCCCGCTCTTCTTCCCCTTCTGACCGCCCGGCTCGCCGGCCCCGCGGTCCGCGGGAACGCGGCCGGGGCATTGATCTTTGATTGTTGTTTGAGGTATAGCACGCAAAGGTTGAATTGACGGCGAGGATGCCCCATGCACGCGTCGCGCATCGCGTCATACGGTGTCATGGGTGTCATCGGCTGGACGGCGCTCGCCGTGGCGCTGGCCTCGGCGGTCCCGCTGGGAGCCAACCGTCCGGTGAGCTGGATCGGCCTGTCGCTCTCGACCTACGCCCTGTTCGCCGCCGCCCTCGCGCTCGACGTGCACCGCCCCTCGGCCCGGGCCGCGAGGCTGTGGCCGTCCGCGCTTCTCGCCGCGCTGGCGATCGGGTGGGGCTTCGTGCAGACCTCGCCGATGCTCTCGGCGCTCGCCCAATGGTTCGCCGCGCGAGCCGCCGGTACGCTTGGGATCGTGGCGCCGAGCCTGATGCACCCCGTCTGGTCGACGGTCGACGCGCCGGGGGCGATCTCGGCCGACCCCATCGACGGGCACCACGCCGTGCTGCGCCTCACCACGTACGTCGCCCTGTTCTGGATCGCCCTGCAGGCGGGGCGGGACAGGGGACGGGCACGGGCGATGCTGGCCGCCGCGGCGATCGGCGTCAGCGTCCTCTGCGCCTACGGCCTCCTTGCCGCTGCGCTCGGCCGCAACCCCCTCCTCGGGCCCGACGCGAAGGTCCTGAGCGCCACGTTCGTGAACCGCAATTCCTTCGCAACGTACGCCGCCTTCGGGGTGATCATGAACCTCGCGCTGACGCTCGCGGGCTTCCGGCACCGCGCGCGGCGATCGCGTGCGATGAGGGACGTCGCGCGCGCGGTCGTCGGTCGCGGCTGGGTCCATGTCGTCGGCTTCGCGGTGTGCGCGGCGGCGCTCCTCGGCTCGCAGTCGCGCGGGGGTGCGCTGGCCGCGCTCGTCGGCTCGGCGGCTGTCGTCGCGCTCGCCCGCAGGGGCGGTCGCGGGGGCGGCCTCCGGCGGCCGGGCGTCGTCCTCCCCGCCCTCGTCGCGGCCTTCGTGCTCTGCGTAGGAGCGTCGGGCGTCCTCGGGCGGTTCCTCGCGGACCCTTCGGCCGAGAACCTGCGGACCCCGGTCTACCTCGCCACGCTGGACGCCATCGCCGACAGGCCGATCCTCGGGCACGGCCTCGGCGCCTACCAGGACGTCTTCCGCGCCTACGTGCCGATGGGGGCGGGCGCCGCCGAGTGGGACAAGGCCCACAACACCTACCTGGAGCTCGCCTTCGAACTCGGCGTGCCCGCCGCCTGCGCCCTTCTCCTGGCGATCGCACTCCTCGCGGCGCGGGTCGCCCGGGGCGCGCTCGCTGGAGGGCGCAACGCGGCGGTGATGTATGCGGCGGCGGGCTGCACGCTCGCCGCGGCAGTCCATTCGCTGGTGGATTTCAGCCTGCAGATCCCGGCCGTCGCGGCGCTCTTCGCCGTGGTCCTTGGCGTCGGCACCGCCGCGGCCACCGCCGGGACGGTGCCCCGGCGCGTCCGCTCGTGGGGCGCTGCGGGCAGCCAGCGCCATCCCTTGTCCGCCGGCGTCCGGTACGCCGGATGGCGCCCGCCCGGCTGGACGGGATGAGGCTGCCGGCGGTCAGTAGTGACCGTAGAGCGCCGCCTCGGTGCGATAGCCGAACTGTGCCGCCAGCTCGCTGATCTCGTCGGGAAGCGAGGCGTCGACCGGAACGTCCGGCCGAGGTGCGTCCGCGGTGCGCAGGACCGGGTCCTTCAGGAAGGCCCGGTCGTCGCCGAACGGCGCCCCCGCAGGGCCGACCGTCGCGAACGGCGAGCGCTCGGGGTGCATCATCGCCTCGATCGCCGCCGGATCCGACCGGAGGCCGAACGCGCGGCTGATCCGGGCAAGCTCGCCCTCCGGCGTGCCGAGCAGGTCCTCGAGCCGCACCAGCACCCGGTTCGCCTCGTCCACGTTCGCGAGCGAATTGCAGAGGCGGCGGTTCGTCTCCAGCCAGTCGTCGGCGGCGAGCTTCGCCGCGTCATCCTTCGGCTTGGGACGGCGGGCGAACGGGTTCGTGCCGGCATGCGCCGGATGGCTGACGAGGTGGACGAACTGTGCGTCCGGATAGGACTCGAGGATCCGCTCGATCGCGCCCTTGCGCACCGAGTAGACCCGGCTGCGGTCGACGAGCCGGCGCGGCGCCACCTTGTCGGCCAGTTCCTCGAACACCTTGTAGATCGGCCAGAAGTAGCGCCGCAGCACCCAGCGCCGCGCCATCTGCACCGAGGCGATCGACTGGTCGCCCGCGTAGAGGCAGGCCACCGTGCGCACCAGTCCGTCCGCATGCGCCTGACCCAGCCGCGCCATCTCGCTCCACACCAGCTCCAGCCGATCCTCGGCGAAGAGGTTGATGTCCGGCACGGCGAAGGTGTCGGGATTGCCGCCGATCATGGCGCTGGCGAGCGCCGTCCGGGAGGACGGCCGCCCCAGGATGAAGATCGGTCGCGTTCGCGGGTCGGAGGTCATAGGCCGTAGGCGCGGAAGAAGTTCAGGATGATGCTGGTCGCGTTGATGTCCTGCGTCGTCGTGCCGAGCAGGCGCCGGGCGATCGGCCCGCGCCGCTTGACGCTGCCGGGCCACCGGTGTCCGCCGCCGTCGATCCGGTACAGCTCCACCTTGACGTTGCCGCCGCAGGCCTTGGCACTGACCCTCGTGACCGTGGTGCCATCGTCGGAGCCGTTCGGCAAGGCGGCGGTCGATTGGCCCGAGCATCCCGCGAGCCTCGCCCAGAAGGCGAACGTGTCGTTGGCCGACAGGACCCGCCCGCCGGATCCGCCGAAGATGCGCGAGGTGGGCATCGCGCCGCCGTTGAACGGCATCAGGTCGTCGTCCGTGCCGCTGAACAGGAGCATCGGCACCGGCGCCCTCGGATGGCAGCGCGAGACGAGGTCCTCCGGCATGTTCGCGGCGACCGAGGCGAAGGCCCTGAACGTCTGCGGCGCCTCGCAGGCGAGCCGCTGGGTCATCATCCCGCCGTTCGACATCCCCCCGACAAACACGCGATTGGGATCACCTTTGAACCGCGCCACGATGTCGGCGACGACTTCGGTGATAAACTGGACGTCGTCGGGCGCGTCCGCGGTGGTGGGCCGCCCGTCGTTCCAGTGGTTGCCGGACGAATTGGGGAAGGCCGCGATGAAGCCACCCCGGGCGACCTCGGGATCGATGCCGCTCTGGTTGGCGATGTTCCGGCCCGCGCCGTAGCCGCCGTGAAGGAAGATGACGACAGGAAATCTCGTCGACGGCGACGCCTCTTTCGCCGGCCGCAGCAGGAAGTAGGTTCGACGTTGACCACTGGATTGAATGGTCTCCGTTTGCGAGACCGCCGCCGATGTCGGACGCGCCAGCGCGATCATTCCACCGACAACGACGATCAGGAGAACACATAGGAATTGCGTGAGACTCATGGTCTGTGTGTGGTCCTTGAAACTGCCGTTGCTATTCATGCACGCCGCTATCAGATGGGCATAGGCTGCAAGGCCGGCGTATCACGACTTTGTGTCGCTCGTGTCGAGCGTGTAACGCCTTATGAGATTGGGTAGTTATTCAGGTGCGTACCCAAGACGGACGCCGGGGTCGAGTAAAGGAAGGGAAGGCGCGTTGCACACGTTCACCGGAAACCTGGTCACGGTAGGCGATGCCTGAACCTCTTTTTATCCTCTGTCCGCCACGATCGTTTTCCTCTATCGTCTGCGGTATCGTGGGACAACATCCGCAGTGCTACGGCCTGCCTGAACTAAATCTGTTCCTTGCCGACGATGTGCGCGGCCTGTGGCATGGGCCGATGTCCATGCCGATCTTCCGCGACGGACTTCTGCGCGCCCTCGCCGAACTCCATGACGGCGAGCAGACCGACGACACGGTGATGCGCGCCCGCGCCTGGATCACCGCGCACCTCGACTGGGACACCCGAAAGCTGTTCGACCACCTGCAGGAACTCGTCGGCCCCAGGATCCTGGTGGAGAAGAGCCCCAGCATCGTCTCGCGCGACGATTACATCGCGCGGATGCTCAGGATCTTCCCGGACGCCAACATCCTGCACCTGACGCGCCACCCGGCGACGAACGGCGAATCGATCATCGCCCTGCGCAACCGGTTCGACGCGCTCCAGGCCGTGGCGCGCGGCCCGGCGGCCGATCCGGAGCGGATGTGGAACCGCTGCCACGAGGTGATCCTGAAGGCGACGAGCGACCTGCCGCTCGGCCAATGCATGCGCATCAAGGGCGAGACGCTGCTCTCCGACCTCGATTGCTACCTGACCCAGATCTGCGAGTGGCTCGACATCGACACCTCGCGGAGCGCCTTCGACGCCATGATGCGGCCCGAGACGTCGCCCTATGCGCGCCCCGGGCCCAAGGGCGCGCTGCGTGGAAACGATCCGAACTTCCTCTCAAATCCCGCCATCGATCAGGCGCGTCTCGCGCGGATCAATTCGCCGTCTCTCGAGGCCTCCGTTCCGTGGGGCGACGGTGGAATTCTTTCGGAGCGGACGCGCAAACTCGCGATGCGATTCGGTTATCACTGATGGATGCGTTGTTCGAAATCCCGAGCTTCGACGTGATTGGAGCGGACGGGCTGGGCCGCCAGAGCGCGACCACCGCCCACGCCATGGCGGTCTTCAAGGGCCAGCTTTACCTCGCCACCGGATCGGCGGTCGCGCGCAACGCCAGGCAGGCGCCGCGGATCATGCGCTACGACGCGGCCGGGCAGCGCTGGGTCGAGGTCTACGGGTCGCCGATGGTCGCGGCCTGCGCGCGCGCCGCGGTGCCGGACCGGCAGCTTGCGGCGGCACTCGGCGAGACACTGTCGGCGCCGGGCCGGAATGCCGGCTCGGGCCTCGGTTCCGAAGTGCCGCGCGACACGGGCTACGCCTCGATGGTGGTGTTCCAGGGTGCGTCCGACCCGGAGCCGGCGCTCTACGTCTCGACGATGTCGCGCGGGGGCGCGCTCATCCTGCGCTCCACCGACGGTGCGACGTTCGAGCCGGTGGGCGAGCCGGGGTTCGGCAGTCCGGAGATCTTCTCCTTCCGCACCCTGACCGCCTACAAGGGCCGCCTCTATGCGGTCCCGGCGGGCACGGTGACGGACGAGTACCTCGACCGCTTCGTCGCCCCGGCGGCGGACGTCTACGTGACGGACGATCCCGCCGGCGGCGTCTGGCGCAAGGCGGCCGAGCCGGGCTTCGGCGACCCGCTGAACCTCTCCGTCAACACGCTCTGCGCGGCCAACGGGCGGCTCTATGCGGGCACTCACAATCCGGCCCTCGGCTTCCAGGTCTGGACGACCGAGGCCACGGGCGAGGCGCCGTTCACCTGGACCAGGGTGATCGATGAGGGGGCTTCGCGATTCCAGCGCAACCTCGTGGTCACGGCGATGGCGGAGTTCGACGGCGCCCTCTACGTCGGCGGCGGCCTCAACGGTCCGGGCACCGACCCGGTCCACGACATCGGCCCGGCGGCGTGCGAGCTGATCCGCGTCTGGCCCGACGGCCGGTGGGACCTCGTCGTGGGGGAGCCGCGCTTCTCGCCGCAGGGCCTCAAGGTGCCCGCGTCGATGACGGGGCCCGGCTTCGACGACTTCTTCAACGCCGCGATCGTGTCGCTCTGCGTCCACGAGGGGGCGCTCTACCTCGGCACCCACCAGTGGGAGGCCTTCCAGGCCATCGAGAACGGGGCAGGGGAGGTCGTCGGCGGCGCCCAGCTCTGGCGCAGCGTCGACGGCGAGACGTGGGAGATCGTGCTGGAGGACGGCAACGGGAACCCGGCGGACGTCGCCTACCCGGCGCTGGCGTCGACCCCGTTCGGCCTCGCCGTAGGCACGCAGAACCAGAGCCTCCTCCTCCGCCTCGCCGGCCGCGACCGCAAGGACACGACCTTCCCGGCCGGCCTTTCCGTCCTCATCGGCGTCTAGCCCGGCGCGAGGTCCAATTCCCTGCGGGGCGGGCCTGAGCCGGATGCCGCGGCAGGGGCGAACTTGCCGACGCTGCCCGCTGGATCGACGACTGGAGAACGTCCCGCTGCGAGAGGTACACCTTGGCGGGGCCAGTTCCTCGTCGGCGGTCGAACCGCATTGCCGGACGCTGGCGCCATGCCGGGAACATACCGGGAGCTCAGAAGCCTCCGGCGGGCTCGGGTCCCACCAACGATCAGCCCCCCGCCTGACCGTCGAAGCCGCCATCGCGCTTTCCCCCTGGCAGCGGCCGGGGTCCGGCGCAAGGGCAAGCGGCTTCGCCGGCCTACGGCCCCTTGCCCCGGACCCCGCCCGCCGCCCTCAGGGGGGCGCGACGGCGGCTCCGACGATCAGGCTCCCGCCCGGGATTGTGTGGGCGCCGGGCGAGGGGGGCACCGTCCGCTGCATCTATCGGCCGTGATCGACCGACGAGCGACGAGCGCAGGACGTACCGACCGGGACGATACGATCCTGCGGCATTCTGGCTGGGGTTCCGTCTCCGGTCGACAGGGCTGTGGCGGAGCACCGGCGGGGCGGCTCGCCGGATACGGCAGACGCGCGACCGCCGATGCCCGCCTTCAGGCGCTGTGCCGTCCCGCAGCGCGGCCGGCGTCCTGCGCCTGCGGCCGTCGGGCGGGCCGGTTCGCCCGCTCAGTCGAGCTGCGTGCTGAACCACCACGTGATGCCGTTCGGGTCGTTCACACCGCCGCGCCGGTCGCCGTCCCCCTTTTCGGCCGGCGCCTGGACGGCGGTGCCGCCCGCGGCGAGGGCGCGGGCGAATGTTGCGTCGACGTCAGGCACGTAGACGTGGACGTTCGCGGGCTGGCCCTCCGGCATCTCGCCCATCATCACGACCGTGTCGTCGATGCGCGCCTCGGCGTGCATCACGCCGCCGCCGTCGCGGGGGATGATCCTGAGCCGCTCCGCCCCGAGCGTCGCCTCCAGGAAGGAGAGGGTTGCCTCGGCGCTCCGCACGATGAGGTACGGCGCGACGCTCGTGTATCCGTCCGGCTTGTAGGTCACCTGGGCCTCCGTCGACTGCCTGTCCCGCCCAACTAGGGCGGGGCGGGAGCGATGGGAGGGCAGGGGCTCCGCGGGGGGAGGCTGCCCGAGAGGGTGGATCGCGACCCGGATCGTCGGGACGCCGGCCGGGAACGGCCGGCGCCGGTGCGCGGTCAGCGGCCCTCGCGCCACCAGGTGGAGGAGAGGCCGGCGAGGAGGAGCGCGAGGCCGAGGAGGCCGGCGAACAGCGGCACGCGCTCCACGCCGGTCAGCTCGCTCGCTTCGGAGCGCTTCAGGCCGATCCAGTCCGAGCCGGAGGTCGAGCGGCCGTCGGGGCGCATCAGGATGCGTGGCGCGTCGCCTCCGTCCGCGACGCGGCGCACGGAGCCGCGCGTCGCCTCGGCGACCGGTTCCAGCACGTCGGTGGTGGAGGTGAGGTCGCGCGCCTCGACCGGGTTCGCCGGACCGACGTGGCCGAGCGCCGTCAGGCGGCCGTCGGTGGCGCGGTAGAGACCCATGTCCGGCGCCTCCACCGTGGCGCGCCAGAGGCCGGGCTCGGCCTCCTCCAGCGTCAGTTCCTGCGTCTCGCCCGAGGGCGTCGTCAGGGTGACCGGGGCGGCCGTGTCGGCGAGGGTCTGGCGCTCGACGACGAGGGTGCCGCTGCCGGTGACGACGCGCAGCGCCTCCTCCTCGAGCTCGGGCTCCTTCATCAGCCAGTGCGACAGGCGCCGCAGCAGGGGCACGTGCGGCCCGCCGCCGTCGAACCCGCGCGCCCACAGCCAGATGTGATCCGACAGCATGGTCGCGACGCGCCCTTCGCCCTCGCGCGACAGGACCAGCAGCGGGTTTCCGTCGGCGCCGGTCATCACCGTCTCGCCGGCGGTGGGGACAGCCTCGACCTGGCGGAACCACTCGCTCCAGGCGGGCGGATCCTCGTTGCCGCCGGGAAGCTCGCGCGTCACCGGGTGGCGATGGCCGAGGTCGGAGACGGTCGGGCGGAACGGCTTCTCCAGGATGCTGCCGGACGGGGCGACCGGGAGGGTCGCGGCCAGCGGCGTGTGGTAGATCGAGCGCGGTCCCGCATAGTCCGGGCCGGCAGCGACCAGCACCGCCCCGCCGTTGAGGACGTACTGGGCGATGTTGTCGAAGTAGAGAGCCGGCAGCACGTTGCGGCGGTGGTAGCGGTCGAAGACGATGAGGTCGAACTCGTCGATCTTCTGGCTGAACAGCTCGCGCGTCGGGAAGGCGATCAGCGACAGCTCGTTGATCGGCGTGCCGTCCTGCTTCTCCGGCGGGCGCAGGATGGTGAAGTGCACGAGGTCGACCGAGGCGTCGGACTTCAGGAGGTTGCGCCACGTCCGCTCGCCCGCGTGCGGCTCGCCCGAGACGAGGAGCACGCGCAGGTTCTCCCGCACGCCCTCGACGATCGCCACCGCGGCGTTGTTCACGGTGGTCAGCTCGTCCTCGACGTTGGCGACCTCGAACTCGTAGAAGTTGTCGCCGCCGTGGCCGATGTCGACCGTGAGCTCGATCGGCTCGCCGATCCGGGCGATGCGCGTCTCGGTGAGCTGATCGTCGGCGCGGACGGTGAGCTCGACCGTCTCGCCCTGGGCGACGGGGTCCTCCACCTTGACGACGATGGTCTGCTTCGAGCCGACGAGGCCGAAGCGCGGCGCCGCGACGATCTCCACCCGCCGGTCACGCTCGTTCTCGTCGCCGACGATGAGGGCGTGGACGGGGGCCTGGAAGGGCGCGGTCTTGGGCACGTCGTGGACCTGCCCGTCGGTCACCAGGATGGCGCCGGCGATGCGGTCCGGCGGCACGTCGCCGAGGAGGTCGGCGAGCGGCTCGAAGAGGATGGTGCCGTCACGGTCGGCCTGCGGTCGGTCGACGGTGAGGGTGCGCACCTCGAGCTGGGGTGTCGCCTCGAGGCGGGCGACGAGGTCGGCCGCGACGGCGTCGGTGGTGGCCACGCGGCCGGCGGTGCGCTGGCTCTGCGAGTGGTCGACGACGACGGCGACGACCCCGGACAGCGGCTCGCGCACCTCCCGCTGAAGCGCGGGGTTGAGGAGGGCGAGCGCGAAGAGGATCGCGGCGGCGATGCGCAGGCCGGACCCGCGCACCCGTCGGGCAAGGCCGATGCCGGCCAGCGTCAGCGCCAAGACGGCGAAGACGGCGACGACCCAGATCGGGACGTAAGGACTGAACGCGAACTCGAAATCTGTCATCAGACTCGTCGTCTACTGACCCAGCCGCTCGAGGAGCGCCGGGATGTGGACTTGATCGGCCTTGTAGTTGCCCGTCATCGTGTAGATCGCGATGTTCACGCCGGCCCGGTAGGCCATCTCACGCTGATAGGGGTCGGCCGGCGAGGTCGGCAGAAGGAAACCGCCCTGGGCGTTCACCGCCCAGGCTCCGGCCAGGTCGTTGGCCGTGATGATGATCGGCGACACGCCGTCACCTGCCCGCGCGGGGTGGTCCTGACTCGGGCTGACGGTGCTTGCCTCCACCCACAGGGGCGAGCCGGTCCAGCGGCCGGGGAAGCCGTCGAGCAGGTAGAAGGTCTTGGTGAGGACGTGGTCCTCCGGGACCGGCTCCAGCGGCGGGATGTCGAGCCCGTCGAGGATGCGGCGCAGCGCCATGGTGGAGGGCGACGCGCTCTGCCCCGAGAACGAGCCGGACTGGTCGCGCGTGTCGAAGAGGATGGTGCCGCCGTTCTTCATGTAGGCGTCGACGCGGGCGATCGCCGCGTCCGACGGGCGCGCGGACCCGGGCGTCACCGGCCAGTAGATCAGCGGGAAGAAGGCGAGCTCGTCGGTCTCGATGTTGACCGCCATCGGCTCGGCGGGCTCCACCGCGGTGCGCGCGGTGAGGGCCTGGCTGAGGCCGACGAGCCCGGCCTCCGAGATGCGGTCGACGTCCGCGTTGCCGGTCGAGACGTAGGCGAGCCGGGTCTGCAGCGAGGCGCGCATCGCGAAGTCGACGTTGACCTCGCCCGGCGTCTGCGCGTCCGCTCTCGGCGCTGCCACGAGGGCGAGCATCGCGACCGCGATCGAGGCGACGATGCGACGCCGGAAGCTTCCCATGAGAAGCAGGATCGCGAGTGCGTCCAGCACGAAGAGAGCGGCGGCCAACGTCATGAGCGGACCTTTCAACTCTGTCGGACCCTCGGTGGTATAACGCGAAACGGTCGCACCGGCGAACGCATCCGGGTTAAGTGACGCGAGAGTCTGACCTTCTTCCAGAAGGTTCACGGCCCTGAATGCACCATCCGCGCCATATAGGCCCGGCGGCGTGCGCGGCCCCGGCGTCACCTCGCCCGACACCGGCTGCACGTTGGGCCCCGGCGCGATGAGGCGTCCCGACCCGTCCAGCACGCGGTAGGGCGGCAATGTCGGCCCATCCTCGCTGGCGGACTCGGGGCCGGCGGTCGACAGCTCCACCACGGACCGCAGCATCTCGACGAAGGTGCCCGAGAGCGGCAGCGTGGACCAACTCGTGTCGGCCGTCACGTGAAAGAACACGATCCAGCCTGCGCCGACATTGCGTCCGGTGACGAAGGGCGTTCCGTCGGCAAGCGTCGCCCAGGTCCGCTCGGTGAGCGCGATGGACGGCTCGGCGAGGAGCTGGCGCGTCACCGTGACGTCGTTCGGAACGGCAAGGCCGCGGAAGGGCCCGTTGCCGGAGAAGTCGGTCAGCGGCTGCGGGTCGCTCCAGGAGAGCGTGCCGCCGAGGGTCCGGGCGCCCGAGCGCAGCGGCACCGGGAAGAGGTCGTCCGTCCCGTCCGACGTGCGCGGCCCGGCGAAGCGCAGCAGCACGCCGCCGGCGTTGATCCAGCCGGCGAGGGCGTCCTGCGTGCCGGGCAGCAGCGTTCCGACGTCGGCGAGGACGATGACGGAGGTGCCGGCGTCGATCAGCTCGCTGATCGCGGTCGGGAGGTCGCGGGCGGTCGGCTCGCGCAGGTCCGCCGACGGGCCGAGCGCGGCGCGGAGGTAGTGGAGCGGTGAGAGCAGCGGCTGCTCCTGCTCCAGCGACGTGCCGGCGATGAGGCCCACGGTGCGGCGGCGGAAGCGCTCGTCGAGGAGGCGGACGGCCGCTGCGTTGCGCTCGCCCGCGACGGTGACGCGCATGGCGTCGTTGCGCAATTCGGTCGGCAGGGCGAGGTCGGCGACGGCGCTCGTCTGGCCGGGGCTGAACGAGGCCGTCCCTTCCGCCAGCACGAATCCCTTGGAGTCGACCGCGCGGATGGTGCGGGGCAGGGAGCCCGGGTCGGCGTCGGCGGTCAGCGTGACGCGCATGCCGTCGGCGCTCGGGGCGACGTCGGTGATGCCGATGACCTCGCCGGACTGGGGCAGGAAGAGGCGGACGGGACCGTCGGTCGCGCCGTCGAGCGCCGCCCAGAAGTCGCCGTCGTCTGCCGAGCCGAGGCCGTCGGAGAGCCACGCGGCGCTGCCGGCCTCGACCTCGGTGAGGCGGCGGGCGAAGGCGGCGCGGGCGGCGTGCCAGGGCTGCGGCTCCAGCGAGCGGAGGAGGTCGCGGGCCTCGCCGGGGCTGCGCCGGTTGAGCGGCGCCGCGGCGTCGGCGGTGCCGGCGAGGATGATGGCGCGGTTGGCCGCCTCCGCCTCGTCGATCAGGCGCCCGGCGACGTCGGTGCGCTCGGTCCAGTCGGCGGCGGAGCCGAAGGTGTTGTCGACCAGGATGAGGGCCGGGCCGTCGCCGGCCGCGGGTGCGGCTTCCGGCCGCAGCACCGGCTGGGCGAGGGCGATGATGACGAGGGCCGCGAGCGTCAGGCGCAGGGCCATCAGCCACCACGGCGTGCGGGACGGCGTCTCCTCGCGCTTGGCGAGGGTCATCAGAAGGCGCGTCGGCGCAAACGTGATGTCGCGCGGTCTGGGCGGCGTCGAGCGCATCAGCCACCACAGGACCGGCAGGAGGAGGAGCGCCCACAACACCAGCGGCGCGCCGAATCCCAAAGCGGTCATCGTTCGTCTCCTGTCATCCGCACCCGCGAGGGGTCGGATGGAAAATACTCACGCAAGCCTCGCCGGGCATTGCGGCGGTCACCCGCAGCGGCGTTCTCGCCACCGCGACAGTTGTGGCACTCCCTCCCAGCCGAACGCATGGGTTGTGGCCCCATGTCGCCTTGGATGCTGGAGCCGCGCCCGGCCTTCGCCGAGCGTCGGTCGGTGCCCCGCCGGAATGTGCCACATCGCGAGATGGGCCGCTGCGGGGGTCTGGAACAACTCGTCTCGCCGCCGGTGCACGCGATGGTGCACCTCATTCCATACGAAATGCTCAAGATGCGCGGCCGGCTCCCGGACCGACATGTCCAGGAGCGCGCCCGGCGCCTCGGCGAGTGCGAGGCCCGTTGCGTCGTCGACCGCGCCGATGAGGCGCCGCACGCGGCCCTCGGAGCGTTCGGCGATGGCGGCGCCCCGGTCGAGGGCTCCGACGAAGTCCTCGATACGGGGGTCGTCGAGAGGATGGCGCGAGACCGCGACGTCGAGCTGCGCGAGGTGCGTCGCGCCCCCCGGCGCGGTCGCCGTCATCCGGCCGCCCTGTCCAGATGCCCGGTCAGGCCGTTGCTGATCGCCAGCAGCGCCGGGGCGGCCGGGCGATCCGTGTGGTGGACGATCAGCGAGGTGCCCAGCCGGCGCGCGGCGACGGCGAGTGCCTCCTTCTGCGCGGCCAGCGCGTCGACGTAGCCGGTGCGCCACGCCTCGGCCTTGCCGACGAGGAAGGCGACGCCCGACTCCGGGTCGACGAAGCGGTTGCGCCCGCCAAACGGGAAGCGCTCCTCCACCGGGTCTAGGACCTGGACGAGGTGCGTGCGCGCGGCGCTCGCGGCGAGTGCGCCGAACGTGTCCTCCCACACCTCGAGCGGGTCGAGGAAGTCGCTGATCAGCACCACGTCGCAGTGGCGGCGCAGGTTTGCGGTGCGCGGCGGGGACGTCGAGCCGTCGCCGAGCTCCGACATCGCCTCGGCGATGCGGTCCGCGGCGTTGCGCCGCGAGGTCGGCGGCGGCCCGTCGATGAGGCCGATCCGCTCGCCGCCGCGGGCGAGGAGGTCGGCCAGCGCGAGGAGGAGCACCACGCCGCGCTCCTCCTTCGAGGCGACGGCGAGCCGCGAGCGGGCGCGCATCGAGGCGGTGCGGTCCACCCACAGGAGGACCGTATGCGCCGCCTCCCACTCGCGCTCGCGCACCAGCAGGATGTCGTCCCGGGCGGAGCGGCGCCAGTCGATCCGCCGGGCGGGCTCGCCGAAGTCGAACGGGCGGAACTGCCAG
Organism: Acuticoccus sediminis; assembly: GCF_003258595.1. NCBI lineage: Bacteria > Pseudomonadati > Pseudomonadota > Alphaproteobacteria > Hyphomicrobiales > Amorphaceae > Acuticoccus > Acuticoccus sediminis. Next base: position 1,743,154 of record NZ_QHHQ01000001.1, read on the forward strand.
AAGGTCTCGCCCGAGCCGGCGCGGCGCCGGCCGTGCCAGCCGGCCGACACGGTGCCGGCGATCCGCTTGGCCTCGACGAGGAGGTCCGGCAGATTGGCGGCGGCCACCTTCGCGGCGACCATGGTCTCCGCTTCGTTCGGCCCCTCGTGGTGTGTGTCGGCGCGGAAGCGCTCGAACATCAGATCTTCCCGCTGAGCTCGGCGATCACGCCTTTCACCGTCTTGCCGTCGGCGCGGGCGGTGTAGGTCAGGGCCATGCGGTGTTGCAGGACGGGCTCGGCGAGGGCGGCCACGTCGTCCTTGGAGGGGGCGAGGCGGCCCTGCAGCAGCGCCCGCGCGCGGCAGGCCAGCATCAGCGACTGCGAGGCGCGCGGCCCGGGACCCCAGGCGATGACGCCGTCGACGTCCGGGTTCTCGTGCGGGCGGGCCGAGCGGACGAGGTCCAGGATCGCGTCGACGACGCTCTCGCCCACCGGCATGCGGCGCACCAGCCTCTGGATGCCCACCAGCTCCTCGCGGCTCAGCACCGGCGAGGGCTGCACGTCCGACATGAGCGTGGTCTCGAGCAGGATCCGGCGCTCGGCCTCGCGGTCCGGATAGACGACGTCGACCTGCATGATGAAGCGGTCGAGCTGCGCCTCGGGCAGGGGGTAGGTACCCTCCTGCTCCAGCGGGTTCTGCGTCGCGAGGACATGGAACGGCGTGGGCAGGTCGTGCGCCTCGCCGGCGACGGTGACGAAGCCCTCCTGCATCGCCTGCAGCAGCGCCGACTGCGTGCGGGGTGACGCGCGGTTGATCTCGTCTGCCATCAGAAGTTGGGCAAACACCGGACCCTTGATGAAACGGAAGGCACGCTCGCCGGTCGTCGACTGCTCCAGCACCTCCGCGCCGAGGATGTCGGAGGGCATCAGGTCCGGCGTGAACTGGATGCGGTTCTCGGTGAGGCCGAGGACCGTGCCGAGGGTCGCGACCAGCCGCGTCTTGGCAAGCCCCGGGACACCCACGAGCAGGGCGTGACCCCCGCAAAGCACTGCGATCAACGACCGTTCGACCACGTCACCCTGGCCGAAGATGATCCGCTCGATCTCGGTTTTGGCTGCGCCGAGGCGTTGAACGGCCGCCTCGATGGCCTTCACTTCGTCGAAGTCATCCTCGCGTTCGAGGACGTTGTCCATGCTCATAACGCTTCACCCTTCGTGCGCCGTTGGGGTCGGCGACCCGACGCAGCCAGTAAATGCAACTCGTGGGCCGCAGTCGCCTAACCATTTGTCCATGGTATGGCAGCCAAGGCGGCGTACCTTAGATCGGAGATACGCTCGCCCATCCGAGGCGAGCTTGCAACGGGAGGTTCGGTTGGTGAACAGCACACTCGATCAAGACGTCCCCGCACATCAACACAGTGCACGTCAGGACAGTGCACTAAACGATCGCCCGAACAGCCCGCTCGCCGCCTTGATCGCCCGCGCTTCGGAGCTGGGAGGCGGCTCGGCCCCTGTGCACAAGTGGAATCCCACTCATTGCGGCACGATTCCCATGCGCATCGCGGCGGATGGGACCTGGTTTTACAATGGTACGCCAATTCTGCGGGAACGCCTCGTGCGGCTCTTCGCCTCAATCCTGCGCCGCGAGCCGGACGGGGAATTCGTCCTCGTCACCCCGGTCGAGAAGGTCGGCATCGAGGTCGAGGACGCGCCCTTCCAGGCCGTCGAGCTCGTCGTCGACGGTGAGGGAGAGGCCACCACGATGACCGTGCGCACCAACATGGGCGACGTCGTCACCGTCGGGTCCGAGCATCCCCTTTCCGTGCGGCTCGATCCTCAAAACGAGGGCTTCATCCCTTATGTAAGGGTGCGCGGCGAGCTCGATGCCCGCTTCACCCGCCCGGCCGCGCTCGAGCTCGCCGAGCTCGCCGCCGAGGGCGCGGACGGCCGCCTCGAAGTGTGGAGCGACGGCGTCGCCTTCCCGCTCGAGGAGCGATCCGCAGGTGACCGCGCGTGACAGGATCGGCACTATGATGGCAGGCCGTAAGACGCCGGATGAGCAGAGGTAGAATGAACGAGCGTTCCCATGACGGCGAACGGATCGCCGACGTCGACGACGGCGACGCCATCGCCGACGTCGTCGAGGAGGCGGCCGAGGACGCCGCGCCCGGTGCGCCGCTCGTCGTCGAACCGCACGATCCGGCCGATCCCGCCGTCGCGCGCCTCGTCGAGCGGGCGCGGCTGCTGCACGATCCGTGGGCACGCCTGTCGCCCGACGCGCCGATCTCCGGCGACCACGTCCTGAACCCCGACTGGCACGGCGACGAGACGCCGCCCCCGCCGCGCGAGGCGGCCGTGCTGATCGCGCTCGCCGCCAACGCGGCCGGCGAGCTGGGCGTGATTCTCACCGAGCGCGCCTCGCACCTCTCCGCCCACGCCGGACAGGTGGCCCTCCCCGGCGGCAAGATCGAGAAGGGCGAGACACCCACCATGGCCGCCCTGCGCGAGGCGGAGGAGGAGGTGGAACTGCCGCCCGGTGCGGTCGAGCCGCTCGGCATCTTCGAGGCGTACCTGACCCGCACCAACTACATGGTGGTCCCGGTGCTGGCGCTGGTGCGCGAGCGGGTCACCCTGCGCCCCCATCCCGGCGAGGTGTCCGAGGTCTTCCTCGCCCCCTGGTCGCGCGTCATGGACGCGGCCTACCGTCACGAGCGCAGCTACGAGCTGGAAGGGCGCCGCCGCCGCTTCTACGAGACCATGGTCGGCGACAAGTCCGTCTGGGGCGTGACCGCCGGCATCTTCAAAGTCGTGAGCGAACGTCTGTACGGTCCATGATCCGCATCATCGTCACCCAACTCATCCTCTTCGCCCTGCCGTTCATCTTCTATTTCGCCTACCGGGTCGCAACCCGCGGTGCCACGGGCGCGGCGGTCTCCGACCTCAGCAAGGCGATGTTCACGCTGATCGTCATCGGCGGACTGCTCGTCATCGCCAGCTTCGCCTACTTCGCCGTCCACGGCGTGAACACGGAAGGGCGTTACATTCCTGCACGATATGTCGACGGGAAATTAATCCCGGGGCACTATGAGACCGACAACTGACGTAACGGATAACTGAAGCAACCCAGAGGGACGGCCGGGCGTGCGAGGCGACCTGTTGCAGACGGCACCGGCATGACGGAACGAAGCCTTCCCGGTCAGAGCTTCCAGCTCAACGCCTTCTGGCTGTCCTCGCCGGCCCTCGCGTCGATCTTCGATGCGATCGAACCCGTCGCCCCCATCAGGGTCGTCGGCGGCGCGGTGCGGAACTCGCTGATGGGAGAGCCGATCAGCGACATCGACCTCGCCACCGAAGCCGAGCCGCAGGACGTCGCACGGGCGGCGTCGGCCGCCGGCATCCGCGTCCACGAGACCGGTATCGAGCACGGCACGCTCACCCTCGTGAGCCAGAAGATGGCCTTCGAGGTCACCACCCTGCGCGAGGACGTCTCCACCGACGGCCGGCGGGCGACCGTGCGCTTCACCCGCGACTGGGCGAAGGATGCCGAGCGGCGCGACTTCACCATGAACGCCCTCTACCTCGACCGCTTCGGCGGCGGGCTCGACACCGTCGGCGGCTATGCCGACTGCCTCGCCCGGCGGGTGCGCTTCATCGGCGACGCGGACCAGCGGATCATCGAGGACCACCTGCGCATCCTGCGCTTCTTCCGCTTCAACGCGTCCTACGGCAACGGCGCGCTGGACCGGGAGGGGCTCGAGGCCTCCCGGCGGCACAAGGACCGTATCCCGAACCTCGCCGCCGAGCGCATCTGCCACGAGATGATGAAGATCGTCGCGGCGCCGCGGGCCGCCGACGTGCTGGAGATCATCGGCGCGGAAGGCTTCATCGACCACGCGATGCCGGGGCCGTACGACATCCCGGCCTTCACCGCGCTGACGTCGCTGGAGCGGCGGGTCGGGCGCGAGCCGACGCCGCCGCTCGCGATCGCCGCGCTCCTCGGCCTCGACCGCGAGCGCTTCGACGCGGCGGCCTCGGCGCTGCGCTTCTCCCGCCGCGACCGGGCGCGGGCGCTCTGCGCGATGGAGGCGGCGCGCTTCATGCCGCCCCACTCGGTGCCGCAGATCAACGCCCTCCTGTACGACCACGGCGCGGAAGCATTCGTCGACGGCCTGCTCGTCGCCGCCGCGCGCGGGGCGGACATCATCGACCTGCCGCACCTCGTCTCGCTCGCGCGGCAGTGGAAGCGGCCGCGCCTGCCGGTGAACGGTTCGGACCTTCTGGAGCAGGGCGGCGAGCCGGGTCCGGGCCTCGGCGACCGGCTCAGCCATCTCGAGGACGTCTGGCGCCAGTCCGACTTTTCCTTGGACAAGATCCACCTTCTCGCCATCGACCGGCAATCGCGCCACCCCAAAGAATGATAGAAGGGGCGGGGAGGCCCGTTGCGCCGGCGTGGGTGCAATGGGTACCCGACGTGTGCTAGCGAGCGTCGCTCATCGCGCTGAGGCCAACCACGGACCGCCATCACCCATGACCATCGACATGTCCACGATCCCTGCCGAATGTATCGTCAAGCAGGGGGATGACTGGATGCTGGTCGCGCCGATCCCCGACGCCATCGCGGAGGAGGTCGCCGCCTATTCCGTCGCCCAGCGCGCGACGATGAAGCACATCGTCGGCTCCGAGGAGGTGCGCCGCAAGGTGGTCGGCAACCGCATGCGCCAGGACCGGCTCTGCGCGGCGATCGTCAACGGCGAGATCGCGGGCTGCATCTCCTACCGCATGGACGGGGAGGGCAGCGTCTGGCCGGAGGCTAAACGCTTCCGCGAACACTTCGGCCCGGTCTCCGGCACGTTCCGCTACATGCTCGCCGAGGCGACACTGCACCGCGGCCACCGGGACGAGCTCTACCTCGAAGGCTTCAAGGTCGACCCCGCCGCGCGCGGCCGCGGCATCGGCACGGCGCTGCTGCACTGGCTCGGCTCCGAGGTGGTGCGGCGCGGCAAGTCGCGCTGGCGCACCGAGGCCTCGGTCACGGCCGCCCCGGCGATGCGCGTCTACCAGGGCGTCGGCGCCAAGCCGACGAAGACGGTCCACCTCGGCCCCATCGGCCGCATCGCCGACCGGCCGAGCTTCGTCGTCCTCGTCTGGGAGCCGCCGGTCGACACCCCCGCCGGGACCTGACCGTCCGCCCCCGCGCCGGCCGGACAGCGCGCGGGGGACGAGCCAATTCTGCGACTTAGCGCGGCACCGCTCGACCCCGCACCGGTTCAAGCGTTGAATCGGGAACCTGGCGGACTGATATCCGGTTCGTTCGCTATCAAAGGGGGGCGATCCAACAGCATGAACATGTTCCGCACGGCGCTTCTTCTTGCCGCGATGACGGCGATCTTCATGGGCGTCGGTTACCTGATCGGCGGTCCCAGCGGCATGGTGATCGCGTTCGGCATCGCGGTCGCCACCAACCTCTTCGCCTACTGGAATTCCGACAAGCTCGTCCTGCGCATGCACAACGCACGCGAGGTCGACGAGCGCTCGGCGCCGGAATATTACGGCCTCGTGCGCGACCTTGCCGCGCGGGCGGGCCTGCCGATGCCGCGGGTCTACATCCTCGAGGAGGACCAGCCCAACGCCTTCGCGACGGGCCGGAACCCCGACAACGCCGCCGTCGCCGCCACCCGCGGGCTCCTCAACATGATGAGCCGCGAGGAGGTTGCCGGCGTCATGGCCCACGAGCTCGCCCACATCCAGAACCGCGACACGCTGACGATGACGATCACCGCGACGCTCGCCGGTGCCATCTCCATGCTCGCGAACTTCGCCTTCCTGTTCGGCCGGCGCGACAGCCCGGCGGGCACCATCGGCGTGATCGTCACCATGATCGTCGCCCCCATCGCGGCGATGCTGGTGCAGATGGCGATCAGCCGTACACGCGAATATTCCGCCGACCGCCGTGGCGCGGAGATCTGCGGCAACCCGATCTGGCTCGCCTCGGCGCTGCAGCGCCTCGAGTCCGGCCGCCGCATCCCCAACGAGGAGGCGGAGGCCGCGCCGGCGACTGCGCACATGTTCATCATCAACCCGCTGTCGGGTGCGCGGATGGACAACCTCTTCTCCACCCACCCGAACACGGCCAACCGCATCGCCGCGCTCCAGGACTTCGCGGCGGAAATCGGCTCCGGCCCGGCGCGGCTCGATCCGATCCCGGCCCGCACGCCCTCGCGCGGCCCGTGGGGCGGCGGTGGTCGCCGCTCGGGCGGCGGTGGCGGCAAGTGGAACGGCGGCGGCCGCCGCGGTTCCGGCCCCTGGGGCTGACGTCGCGTCCCCGCCTGTCGACAACGGGCGGGTTATCGGCCGGCTTCGGCGATGTCGAAGACCGCGCGGGCAGCCTTCCGCGCCCGGGGCGTGGGGGCGCGCGAGGTCGGCCTCCGGCGCGCGGCCGGTGACGGCGGCGACGAGTTCCTCGCCGCGGGCTTGACGCGGGGGGCACGGCTCGGGGCTATAGCGGAATGGCCCAGCAGAATGCGCATCGGCGGAATCGCGCCCGCCCGCCGAAGACGACCGGCACGGATCCCCGTGCCATCGCCACCACCATCGTCGACGCCGTGTGCGAGGCGCACACGCCGCTCGCCTACGCCCTGGAGGAGGTCGCGCCTGCGGCGGGGCGCCTGGAGCCCCGTGACGCTGCCCTCGCCCGCGCCATCGCCCGCGTCACGGTCCGGCGCCGCGGCGACATCGACTGGTGCCTCTCCCAACTCATGACGAAGAAGCTGCCGCGCAAGGCGAACGAGGTGCGCGCGGTGCTGCGCATGTCCGCCGCGCAGCTCCTCTTCATGCGACAGGCCGACCATGCGGCGGTCAACACGGCCGTGGCGCTCCTGAAGTCCAAGCCCGGCGGGGCCGGGTTCGCCGGGCTCGCCAACGCGGTGCTGCGCCGGATGGTGCGCGAGCGGGACAGCCTGCTCGCGACCCTGCCGCTGGAGGCGAACACGCCGGCCTGGCTCTGGTCGCGCTGGGTCGCGTCCTGGGGGGCGGATGCCGCCGCGGCCCTCGCCGCCATCCACCGCGAGGAGCCGACCCTCGACCTTGCCTTCGCCGGACCGGACGTTCCGCGCCCCGAGGGCTCCGTCGCGCTGCCGACGGGCGGGGCACGGCTCCCGGCCTCTGACGTGACCGCCATCGACGGCTACGGCGAGGGGGGCTGGTGGGTGCAGGACGCCGCCGCCCAGCTTCCGGCGCTCGTCGTCGGCGACGTCGCCGGCAAGCGCGTCCTCGACATGTGCGCGGCGCCGGGCGGCAAGACGATGCAGCTCGCCGCCGCCGGCGCCACCGTCACCGCGATGGAGATCGACCCCGACCGCGCCGAGCGGCTCCGCGAGAACCTCGCCCGGACGCGCCTTTCGGACCGCGTCGAGGTGGTCGTCGCCGACGCGATGGACGCCGAGGGCAGCTTCGACGCCGTCCTCCTCGATGCGCCGTGCTCTGCGACCGGGACGCTGCGCCGCCAGCCCGACGTCGCGTTCTCCAAGTCGGAAAAGGACATCGGCCTCCTCGCGCACCTGCAGAAGAACCTTCTGCGCCGCGCCGCGGAGTGCGTCGCCCCGGGCGGCATTCTCGTCTATGCGACCTGCTCGATCGAGCCGGACGAGGGCGAGCGGCAGGTGGAGTTCGCGAGGAGCGCGCTCCCGTCGCTGGCCCTCGCGCCGATCCCCGAGGGCGCCGCGAGCCCCTTCGTCACGGCGGAAGGGGTGATGCGGACACTGCCGTCCATGTCCATCGGCGGCGAGCGCGGCCTCGACGGCTTCTTCGCCGCCCGCTTCCAGCGCACGGCGTAAGGTCCGCCCCGCCCGGGCGGGGTCGCTCCCGAAGCGGCGGAGCGCGTGGCCGGCGCCGGATCGCGCGCTGGATGCGCCAATGGGCTTGGGACCGATGTGGCTCGCGGCTTGCAGGCTGCGGGCGCATCACGGTACTCCTCGACAGCTCGCGTGCACGTTCGCGCGCGGCGACGATTCTCGCCCCGTCCCCCTGGTCCACACTCGAGCGAGCGTTATTGAGATCCGTCGTTATGTCTCAGACCACGCTCGCATCGCTCATGGGTTACGGCGCACGACGGCTGGTCGACCGGTCGATCGCGACGTTGCGCGCCTCGCTCTGGCGGCGCCACGTCGCCAACGTGCCGCACCGCGTCCTCTTTGCCCCCGAGACCCTGGGCGAGGCCGACGCCAACGTCGCCGGCGATATCTACGCCGGCGTCTTCGCGCTGGCGGGCGAGACGGTCGACACCGCGGGCCGCTCGCCCTTCTCCATCGAGCCGCCGACGGACGCCTGGGCCGAGGCGCTGCACGGCTTCGGCTGGCTGCACCACCTCGAGGCCAACGCCACCGAGCTGTCGTCCACCAACGCCCGCGCGCTGGTCGACGAATGGTTCGCCCACGCCTCCGTCAGCGAGATCGCCCACCGGCCGGACGTCACCGCCGAGCGGCTCGTCAACTGGCTCGTCCAGTCGCCGCTGCTCCTCAACGGCGCGGACCCGGCCTTCCGGCAGCGCTACATGCGCGCGCTCGGCCGCCACATGCGCCGCCTGGAGCGCATCCTGCCGGTCCAGCCGCGGGGAATGGCCCGGCTGAAGGTCGCCGCCGCGCTGGTCGTGGCGGGCTCGTCCATCGCCAACGAGCAGCGCCTCGCCCGCTGGGCGCTCGGCACCCTCGGCGACGTCGTGGCGACGGACATCCTGCCCGACGGCGGCCACGTCTCCCGCTCGCCCCAGACGCTGGTGGAGGCGCTGTCCTACCTGATCCCGGTTCGCGAGGCGCTGTTGCGGCGCCAGCAGGCGATCCCGGAGGTCCTTCGCGACGCCATCGACCGGATGCTCCCGATGCTGCGCTTCTTCGTCCACAGCGACGGGGCGCTCTCCACCTTCCACGGCGCCCGGCCGCTGCCGGCCTCCGCCCTCGAAAGCGCCTTCGCCTACGACGACGTGCGCGGCCAGCCGAGCGACAACGCGCGCTACAGCGGCTTTCAGCGCCTCGCCGCCGGCGGCACGGTGCTGCTCCTCGACACCGGAGTCGCGCCGCAGCCGCCGTTCGCGGACAAGGCGCACGCCTCGGCGCTCGCGGTCGAGCTCTCGCACGGGTCGCACCGCCTGCTGGTGAGCTGCGGCGCGCTCGGCACGGCGCGGGAGGAGTGGGACGCCGTCGGCCGTGCGACCGCGGCCCAGTCGACCCTCGTCGTCGACGACACCTCGTCCGCCAAGCTTCTGACGCGCTGGCCGCTGCGCCGCTGGTTCGGCCCGGTGCTCTACGCGGGTCCCACCGGCGTCGACGTCCGCCGCTCCGCCCTGACGGTGAAGGCCTCCCACGACGGCTACCTCGCCGCCTACGGCCTCGTCCACGAGCGCCGCATCACGCTCGGCGAGGACGGGCTGGCGATGATCGGCGAGGACCAGCTGATCGGTCAGGACCGGCTCGACGGGCGCGCATTCGCCATCCGCTTCCACATCGGACCCGACATCAAGCTGCGGATCGAGAAGGGGCGGCGGAAGGCTCTTCTGGTGCTTCCCGACCGCTCCCTTTGGCTCTTCGCGGTGGACGAGGGCCCCGATATCGCCGTCGAGGAGAGCATCGTGCTCGCAGACCAGCATCGCGTGCGACGCACATCACAGCTCGTGATTGCGGGTAATACGTTGACCGACGATACCGTCCGCTGGCACATCGCCCGGCATGCGCTGCCTCTCGGCGACGACACAGAGTAGTCCGGGACCGGGCTTTTCGCCGTCTCGCCAGGCCTCACCGATTTAGGAAACACAAATGACTGCCACTCCGGTGCGCCGGGCCCTCCTTTCCGTTTGGGACAAAACCGGCCTCGTCCCGTTCGCCGAGCGTTTGGTCAAACTCGGTGTGGAGCTGGTCTCCACCGGCGGCACCAGCCGCGCGCTCAAGGAGGCGGGACTTCCCGTCGTCGACGTCGCCGACATCACCAGGTTCCCCGAAATGCTGGACGGGCGCGTGAAGACGCTCCACCCGGGCGTCCACGGCGGCCTCCTCGCCGACCTCTCCAAGCCCGAGCACGTCGCAGCGCTCGAGGAGCACGGTATCGGCCCCATCGGTCTCGTCGTCTCGAACCTCTATCCGTTCGAGAACGCCATCGAGGCGGGCAAGTCCCCCGCCGAGCTGGTCGAGACGATCGACGTCGGCGGCCCCTCGATGACCCGCGGCGCGGCGAAGAACTTCGCCCACGTCGCCCTCGTGGTGGACCCGGACGACTACGACACCGTCGCCGAGGCGCTCGAAGCCGGCGGAACGACGCTGGCGCTGCGCCGCCGCCTCGCCGCGAAGGCCTTCGCACGCCTGGCCGCCTACGATTCCACCATCGCGGCGTGGATGGCCGAGACGACCGCGGCGGACGAGGTGTCGGTCGACCACCGCGTCTGGGCCGCGTTCGGCGGCAAGCGCGTCGCCGAGATGCGCTACGGCGAGAACCCGCACCAGTCCGCCGGCTTCTACCGCGCGGCGGGCGGCGGCGGCATCGCGTCGGCGAGGATCGTCCAGGGCAAGGCGCTCTCCTACAACAACGTCGCCGACGGTGACGCGGCGCTCGCCGCCGTGGCCGACTTCGGGGACGATGTCGCCGCCGTCGTCGTCAAGCACGCCAACCCGTGCGGCATCGCGATCGCCGGCGACCTCGCCGAAGCCTACGAGCAGGCTCGCCTGTGCGACCCGGTGTCGGCGTTCGGCGGTGTCGTCGCGCTCTCCCGCCCGCTCGACAAGGCGACGGCCGAGAAGATCGCCGCGATCTTCACCGAGGTGGTGATCGCCCCCGGCGCGACGGACGAGGCGCTCGCCGTCCTCGCCACGAAGCCGAACGTGCGCCTCCTGCTGGTGGACGGGCTGCCGAGCCTGTCGGGCACCATGGTGCGCTCGGTCGGTGGCGGCCTGCTGGTGCAGTCGGCGGACGACGGCCGTGTCGCCCGCGAGGCGATGACCGTCGCTACCCGCCGCGCGCCGACCGAGGCGGAGTGGGCGGACCTCGCCTTCGCCTGGCGCGCGGTGAAGCACGTCAAGTCGAACGCCATCGTCTACGCCAGGGACCGCCGCACGGTGGGCGTCGGCGCCGGGCAGATGAGCCGCGTCGACTCGGCCCGCATCGCCGCATGGAAGGCCGCCGACGCTGCGAAGGAAGCGGGCGAGGCCGAGACCCGCACCAAGGGCTCCGTTGCCGCGTCCGACGCCTTCTTCCCGTTCGCGGACGGGCTGGAGACGATCGTCGCCGCCGGCGCCACGGCGGTCATCCAGCCGGGCGGGTCGCGCCGTGACGACGAGGTCATCGCCGCCGCCGACGCCGCCGGCATCGCCATGGTCATGACCGGGATGCGCCACTTCCGGCACTGACCGGAACGCCGCGCCCGAACGCGAGGAGCCATGCGATGGGGCCGTTCCGCTCGACGCGAGCGCTCGACGACGGCGCCGCCGCATGGCCCTCGACAGCCATCTGCCGGGGCCTGATGTCGCCGAGCGTCCTTGCGCCCCGGCCCCTTGCCCGGCTCGGCGCCGTGCCCGGACGGCGACTCGGGCCCGGCGCGGTGGCGGGCCGACGCCCGGTGACCGGCCAGTGACCCGCACGGACGGCAGCGACAACGTCGCCCTCGCGGTGGCGACGATCCTGGTGGTCTGCCTCGCGCTCTCGCTGGGCGACGCGATCATCAAGTCGGTCGCGGCCTCGTTCGCGATGGCGCAGATCTTCGTCCTGCGCTCCGTGTTGGTGCTGCCGGTGCTCCTCGTGATCGGCGCACTGCGCGGACAGCAAGTTCTGACCCTCGACCCGTACGCGCTCCTGCGCAGCCTGTGCCTGACGGTGATGTGGGTCGCCTACTATGCGGCGCTGCCGCACCTGCCGCTCGCCGTCGCCGCGGCCGCCTACTACACGCTGCCGCTCTTCATCACCCTGTTCTCCGCCGCGCTGGGGCTGGAGCGGATCGGCGCGCGCGGCTGGATCGCGGTCGCGATGGGGTTCGCGGGCGTCCTCGTTGTGCTGCGGCCGGGGGCGGCGGCGATCGACCCGTGGACGCTGGTGCCGCTCCTGTCGGCGATGCTGTACGCAGCGGCGATGATCATCACCCGGACACGCCTTCGACACGCGGCGCCGGTGGCCCTGGCGGTCAACCTCAACGCGACGTTCGTCGTCGCGGGGCTCGCCGCGACCGCGCTCAACCTCGCCGGGGTCACAGCCGCCGACAACTTCATGCTCGCGCCCTGGACGGTCATGGGACCGCGCGAGTGGGGCGCCATCGCGATCCTCGCGGCGGTGATGATCGGCTCCAGCGTCGGGACGGCCTTCGCCTACCAGACCGGGCCGGCGTCCGTCCTCGGCACCTTCGACTTCTCCTACGTGGCCTACGCCGTCCTCTGGGGCATCCTCTTCTTCGGCGACGTCCCGGACGCGGTGACCTTCCTCGGCATCGCCACCATCGTCGCCGCCGGCATCCTCGCGGTCCGGCGCCCGCGCGGCAGCGCCGAGACTGCCGCGTGTCCGGAGTGAAGACGCCGGAACCCTATGCTCAGTTGGCGAGGTTGGGGATCGCCCAGAAGAACGTCTCGCCGGAAGAATCGTCCACGCCGTCGTTGTCCGTCACCACGTAGGCGGTGCCGTCGGCAGTGATGGCGAGGCCCTCGACCTTGTCCACCACGTAGCCGTTGAACGACTTGAGGTCGGGGATCAGGTCGCGCACCAGCGTCTTGTCGATCTCCGGCAGCTCGCCCTCCAGCGGCGCCGGGCGCAGCGCTTTCAGCGCCACCGAGTAGATGCGCTTGACCTTCGCCGCACCGCCGATCTGGTTGTCGCGCTCGATGATGAAGGCCCGGTCGCCGTGGACGGCGATGTCGGAGAGGCCCATCCAGCCCGTCTCGGCCTTGTCGAGGGGGTAATGCACGCCGCCCCAGGTCCCTTCCGTCGTGTCGTAGGACACGAGCTTGACCATCCCCGTCGGATCGTCGCCCCACTCGCGCTGCATCGTGATCCAGAGCGTGTCGCCGACCATCTCCACGCCCTCGGCGCCGAAGCGGGTCTCGCCCTCCAGCAGCACGTCCGGGAAGGGGACGGTCTCGATGATCACCCCGTCGTCGTCGACATGGACGAGCCGGTGCGGCACGTCCTTGTCGTCGTTGCCCTCGGAGGCGAGCCAGAAACCGCCTTCGCCGTCCAGCGTCACGCCCTCGAGGTCGAGGTGGTCGGCAGGAGCGCCGTCGCGGGTGACAAGTAGCGCCCTGGTGATGACGGCGGGAGTCTGTGTCGCGTCGATGGTGAAGATTGTGGGCTGCGACTTGTAGAACGAGTCGTTGACCGCATAGAGCGTGCCGGGCGCCGCGGGGTCGGCGTCGAGGCCGGAGAGCGCGCCCCAGCCGATCGGCGTCGCGCCCTGCGAGCCGGAGACGATGGTCGGGTAGGCCGGCGCCGCATCCTCGAGGGCGTAGATCATGACGTGCGAGCGGGCGCCGCCGTCCTCGCCGAGGTCGGCCTCGTTGGCGGTCGCGAGGAGCCCGCGGGAGGGGATCGCCACCGCACCCTCGGGCGCGATGCCGGAGGGAACGATCCCGCTCAGCACCGGCGTCTCGCCCGACAGGTCGTAGACGGCGACGAGCGAGCCGCGCTCGGAGAGGACGAAGAGGTAGGGCGTGTCGCCATAGGTGCCGAACGCGAGGCCCTCCGGCTCGCCGCCCTTGTTCTCGGAGCGCTTCTCCGGGTAGTGGCCGGCGCGCGCGAGGGCGTACTCGAGCTCCGTGCCGCTGTCCCAGACGAGGGTGCCGTCGCGCTCGAAGATCGAAACCGTGCGGCCGCCACCCTCGTAGTCGCCCTCGTTGGCGATGGCGACGCGGTCCTCGGAGACCCACACGATCGCGTCCGGCTCGCGCTTCATCTCGATGGAGCCGGAGAAGGTGAGGGCGCCTTCCTCCTCGGTGTCGACGCCGTCGAGCGCGACCGTGCCGGCGGAGAAGTGGCTCTTCACCGTCCCGTCGGCGCCGACGATGACGATGTGGTTGTTCTCCTGCAGGGTCACCGCGATGTCGCCGGCGGCGTTGATGGAGACGAATTCGGGCTCCGGATCCTCCGGTGCGACCTCGGCGAGGCCGGTGAGGTCGACGACGTTCAGCCGGTCGCAGTCCGGCCCGTCCGCGCCGAACGGGACGAGGACGAGGCTGCCGGGCGGCATCTGCGGGATGACGCCGTCCTCGAAGTCCTCGTCGCGCTCGTTCTCGATCGCGACGGCGAGGAAGGAGCCGTCCGGGGCGACGGCGATGGAATCGGGCTGCCCCGGAAGGTCGCAGGACTCGGACACCTCGCGCGTCCGGATGTCGACGAGCTGCAGGAGGCCCGACGGGTTGGTGTAGCTTTCGGAGAGGTTCACCGCGACGTAGGCGATGCCGTCCTTGACGGTGACGGACGTCGGCTCGCCGAGCACGCCGGCAGAGCCGCCCGCCTTCGGGTTCGCGGGGTCGGAGATGTCGACGAAGCCGACGGACTGGTTGGGGCTGTCGGAGTAGACCAGCGTCATGCCGTCGGCGGTCGCGGCGATAATCTCCGCCGACGTCTCGGTCGACGGGTCGGTGCCTTCCGGAAGGTTCTGCGCGACGGGGAAGCTCGCGATGCGGTTGAACGCTTCGGCCTCGGCCTGACCGGCGACGGCGCACAGGAGCGCCGCGGTGACAAGGGACGTCGTCTTCATCGCGAACCTTCGGGTGGTGTGACGGCCGCACTGTTAGAGCGGTTGGATGATAGGTTTATGACGGATCTGTGTCGCCGGCCCTTCCGTCACTTGCGCGCGGCACGACCCACGGTGGCATAGATTGCGGCGCCCCATGCCCACCAACGGTGCCCGGGCGACCTACCTTCGGGGCACGCTTGTCGGCTAAGTCTTCGTAGGAATTGCTACCTTGCGACCGAACCCGTCGGTCGCTGCGGCGCACGACGGTGACAGATTTGTGATCGGCGGAGAGGAGGTTTGACAATCCTACGTTTCAATTAGTTCCAATTTGATGTAAATTATCTTTCCATTAGTTAGCGGGAGGGTGCCGATGATTGCCTGGGAAATCCATGGCCGTGAGCTGGCCAACTGCAACTGTTCGTACGGATGCCCATGTCAATTCAATGCGTTGCCGACGCATGGGGCGTGCGAGGCGGCCGTCGGCTTCGAGATCGAACGCGGTCACTACGGTGACGTGAAGCTCGACGGGCTGCGAATGGCCAGCATCTACAAGTGGCCGGGACCCGTCCATGAGGGCAACGGCGAGATGCAGATCATCGTCGACGAGAGTGCGACGCCCGAGCAGCGCGACGCGCTCGAGAAGATCATGACCGGGTCCGACACGAACGACATGGCCACCATGTGGTGGATCTTCTCCGCGATGTCGCCGACCAAGCACCCGACCCTTTCGGTGCCGATCAAGACGGAGATCGACATCGACGGGCGGACCGGCAGCATCTCCGTGCCGGGCGTGTTCAGGATCACCGCCGAGCCGATCAGGAACCCGATCACCGGTATCCCGCATCAGGTCCGCATCAATCTCCCGCACGGCTTCGAGTACGAGACCGCCGAGATCGGGAGCGGCAGCACGACGACCGAGGGGGTCATCTCGCTGCCGAAC
Source organism: Acuticoccus sediminis (assembly GCF_003258595.1). Lineage (NCBI taxonomy): Bacteria > Pseudomonadati > Pseudomonadota > Alphaproteobacteria > Hyphomicrobiales > Amorphaceae > Acuticoccus > Acuticoccus sediminis. The sequence continues at coordinate 1,758,766 of NZ_QHHQ01000001.1, forward strand.
AACAAGGCGACGTACGCCCAGTTCGCCGAGCTTCACCTCGGCAACTCCGGCGTCATCCGCGCCGCGGCCTGACACCGGGCGTTCCGGCCGTGACGGTACTGGAGGCGGCGCTGCGGCGGGACCGGCTCGTCCTTCTCGCCGCGCTGGCGCTGCTCTTCGCCCTCAGCGCCCTCTATACGATTTCGGGTGTCGGCATGCGCATGTCGGCACTCGAGATGACGTCGATGGCAAGCATGCGCGACATGCCGGGCAAGGCGGTGCCCGGCGCCTGGAGCGCCGCCTACGCGGCCCTCGTCTTCCTCATGTGGTGGGTGATGATGGTGGCGATGATGCTGCCGTCGGTGGCGCCCAACGTCCTCCTGTTCGCGGCACTGGTGCGCCGGACCCGAGACGCCGGGCGGGCGGGCGCGATGGCCGGCTGCTTCCTCGCCGGCTACCTCCTCGCCTGGGCCGGCTTCGCCCTCGTCGCGGCGGCGGCGCAGTGGGCGCTGGAGGCGGCCGGCATCGTCTCCGCCACGATGATGACGCTCGTCGACACCCTCCCGGGGGCGCTGGTGCTGATCGCGGCGGGGATCTTCCAGTTCACGCCCCTGAAAGGCGCATGCCTCAGCCACTGCCGGGCGCCGACGCAGTTCCTCGCCCGCCACTACCGGCCCGGTCCCGTCGGGGCGGTGCGCATGGGGCTGCACCACGGGACCTACTGCGTCGGCTGCTGCTGGTTCCTGATGGCGCTGCTCTTCGTCGGCGGCGTCATGAACCTCTACTGGATCGTCGGGCTGACGGCATTCGTCGCGCTGGAAAAGCTCACGCCCGCCGGCGCGGCGCTGTCGCGGATCGCCGGCGCCGGCCTCGTCGCGTGGGGCGTATGGGTGATCCTGTCCGGGCTCTGACAGGGCTCAGCGCTGGCACACCGGGCAGAAGAAGGTGGACCGTCCGCCCTGGACGATGCGCGCGACGATGCCGGAGCACTCCGGGCGCCGGCACGGCTCCTCCTCGCGGCCGTAGACGGCGAAGGTGTGCTGGAAGCGCCCCAGCGAGCCGTCCGCCGCCACGTAGTCCCGCAGCGAGGAGCCGCCGGCGGCGATCGCCTCCTCGATGACGGTGATGATCGCCGAGGCAAGGGTCGTCAGGCGCGCGGTCGGCCTGCCGTCCCGCCGCACCAGCGTCCCGGCGAGCCGCCGGGGCGAGAGCCGCGCGCGCCACATCGCCTCGCAGACGTAGATGTTGCCGAGCCCCGCGATCACCCGCTGGTCGAGGAGGGCGGCCTTCAGCGGCGTCTTCTTGCCGGTGAGGGCCTTCGCGAGGCTCGTCGCCGTCATGCCGCCGGCGACGGGCTCCAGGCCGAGATGGGCGAAGTAGGGGTGCTGGTCGAGGAGAGCGGTGTCGGCCAGCGTCATGAAGCCGAAGCGCCGGGGGTCGTTGTAGATGATCCTCGCGGTGTCGCTCAGCGTCAGCGTCACGTGGTCGTGCGCGGCGATCTTGCCCTTCGGGTAGACGAACTGGCCCGGCGGCATGTGCCCCTCGACGCGGAACGCGCCGGACATGCCGAGATGGGCGATCAGCGTCGTGCCGTCGTCGAGCGCGCCGAGCAGGTATTTCGCGCGCCGGCCGAGGCTCTCGATACGCCGGCCCGTGAGCCGGGCGGCGAAATCGTCCGGGAACGGGAAACGCAGGTCCGCCCGGGCGAGGTGCACCGCCTCGATGCGCCGCCCCTCCATCACCGGGGCGAGCCCGCGGCGAACCGTCTCCACCTCGGGAAGCTCAGGCATTCGTTGCACCTTTCCATGGCCTGCCGGCGCGGAGGCCGCTATGTGTTCGCCCGACTGATTGGAAAGGCCTTCGCATGGAAACGTCCTTCGGCTTCCGCACCGTCCCGGTCGAAGAGAAGCAGGGACTCGTCAACCGCGTATTCGATAACGTCGCAAGCCGCTACGACGTGATGAACGACGCGATGTCCGGCGGACTCCACAGGCTGTGGAAGGACGCCATGGTCGCCTGGCTCGGCGCGCCGCGGCGCCCGGCGAGGCCGTACCGCGTCGTCGACGTCGCCGGCGGCACCGGCGATATTGCCTTTCGTATCGCCAAGGGGATCGAGGTCAACGGCGAGATCACCGTCTGCGACATCAATCCCGAGATGCTTCTCGTCGGCGCCGGGCGCAACGCGAAGCGGATCCGGCCGACGACGCCCTGCCGCTTCGTCGCCGCCAACGCCGAGACCATGCCGCTGCCGACGGGCTCCCAGGACGTCTACACCATCGCCTTCGGCATCCGGAACGTGACGCGCCGCCAGACGGCGCTCGAGGAGGCCTACCGCGTGCTGAAGCGCGGCGGCCGCTTCATGTGCCTTGAATTCAGCCACGTCGACATCCCGGTGATGGACAGGATCTACGACCGCTACTCGTTCGAGATGATCCCGCGCATGGGCCAGCTCATCGCCGGCGACAGCGAGTCGTACCGCTACCTCGTGGAATCGATCCGCATGTTTCCCAATCCCGGACGCTTCGCGGCCGAGATCGAGAAGGCGGGCTTTTCCCAGGTGCAGGTGCGCAAGCTGACCGGCGGGGTCGCCGCGATCCACTCCGCGTACAAGATCTGATGCCGCTTCTGCCCTACTGGCGGTTCCTGCACGCAGGCTTCGTGATGGCGCGCGAGGGGGTCTTCGCGATCGTCCCCCTCGAGGACGCGCCCGCCTCCGCCAAGTTCGCCGTCCGCCTGATCCGCACCATCGAACGCCGCTCGGCGCGCAAGCGCGACATGGCCGCCCGCCTGTCCCTGACGTTCGACCGGCTGGGACCGTCCTACATCAAGCTCGGCCAGTTCCTGGCGACCCGCGCGGACGTGGTCGGGGAGGAGGTCGCCGGCGAGCTCGCGACCCTGCAGGACCAGGTGCCGCCGGTGCCGGACGTGGAGGCGCGCGCCGCCATCGAGGAGGCGCTCGGGGCGCCGATCGACAGCATCTACTCCGAGTTCGGCGAGTGCGTCGCCGCCGCGTCCATCGCCCAGGTCTACCGCGCCACCCTGTCGGACCGGCTCGGCACCCGCGAGGTCGCGGTGAAGGTGCTGCGGCCCGGAGTCGCCCGGCGATTCGAGCGGGACCTCGAGGCCTACTATACCGCCGCCCGTTTCGTTGAGCGCTTCGTGCCGAGCGCGCGGCGGCTCCGGCCCGTCGCCGTGGTCGACACGCTCGCCGCCTCGGTGCGGTTCGAGATGGACCTCCGCCTCGAGGCCGCCGCGATGTCGGAGATGGCCGAGAACGTGCGCGAGGAGGAGCACTTCCGCGTCCCCCACGTCGAGTGGGCCCAGACCACCCGCACCGTGCTCACCATGGAGTGGATCGACGGCATCAAGCTCTCCCGGGTCGCAGAGCTGAAGGCGGCGGGCCACGACCTGCCCGAGCTCGGGCGCAACCTCCTGCAGACCTTCCTGCGCGGCGCCGTGCGCGACGGCTTCTTCCATGCCGACATGCACCAGGGCAACCTCTTCGCCGAGAGCGACGGGACCCTGGTGGCGGTGGACTTCGGCATCACCGGGCGCCTCTCGCGCGAGGAGCGGGGCTTCCTCGCGGAGATCCTCTACGGCTTCATCCAGCGCGACTACCGCCGCGTCGCCGAGATCCACTTCCGCGCCGGCTACGTGCCGATGACGCAGGACGTCGACCTCTTCGCCCAGGCGCTGCGGTCCGTGGGCGAGCCGATCCGCGGCGCCACCGCCGCCGACATCTCGATGAGCCGGCTCCTTGCCCACCTGTTCGAGACCACAGAGCTCTTCCAGATGACCACCCAGCCGCAGCTCATCATGCTGCAGAAGACGATGGTGGTGGTGGAGGGCGTCGCCCGCTCGCTCGACCCGCAGCTCGACATCTGGGAGACCGCCGAACCCGTGGTGCGCGACTGGATGGTCGCCGAGATCGGCCCCGCCGCCACGGTGCGCAAGGCGCAGGATTCCTTCAGCGCCATCACCCGAGCGGCCCTCGCGGCGCCGGAGCTCGCCGAGCGCCTGGAGCGGCTGTCGAAGGACTTCGAGGTGGCGCTGGAAAAGGGGCTGCCGCTGTCGGACCGCTCCATCGACGCGCTCGGCCAGTATGCCGCGGCCCGGTCCACGATCCGCGTCCTCGGCCTCTGGGTCGCCGCGATCAGCCTCGCCATCCTGGCCTGGAACTCCTTCTAGAGACCGGCGGGCGCGCGATCGCCGGGACAACCGGCGTCCGGGGCCGTTGCGCCGCCGGGGCGAGGGGAGTTCCCCCCTCGCGCTCCCTCCGCCTCGCCGGCAGGCAGGGTTGCAGGACGGACGACCGCCCTGCGGTCGACCGGCCTTCAACCCCGATCCACGCTGGGTCGGATCGCGCCGGCGTCAAGCGCCCGTCCTCGCCATGCTCGCCCGCCGGGCTGCGCGTGGCTCCGGGCGGGCACTTGACCCCGCCACGGTCCTTCGGCCGGAAAACGCAAGACCCCGCGCCGGCGGGGCGGCGCGGGGTCCGGTATGGACGGGGTCCTGGCGGCCCCGGAGGGCCGCTGTCGTGTCACGAAGCGGCGGGGCGTCAGCCCAGCGTCGGCATCGAGAACTCGGGGTCGGAGCGCATGCCGGTCGGCCAGCGCATCGTCGTCGTCTTGATGCGGGTGTAGAAGCGCACCCCCTCCATGCCGTGCATCGCGTGGTCGCCGAAGATCGACGCCTTCCAGCCGCCGAAGGAGTGGAACGCCATCGGCACCGGGATCGGCACGTTGACGCCGACCATGCCGACCTCGATGTCCTGCGCGAACGCGCGGGCGACGTCGCCGTCACGGGTGAAGACGGCCGTGCCGTTGGCGTACTCGTGGGCGTGGATGAGGTCGACCGCCTCCTGGTAGGTGTTGCGGCGGACCACCGAGAGCACCGGGCCGAAGATCTCGTCCTTCCAGATCGACATGTCCGGCGTCACGTTGTCGATCAGCGTGCCGCCGATGTAGTAGCCGTTCTCGTAGCCCTGCTTGTCCTGTCGGAACTTGCGGCCGTCGACGACGATCTTCGCGCCCTCGGCCTCGCCCTTGTCGACGTAGCCGCGGACCTTGGCGAGATGCTCCTTCGTCACGAGCGGACCCATCTCGGACGCGCGGTCCGTCGCCGGGCCGATCTTCAGCGCCTCGATCTTCGGCACGAGGCGCTCGATGAGGGCGTCGGCCACAGCGTCCGTCACCGGGACGGCCACCGAGACCGCCATGCAGCGCTCGCCGGCGGAGCCGTAGGCGGCGCCCATCAGGGCGCTGGTCGCCATGTCGAGGTCGGCGTCGGGCATCACCACCATGTGGTTCTTCGCCCCGCCCAGCGCCTGGCAGCGCTTGCCGTTCGCGGTCGCCGTCTTGTGGATGTAGGCCGCGATCGGCGTCGAGCCGACGAACGACACCGCCTTGACGTCCGGGCTCTCGAGGAGCGCGTCGACGGCTTCCTTGTCGCCCTGCACGACGTTGAAGACGCCGGCGGGGAGGCCCGCCTCGGTCAGCCACTCGGCGATCAGTAGCGAGGCCGACGGGTCGCGCTCGGACGGCTTCAGGATGAAGCAGTTGCCGCAGGCGAGCGCCACCGGGAACATCCACATCGGCACCATGGCCGGGAAGTTGAACGGGGTGATGCCCGCCACAACGCCGAGGGGGTGGCGCAGCGAGAAGGAATCGACGCCGGTACCGACGTTGGCCGAGTAGTCGCCCTGCAGGTGGCTCGGGATGCCGACCGCGAACTCGACCACCTCGAGGCCGCGCGTGACCTCGCCGAGGGCGTCGTCGTGGGTCTTGCCGTGCTCGGACGAGATCGCCTCGGCGAGCTGGTCGCCGCGGTCCCACAGGATGGACTTGAACTTGTCGAGGATACGCGCGCGGCGCAGCGGCGGCGTCGCCGCCCAGGCCGGCCACGCCTCCCTGGCGTTGGCGACGGCGGCGCCGACCTCGGCGGTCGAGGCGAGCGCAACGGTCTTGTCGCTCTCTCCGGTGGCGGGGTTCCAGACCGGCTGGCTGCGGCCCGACGTGCCGGCGACTCGGCTGCCGCCAATGTAATGTGCGATTTCGGTCATCGTGGTCCTCCCGTTTCGCGTCGGCCCTCTTTGGGACCTCCAAAACTGAATATAAAGAGCAAGATCTGGTGCTCCGTTATGCGAAAATTGAGATAAGGTGCCAACCGGCATGGACTGGAACGACGCCAAGCTCTTTCTCGCTGTCGCCCGCGAGGGGCAGGTGTTGGCCGCCGCCGGGCGGCTCGGCATCAGTCAGGCCACCCTGTCGCGCCGCGTCCAGGCGCTGGAGGAGGCGGTCGGCGCGCGCCTTTTCGAGCGGTCGACCCGCGGCGCGGCCCTCACCGACGCGGGACGGCTCTTCCTCGAGACCGCCGAGCGCGTCGAGGCGGAGATGCTGTCGGCCACCGAGCGGCTGAAGGCCGTGGAGGCGGCGCCCGCCGGCACCGTGCGCATCGGCGCCCCGGACGGTCTCGGCAGCGCCTACATCGCCGCGCGGCTCGGCGCGCTGGGGATGCGCTATCCCGCGCTGAGGGTGCAGCTCGTGCCGCTGACGCGCAACTTCTCCCTGTCACAGCGGGAGGCCGACGTCGCCATCATGATCGGCCGCCCGAAGAAGGGCAGGCTCCGCGCCCGGCTCCTCGCGGACTATACGCTGGGGCTCTACGCGACGCGCGTCTACCTCGCCGGGCACGGCGTGCCGGAGCGGGTGGAGGACCTCGCGAACCACCGCCTCGTCGGCTACGTCGACGACCTGATGCCGTCCGCCGAGCTCAACTACGCGGAGGAGGTCTGGCGCGGCTGGACCTCGGCGTTCGAGGTCTCGACCGCGATCGGCCAGCGCGAGGTGGTCGCCTCGGGCGCGGCGATCGGGCTGCTGCACGACTTCATGGTCGCGTCCGACGAGCGTTTCGTGCCGGTTCTCCCCGACCGCAGGCCCGTGCGCAGCTACGTCGCCGTGTGGCACGAGAACCTCCAGGGGTCGCGGCGGCTCTCGGCGGTGGTGGACTTCCTCGCCGAGGCGATGCGCCGCGACAAGGCGCTCTTCAGCCCGCGGGCCTGACCGGCGGCGCGGATTTCGGCGGAGGTCCGGATCAGCGGTCCGGGATCGTCAGGCCCTTGGCGCCGCTGGCCTCGATCGCGGCCTCGATCATCCCCTCGCCCCGGGCGCGTGCGAGGAAGTCGCCGAGCAGAGGCACCGCCTCACGCAGAGCGACGGGAACGGCCATGGCCTGGCCGACGGCGGCCAGCGCGCCGGGGAGGATCACCGCGCCCGCATTGCCGGTGAAGCGCGCCGCGAGGCTCGCCCGCACGCCCGCCACGGCGTCGCCCTCGCCGGCGATGAAACGGTCCATCGAGGCGCCGGGGCTCTCGGCCTTCACCACCGCGGCATGGCGGATCGACTTGTCGAGGTGGAGGTCGTAGGCCGAGCCCGCCGCGGAGAGGATCGTGACGCCGGCGCGGTCGACGTCCTCCACCGTTGCCGGACCGCCGGGGCGCACGGCATAGGTGGTGTCGATGGTCACGTACGGGCGGGTGAAGGCGACGTGGTCCTCGCGCGCCGGATCGACCGCCAGGAAGGCGACCGTCCAGACACCGGCCTGCGCGTCCGCGACCACCTTGCCCGCCCCGGGGTAGAGCACCGGCTCCAGCGGGACGCCGAGCTCCTCGGCCAGACGCCGGGCGAGGGCGGGGCTGACGCCGGTGAGGTGCCCTCCGTCCTCCTGCACGAGCGCCTTGTTGCCGGTGTTGATCGCGGCGCGGAGCGTTCCGTCCGGCGCGAGGAGGCCGGCGAGCGGGGTCACGCGGACTTCCACTCCTTTGCACGGGCGAGCGCGCCGTTGCGCAGGATCGCGATGTCCACGTCGACGGCCGTGAAGACGCTGCCGGCCGCGTCGACCTCGCGGTTCCACTCCTGGCTGAGGGACAGGAAGCCGGCCGGCTTGCCGCAGGCGCGGATGCGGCGCACGGCGTCCGCGACAGCGGCCTTCACGTCGGGATGCTGCGGGTTTTCGGCATGGCCGAGGCTCGCGGCGAGGTCGGCCGGGCCGATGAAGACACCGTCGATGCCGTCCACCGCGCAGATCGCCTCGAGGTCGTCGAGGGCGCTCTTCGTCTCGATCTGGACGAGGAGGCAGATCTCCTCGCGCGCGGCCCTGGCGTAGCCGTCGATAGCGCCGAAGCCGGTGGCACGGGTGAGGCCGGCGACGCCGCGGATGCCTTCCGGCGGATAGGCGACGGAGGCGGCGGCGAGCCTGGCCTCCTCGGCATTCTGGATCTGCGGGATGAGGAGCGTCTGCGCCCCGCAGTCGAGCAGCTTCTTGATCTCGGCGACGTTGAGCGACGTCGGGCGGACGATCGCCGACACCGGGTAGGACGCGACGGCCTGCAGCAGCGGCAGCACCGAGAGGGGGTCGAGGGCGGCGTGCTCGGTGTCGAACATGAGCCAGTCGTAGCCGCAGCCGGCGAGCATCTCGGCGACGGAGGAGTCGCTCATGGAGCACCACAGTCCGATTTGCCGCTCCCCGTTCTGGATGGCGGCTTTGAAGGCGTTACGGCGCAGTTCCATGGGGTCCTCAGTATTTGATCGTTGCGAGCCGGCGCAGTTCGTCCGGCGTCGTTGTCGGCAGGTCGAAGAATTCGAGGTATGCCGGAATTTGCTCGAACAGCATATCCGTTCCGATCTGCGTCGCGCAGCCTTTTGCGCGGGCGGCGGCGAGGAAGGGCGTCTCCTCCGCCTTCATGACGACCTCGCCGACGAAGGTGGAGGCGGTGACGCCGGACAGGTCCATCGGCAGCGGGTCGCCGGCGTTCATGCCGAGCGGCGTCGCGTTGACGGCGATGTCGAACCCGGCCGGGTCGCTCGAGATCTCGACGGTGAGGCCGGGGTAGTGCGTCTTGAGGCTGGCGGCGAGCCGCTCGGCCGAGGCCGGGCGGGTGTCGGCGAGGGCGAGGCGGGCGGCCCCGGCCTTCGCGGCGGAGGCGGCGATCGCCGAGCCCACCCCGCCCGAGCCCACGACGATCACCGAGGCGCCGGCGAAGGACCGGCCCTTGCGTTCCACGCCGCGCACGAAGCCCTCGCCGTCGAACATGTCGCCGACGAGACGCCCGTCCGCGTCCCGCTTCACCGCGTTGCAGGCGCCGCAGACCTTTACCGTCGTCGATGTCTCGTCGAGAAGGTCCACCACCGTCACCTTGTGCGGCATGGTGATGAGCGCGCCGGCGATGTTGGTGAGGCGGAAGACGAGGGGCAGGAACTCAGCGAAGTCCTCCGCCCGGCAGCCCATGGGCATGACGCAGACGTCGATGTCCCGGTCGGCGAAGTAGGGGTTGTAGATCATCGGCGCCTTGAAGCTCTCGGTCGGGACGCCGAGGTGCGCGATGAGCCTTGTGTGGCCGGAGATGAGGCGGGTCATGGACGTCCCTCCAACGGCTGGGCGGTTACACCGCCGCGCCCAGCGTGACCGTCGCGCCGGTGGCGGCGGACGTCTTGACGGCTTCGATCACCTCGAGCGCGGCGAGGCCGTCGCGGCCCGTCACCTTAGGCGCCTCCTCGCCGCGCACGACTGCGGCGAACTGCTCGATCTGGCAGACGAGCGGGTCGGCGAACGGGTAGGGGAAGCGGGTCGCGGCGATCGGCTCCCACCAGGAGCGCCTGGCCGGGTTGGTCCAGAGCGAGAGGCTCGGGATCGCGAGCGCGCCATGGGTGCCGGCGAGCCAGTAGCAGTCCTCGGACGTCGCCGGGTACACCGGGTTCTCGCGTGCGGTCATCTCCCAGCTCCAGGGCGTGACGGCGGTGTCGCAGATGTTGACCGTGCCGAGCGTGCCGGAGGCGAAGCGCAGGATGACGACGGCGGTCTCCTCCACCTCGTTGCCGCGGACGGCGTTCGACTCCATCGCGTGGACGGTCGTCACCGGGCCGCACAGCATGTGCAGGAGGTCGATGTCGTGGGCGAGGTTGAGGTAGACCGGCCCGGCGCCCTTCTTCCGGCGCCATGGCGTCTCGAAATAGTCGTCCGGCTTCATGAACCAGGTGGTCGCCTGGACGGAGGCGATGGTGCCGAGCCGGCCCTCGTCCACCAGTTCCTTCGCCTTGGTCATCAGCGGGTTGTGGCGGCGGTGGTGGCCGACGGCAAGGGCCACGCCTGCCGCCTCGGCCGCCTCGACGAGGCGGCGCGCCTCGGCGAGGTCCGTCGCGAGCGGCTTTTCCACCAGCACCGGCTTGCCCGCGGCGACGCAGGCGAGGCCGCCCTCGACGTGCACCTGGTTCGGGGTGGCGAGGATCACCGCATCGACGTCGTCGCGGGCGATGAGCTCGTCCAGCGTGGCGAGGTAGGGGACGCCGTGCTTCTCGCCGACCGGGCGGCCGACGGCCTCGGACGGGTCTGCGACCGCGGCGAGGACCGCGCCCTCGGCGACGGCGATCGCCTCGGCGTGGCGCGAGCCGATGAGGCCTGCCCCTGCGAGGCCGAGGCGGACCGCGGTCATGCCGCGGCCTTCACGATATTGGCGATGCGCCGCACCGCGGCCTCGTACCCCTCGATGCCGAAGCCGACGATCACGCCGTCCGCGCGCAGCGAGATGTACGAGTGATGGCGGAAGCTCTCGCGCTTGTGGACGTTCGAGATGTGGACCTCGATCACCGGTCCCTCGAACGTGTTGAGCGCGTCGAGGATCGCGACCGAGGTGTGGGTGTAGGCGCCCGCGTTGATGGCGATGCCGCAGGACGTCTCCCGCGCCTCGTGGATCCAGTCGACGAGTTCGCCCTCGTGGTTGGACTGCCGCAGGCGGATCTCGAACCCCTCCGGCGCGGCGGCCCGGCAGTTGGTCTCGACGGTCTCGAGCGTGTCGTGGCCGTAGATGTGCGGCTGGCGCTTGCCGAGGAGGTTGAGGTTGGGGCCATTCAGGATGGTGATCAGGCGGCTCATGGCTGGCTCGAGGGTCGTGAGGGGAGGGAGATCGCGCGGCCGGCGGCCGGCGCGCGGGTGATGGATATGGCGGACCGCGCGTCGGGGAGGGCGCTCATCGCGCGGTCTCCGGCAGGGCGTCCTGCAGCATCTTGCGCAGCGCCGCCCCGGTGCGGTCGATGTGCGCGGCGAGGAGTGCCGCGGCTGCCTCGCCGTCGCGTCTCGTCGCGGCTTCGGCGATGGCGGCGTGCTCCTGCGTGACGTCCCGCTGCTCCTCCGAGCGGGCCATGAAGATGCGGCGGTAGCGGTCGTTCATGTTCATAAGGGTGCGGTGGAAGCTGAGGAGGAGCGGCATGTCGCACCGGTCGATCAGCGCCAGGTGGAAGGCGTTGTGCGCCAGCTCCCACGCCTCGACGCTGGCGGCGTCGCCGGGGACGCGGACCGTGTGGTTGAGGCGGTAGACGGCGGCCGTGACGTCGGTCTCCCAGTCGAGCCCGCCGTTCGCGATCGCCGCGCGCAGGGCGAGCGGCTCCAGCTCCATGCGCAGCCGCGTCACCTCGTCGAGATTGGCGAGCGATATGGGCGCGACGGTGTAGCCCTTCTGCTCCTCGGCGACGAGGAGGCCGTCGGCGACGAGCCGCGTCACCGCCTCCCGCAGGGAGGACACGCTGATGCCGAAGGAATCGCGCAGCGCGTCGAGCTTCAGCTTCCGGCCGGGCTCGAGCTGGCCGAGCAGGATCTGCTCGCGCAACCGGTCGGCCACGCGTCCGGCGACGGTCGCTTTGCCCTTGGTGGTGTCGCGCACCCTTTGCATTCCCGGCGCCCTGCCTTTCGGTCGATGCAACCCCTAGCACCCATATTCGATAGTTGGCAATAAAGTCGTTTTTTGATCTTTTGGTCGATATAAGCTGGACAAATAGGACGGCGGTTGCCAGAAGCAGACCTGCTCGGCATCGTTACGCCGGGCCAAAGTCATCAAGGTACCTGGGAGGATACCAATGGGCACTTCACTGAAGCGCGGGCTTCTGTCCGGCGCTGTCACTGCCGTTCTGTCTGCCGCTCTCGCCACCGGTGCTCTGGCCCAGGACAAGGTGCAGATCCGCCTGTCCGCGGTGAGCTCCGACACCGACCAGCGCGCCGTCGCGCTTCAGGAGAAGTTCGCCCCGGCCGTGTCGGGCTTCGCGAACTTCGAGCCGCACTACAACGCCACCCTCTTCGCCCAGGGCGCCGAACTGGAGGCGATCGCCACCGGCGACCTCGAGATGTCGATCACCTCGGCCCAGGAGCTGGCGACCTTCTTCCCCGAGTTCTCGATCTTCACCGCCGGCTACGTCCTGCAGGACGCCCAGCACCAGGTGGACGTCTTCAACGCGCCGCTGTTCGACGACTTCAAGCAGAAGGCGGAGGACGAGCTCGGCGTGATCCTGCTGGCGCCGATGTACCTCGGTCGGCGCCAGGTGAACCTGCGCCAGTGCCCGGACGAGCTGAAGGTGGAGACGCCGGACGACCTCAAGGGCGTCAACCTGCGCATGCCCGGCACCGACGCCTGGCAGTTCCTCGGCCGCGCGCTCGGCGCCAACCCGACGCCGATGGCCTTCACCGAGGTCTACACCGCGCTCTCCTCCGGCGCCGTCGACGGGCAGGACAATCCGCTCCCGACCGTGGTCGACGCCAAGTTCTACGAGGTGACCTGCCAGATCGTGCTGACCTCGCACCTCGTCGACTGGAACTTCATCGCCTTCTCCAAGGCGGTGTTCGAGGAGCTGACCGAGGAGCAGCAGCAGATCGTGCGTGACGCCGCCTGGGCCGCCGCCGACTACGGCCGCGAGAACCAGCTCAAGAAGGAAGAGGAGCTCGTCTCCTTCCTCGAGGAGAACGGCCTGACGATCTACGAGCCCGACGTCGACGCCTTCCGCAAGCACGTGCAGGAGGAGTATCTCAACTCCGAATACGCGACGAACTGGCCCGAGGGTCTGCTCGAGAAGGTCAACGCCCTCGGCAAGGGCCAATAAGGACTCCAGCGGCGGGAGGACACCGTAATGCGTTCGATTGCGCGACTTTTCTCCCGCCTGACAGAGGGGGTGGCGGCCATGATGATGGCTGCCATCTTCGTCGTCTTCATCCTCCAGATCGCCGTGCGCTATATCGTCGGCTCGGCCTGGTTCGCCGCGACGTTCGGCGACGTGGTGGACGCTTCGTCCTTCGGCTGGACGCTCGAGTTCATCATGGTGCTTTGGCTCTGGACGATCTTCTTCGGCAACGCCTTCGTCGTGCGTGAACGCGACCACGTCTCGTTCGACATCCTCTACTTCGCGGTCGGCCCGCAGGTGCGGCGGGTCTTCGTCGTCGTGGGCGCGCTCGCCATCATGGCCGCGCTGTGGCTCTCCATCGAGCCGACCTACGGCAAGATGCGCATCCTCAAGATCAAGTCGTCGGCGACGCTGCCGGTGAAGATGCTGCCGATCTACTCGATCTACTTCCTGTTCCTCGCCGTCGTCGGTCTGCGCTACGGCTGGCGCGCCTACGAGGCGATCCGCCACGGCGTAGACCGCGAGCCGCACCACCACCTCGAGATCACCGACGAATGAGCGTCGCTATCCTCACCCTCGTCGGCACGCTGTTCCTGCTCGCGGGTATCGGCGTTCCCATTGCCTACGCGATCATCGTCGCCTCGATGGCCTACGTCGCCGCCGACGGCCAGTCGATCGGCATCGTCGGCAAGACGCTGGTGGACGGCATCTACCAGAGCTTCCTGCTGCTCGCGGTACCGCTCTTCATCGTCGCCGCCAACATCATGAACGCCGGCACCATCTCCGACCGGCTGCTGGGTTTCTGCGTCGCCGTCGTCGGACGGTTCCGGGGCGGGCTGGGGCACGTCAACGTCGTCGCCTCGCTGATCTTCTCCGGCATGTCGGGCTCGGCGGTGGCGGACGCCTCGGGCATCGGCAAGGTCATCATCGACATGATGGTGCGCTCGGGCCACTACTCGCGCGGCTACGCGGCGGCGATCACCGCGGCCTCGGCGACCATCGGCCCGATCATCCCGCCGTCCATCCCGATGGTGCTCTACGCGCTCGTCTCGAACGCCTCCATCGGCTACCTCTTCCTCGGCGGCATCGTGCCCGGCCTCCTGATGGGCCTCGTGCTGATGGCGATGAACTCGCTCATCGCCGCCCGCCGCGGGTTCGAGACCGACGAGGTCGTCCCGCTCTCCGAACTCCCGCGCAAGACCGCGAACGCCTTCCCGGCGCTGCTGATGCCGGCGATCCTGCTCTACGGCATCTACGGCGGCGTCACCACGCCGACCGAGGCGGCGGCGGTCGCGGCGGCCTACGCGCTGCTCCTCGCTGGGGTCTTCTACCGCGCCCTCACGGTAAAGGCGCTCTACTCGATCCTGGTCGAGAGCGCGCGCTCCTCCGCCGCGGTGGGCATCGTCATCGGCGGGGCGCTGATCCTCAACTACGTGGTCGCGTCGGAGAACATCCCGAGCCAGCTCGCTTCCGTTCTGGTCGGCCTCGACGTGTCGCCGATTGCCTTCATGCTCGGCGTGAACGTCCTGCTGCTGATCCTGGGGTGCCTTCTCGACGCCACGACGATCATCCTCGTCATCATCCCGCTGTTCATTCCCACCTGCCGCGAACTCGGGATCGACCTCGTCCACTTCGGCGTCGTGGCGGTAGTGAACTGCATGATCGGGCTGATCACGCCGCCGTACGGCATCCTCCTCTTCGTCATCAACGCGGTGACGCGGATCCCGCTGGCCGAAATCATCCGTGAAATCTGGGCCTTCCTCGCGGTCCTGATCCTCGCGCTCCTGGCGCTGATCTTCCTGCCGGGCCTGACACTCTGGCTGCCGCGGATGTTCGGCTACCAGGGCTGAACGGCACCGGCCGGTGCCTTCGGTGATCCCGGATCCGGGCTCCGCCATCGCGAAGGCAAATCTTCGCGAGTAACCATAACCTCGCCGCGAATTTATGCGAATTTCAATTATACTACCAAAACGGCAAACATGGCCCAATAGTGGTCAGGCCGGAAAACGAAAGAGCGGGAGAGAGCTCGATGTTTATGTCGTACGTGAATAGAGTTTCATGGGTTGCATTGAGTCTATGCCTCGTGACCGGCCCCGTTTCGGCTCAGAACGCGCCGCAGACGGACAAGCCCAACATTCTCGTCGTCTGGGGTGACGACATCGGACAGTCCAACATCTCGGCCTACACGATGGGGCTCATGGGCTACCAGACGCCCAACATCGACCGGATCGCCTCCGAAGGCATGATGTTCACCGACTACTACGGCGAGCAGTCCTGCACCGCCGGCCGGTCCTCGTTCATCATGGGCCAGTCGGTGTTCCGGACCGGCCTGTCCAAGGTGGGCCTTCCGGGCGCCGACCTCGGCATGCGCGAGGAAGACCCGACAATCGCCGGCCTCCTGAAGGCACAGGGTTACGCGACCGGGCAGTTCGGCAAGAACCACCTCGGCGACAAGGACGAGCATCTGCCGACCAACCACGGCTTCGACGAGTTCCTCGGCAACCTCTACCACCTCAACGCCGAGGAAGAGCCCGAGAACGAGGACTATCCGGGTGACATGAAGCTGCCGGACGGCTCCACCTTCCGCGAGAAGTTCGGGCCGCGCGGGGTGCTCCACTCCTTCGCCGACGGCGAGATCCAGGACACCGGCCCGCTGACCAAGAAGCGCATGGAAACGGTCGACGACGAGACCGTCGCCGCCGCCATCGACTTCATCGAGCGCAAGACCGAAGAGGGCATGCCCTGGTTCGTGTGGTGGAACGGCACCCACATGCACTACCGCACCCACGTCGCGCCGGACTTCCGCCAGAAGGCCGACGAGATCGCGGGCCGCCATCTCGACGAATACCAGGCGGGCATGGTGCTGCACGACATGCACGTCGGCCAGCTGCTCGACAAGCTCGACGAGCTCGGCATCGCCGACAACACGCTGGTGTTCTACTCGACCGACAACGGCCCCCACATGAACACCTGGCCCGACGCGGCGATGACGCCCTTCTGGTCCGAGAAGAACACCAACTGGGAAGGCGGCTGGCGCGTGCCGGCGATGGTGCGCTGGCCCGGCCGCATCGCGCCCGGCTCGGTCACCAACGAGATCGTGCACCACATGGACTGGCTGCCGACCTTCCTCGACATGGCCGGCGAGCCCGACATCAAGGCCAAGCTCGCCTCCGATGAGGGTTACGACGCGATCGGACGGCACTACCGCGTCCATCTCGACGGCTACGACATCCTGCCCCTGCTCACCGGCGAGACCGACAAGTCCCCGCGCGAGGAGATCTTCTACTTCTCCGACGACGGCGACCTGATGGCGCTGCGCTGGCACGACTGGAAGATGCTCTTCATGGAGCAGAAGGCCTGGGGCACGCTTCGGGCCTGGATCGAGCCGTTCACGGTGCTGCGCACGCCGCTGATCTTCAACCTGCGCCGCGACCCGTATGAGCGGTCCTACCGGACGTCGAACACGTACTACGACTGGATGATGGACCGCGCGTACATGCTGGTGCCCGCCCAGCAGTACGTGGCGAAATTCCTGGAGACCTTCCAGGAGTTCCCGCCGCGCCAGAAGGCGGCGAGCTTCAGCCTCGACCAGGTGATGGAGAAACTGTCCCCGGTGAACGTCAACCACTGATCCAACGGACACGCGCCGCCGCATCTCCCGGCCCCATCGGGCCGGGCGGTGCCCGCGGCGCGGGTCGACCCGCTGGAGCCGGGGCCCGGACGCATGTCCACGGGTCCGGCTCCGGTCTGTTGTTTCGACATGCATTCCGGGTGGCGCTGCCGCCGCGCGCGGATGCGCCTACGTTTCCGAGGAGCTTTTCATGCGATTGATTGCAATCGTGCTGGCCGTCGTCCTGCCGGGCATGGCGCTGGCCGATCCGCTGCCGTCCTGGAACGACACCGACGCGAAGGCGAAGATCATCGCGTTCGTCGACAGCGTGACGGACCCGGCGGCCGACACCTACGTCACCCCGGCGGACCGCGTCGCGGTGTTCGACAACGACGGCACGCTCTGGGCGGAGAAGCCCATGTACGTCCAGGCGTTCTTCGCGCTCGACCGGCTGAAGGCGATGGCCGAGAAGGACCCGTCGGTGCTTTCGTCCGACGTCCTGAAGGCCGCGGCCGAGGGCGACATGAAGACCGTCGCCGCGAGTGGTGAGAAGGGGCTCCTCGAGATCATCGACACCACTCACACCGGGCTCCCGGTGGAGACGTTCATCGAGGATGCGCGCACCTGGCTCGCCACGGCGAAGAACCCGGCGAAGGACAAGCGCTTCGAGGACATGGTCTACCAGCCCATGCTGGAGCTTCTCAGCTACCTGCGGGACCAGGGTTTCTCGACCTACATCGTCTCCGGCGGCGGGATCGACTTCATCCGCGCCTTCTCGGAGAAGGCCTACAACATCCCCGTCAACCAGGTGATCGGCTCCAGCGTGAAGTCGAAGTTCGAGATGGTGGACGGCGTCCCGACGGTGATCAAGGAACCCGGCGTCTTCTTCGTCGACGACAAGGCCGGCAAGCCGGTGGGCATCAGCGGGCGCATCGGCAAACGTCCGATCTTCGCCGCCGGCAACTCGGACGGCGACTTCGAGATGCTGCAGTGGACCACCGCCGGCGAAGGTCCGCGCTTCGGCCTGATCGTCCACCACACCGACGCCGAGCGTGAGTTCGCCTACGACCGCGACAGCAACGTCGGCAAGCTCGTGCGCGGCCTCGACGAGGGGCCGGGGCTCGGCTGGCTGATCGTCGACATGGCGAAGGACTGGGCGGCGGTCTGGCCGGATGAGTGATCGCGAGCGCCCAGAAGAGCGGCCGGCGGCCCCCGGGACGCCGGTTTTGTTTCCAGCGGCCGGACCCTAGACTTTCCATGGCAAAGGACAGCGGGGACCGGGCATGGACGTAGCGAAACTCGCGGCGCGGCACCGGGTCGACGATGGCAAGAGCTTCCGGCTCGACAGCGTCGACCCCTTCGACCACGACGGCATCGACATCGTGAAGGACGAGGCGAAGGACTACCTTGCCGCGAACGTCGCCGAGCTGCGCGACCTGCAGGAGAAGCTCTACGCCGAGCGCCGGACCTCGGTGCTCATCATCCTCCAGGCGATGGACACGGCCGGCAAGGACAGCGCGATCGAGCACGTCATGACGGGCATGAAC
This sequence comes from Acuticoccus sediminis, assembly GCF_003258595.1. Taxonomy (NCBI): domain Bacteria; kingdom Pseudomonadati; phylum Pseudomonadota; class Alphaproteobacteria; order Hyphomicrobiales; family Amorphaceae; genus Acuticoccus; species Acuticoccus sediminis. The sequence goes on from NZ_QHHQ01000001.1 coordinate 1,776,837, forward strand.
CCGCAGGGCTTCCAGATCCGCTCCTTCAAGGCGCCGAGCCACGCGGAGCTCGACCACGACTTCCTCTGGCGCCACGCGGTGGCGCTGCCCGCACGCGGCCACATCGGCATCTTCAACCGCTCGCACTACGAGGAGGTGCTGGTGGTGCGGGTCCACCCGGAGCTGCTGGAAAACCAGCGCGTCGCCTACGAGCCCTCGCTCTGGAAGAAGCGCTTCAAGAGCATCCGCAACTTCGAGCGGCACCTCAGCCGCAACGGCACCATCGTCCTCAAGTTCTTCCTGCACATCACCGCGGACGAGCAGGCCCGGCGACTGCTCGACCGGATCGACACCCAGGCCAAGCATTGGAAGTTCGAGCTCGGCGACCTCAAGGAACGGGACCGCTGGGAGGACTACATGGCGGCCTACGACGACTTGGTCCGCAACACCGCGCGCGACTACGCGCCGTGGTACGTCGTGCCGTCCAACAACAAGTGGTACTCGAGGCTCGTCATCTCGTGCGCGATCCTCGAGGCGCTGCGCCGGCTCGACCCGCACTTCCCGGACGCGGAGCTGTCGGACCTCGAGGGAATGAAACAGGCGCGCGAGCGGCTCGAGGGCGAGCTCGGCGGCGCACCGGAGGGGGTTCCATGAGCCAGGAGCTGGCCGATCCGCGCGCGGCGATCGCCGCGCTGAGGGAGCGGATGGGGGAGGCGATCATCGGCCAGCGCGAGGTGATCGAGCGGCTCCTGATCGGCCTCCTCGCCAACGGCAACCTGCTGGTCGAGGGCCTGCCGGGCCTTGCCAAGACACGCGCGATCAAGGCGCTGGCGAAGAACCTCGAGTGCGACTTCAGCCGCATCCAGTTCACGCCCGACCTCCTGCCGTCGGACGTGACCGGCACCGAGGTCTACTTCCAGGCCGAAGGCGGCGGCTCGTTCCGCTTCGAGCCCGGCCCGATCTTCGCCAACATCGTGCTTGCGGACGAGATCAACCGCGCACCCGCCAAGGTGCAGGCCGCGCTGCTGGAGGCGATGGAGGAGCGCCAGGTCACCGTCGCCGGCAAGACGCACGCCATGGCGCCGCTCTTCATGGTGATGGCGACCCAGAACCCGGTGGAGCAGGAAGGCACCTACCCGCTGCCCGAGGCGCAGATGGACCGCTTCCTGATGCACGTCCTCATCACCTATCCGCCCGTCGAGGACGAGGTGGAGGTGATCCGCCTCGTCCGGCGCGAGGAGATCGCCGCCAACGCGCCGCCGCAGGCGGACGGCGCGGCCGGACCGGCGGCCGCGCCCATCGCGCAGGAGGCCGTGTTCGCCGCCCGCCGCGCGATCGCCGCGATCCACGTCGCCGACGCGATGGAGCGCTACATGGCCGATCTGGTGAACGCGACGCGCGTCCCGGACGCCTACGGCGACGACCTGAAGCGCTGGATCGAGGTCGGGGCGAGCCCCCGCGCCTCCCTCGCGCTCGACCGCTGCGGCCGTACCCACGCCTGGCTCGCCGGGCGCGACTACGTCGACCCGGAGGACGTGCGCGCGATCGTGGCGGACGTCATGCGCCACCGCCTCGGCCTGACCTACGAGGCCCAGGGCGAAGGCGTCACGCCGGACGCCGTGGTCGCCGAGGTCGTGCGCCAGGTCGCGCTGCCGTAGGGGGGAAGGGCGATGCGCGACCGGGCGGCACGGATCAGGACAGGCACCCTCCCGCCGGCCGCGCCGGCGGGGGAGGCCGATCCGCGCGTCCACGCGACGCTCTCCCACCTGCGCGCGCTGGAGGGGCGCGCGCGCCAGCTCAGCTTCCTGCCGCGCCAGCCGGCCCGTTCGGTGCTGAACGGCCGCCACGCCTCGCGGTTGCGCGGCCGCGGCCTCAACTTCGAGGAGCTGCGCGACTACCTCCCGGGCGACGACGTGCGGTCCATCGACTGGAAGGTCACCGCCCGCACCGGGACGCCGCACGTGCGCGTCATGACCGAGGAGCGCGACCGTCCGGCGCTCATCGTCGTGGACCAGCGCATGTCCATGTTCTTCGGCTCGCGCCTCAACATGAAGGCGGTCACCGCCGCCGAGGCGGCCGCGCTCGCCGCATTCCGCATCCTCGACCAGGGTGACCGCGTCGGCGGGATCGTCTTCGGCGACGCGCTGATCGCCGAGGTCCGCCCCCAGCGCAGCCGCCGCGCGCTCGACCGTTTCCTGACCGCGCTCGCGGACGCCAACGCGCTCCTGAGCGCAGACGCGCCCGCCGTCCCGCCGGTGTCGCTGACGGAGGTGCTGCGCAGCGTCTCGCGGATCGCCGCCCGCAACCACCTCGTCATCGTGCTGAGCGACTTCGACGTCGTCGACGACGAGACGCACCGCCTCGTGTCGGCCCTGTCGCGCCACAACGACCTGGTGCTGATCCTCGTCACCGACCCGTTCGCGGACGATGTCCCCGAAGGCGTGCGGCTCGTCGTCTCCGACGGCGAGCTTCAGGCCGAGATCGACACCGCCGACCACACGACCTATCGGGACCTCAAGGCGCTGGCGAAGGGGCGGCTCGCGGAGATCCTCGACTGGCAGCGCTCCCTCGGCGTCGCGGTGCTGCCGCTGACGGCCGCGGAGGAGACGCTGCCGCAGATGCGCCGCCTGATGGGGCTCGCGCAGAGATGAACGGCGAGGACGCCCCCCTCAAGGCCGGGAGCCTCGTCGAGCTGATCGACCGGCTCGTCGACCCGCTACAGCCCGCGCCGGTTTCCATGCGGCCGGAGACGGCGGGATGGGCGGTCCTCGCCGTGGTCCTCGCGCTGGCGCTTCTCTTCGCCGCGTGGCGCTGCTGGCGGCACTGGCGCGCCAACGCCTACCGCCGCGCCGCCCTCGCCGAGCTCGGTGCCGCCGGGGACGATCCGTCGGCGATCGCCGCGATCCTGCGGCGGACGGCGCTGGCGGCGTGGCCGCGCGGCGAGGTTGCCTCGCTCTCGGGCGAGGCATGGCTCGCCTTCCTCGACGCGACGGGAGGGCGTGGCGCCTTCGCCGGAGGCCCCGGCCGGGCCATCCTCGCCGCACCGTACCGCCGCGACGCCGCCCCGATGCCGGAGCTGACCGCGCTCGCTGCTCGCTGGATCCGCCGCCACCGCGTCCGCCCGTCCTCCCGAAAGGGCCGCGCGACACGGGCGGCGCAGACGCCGGCGGAGGCGCGGTCATGATTTCGCTCGGCCTTCCCTGGGCGCTCCTCCTCCTGCCGGCGCCGCTCCTCGTATGGTGGCTGGTGCCGCCGCGGCGCGAGCAGGTGCCGGCGGTACGCTTCCCGTTCTTTCGCCAGGTCGTCGGCACGGCGGGCGCCGAACCCGGCCCCGGCGCGGTCGTCCTGTCGCGCTCGCGGCTGCAGATGCTCGCCTCGATCCTCGTGTGGGCGCTCATCGTGCTGGCGCTCGCCCGGCCGGAGCGCGTCGGCGCGCCGGTGGAGATCACGCGTGCCGCCCGCGACGTCGTCCTCGCCATCGACATCTCCGGCTCCATGGACACGCGCGACTTCAGGGACGAGACAGGCGCGCCGCAGCAGCGCCTCGCGGCCGTGCGCGACGTCGTGCGGACCTTCGTGGAGGGACGAGAGGGCGACCGGATGGCGCTCATCGTCTTCGGCTCGAAGGCCTACGTGCAGGCGCCGCTGACGGAGGACCTCGACACCATCCTCGACCTGCTGGACCGGACCGCGGTCGGCATGGCGGGGCCGCACACCGCGCTCGGCGATGCCATCGGCCTCGCCATCCGCACCTTCGAGACGAGCGACATCGACCAGCGCCTCCTGATCCTCCTGTCGGACGGCAGCGATACGTCGAGCCGGATGAGCCCGGTCAACGCGGCGGAGATCGCCAAGTCGAAGGGCGTGACGATCTCGACCATCGCCGTCGGCGACCCGAACGCGTCGGGCGAGGACCGGGTGGACCTCGCCACGCTGAAGGACATCGCCGCGCGGACCGGCGGCGGCGCCTACGTGGCCTCCGACGAGGCGGGCCTCGCCGAGGTCTACGACCAGATCGACGCGCTCACCCCGCGCGAGGGCGAGACGATCTCCTACCGGCCGCGCCAGTCGCTGGCCTATCTGCCGCTGCTAGCGGCCGCGCTGATCGGCACCGCGGTGGTTGCGCTGCTGCACTTCGGCACGCTGCGCCGGAGGGCGGCGGCATGACCGACCTCGGCGCCATCGTCGACGCCTTCCATTTCATCCGCCCGTGGGTGCTCCTCTTGGTGCCGGTGATCGCCCTCCTGTGGTGGTCGGCGCGCCGGGCGCACGTGCGGCGCGACGTGCCGGCGGAGGGGATCGCGCCGCACCTGCGCGCCGCGCTCACCGTCGGCGCGCACGGACGGCGGCGGCTCGAACCGATCGACGGGGTCGCCGTCGTGCTGCTCCTCGTTTCTGTCGGGGCAGCGGGGCCGACGTGGTCGCGCGTGCCGGACCCGTTCGCGGCGCAGTCCGCGCCGATGGTCGTCGCGCTCAAGGTGACGCCGTCGATGGAGGCGACCGACGTCGCCCCGTCGCGCCTCGAACGGGGCAAGCAGAAGATCCGGGACCTGCTGGAGCTGCGCGCAGGCGCCCGGACGGCGCTCGTCGCCTACGCCGGAACCGCGCACGTCGTGGTCCCGATGACCGAGGACCCCGGCGTGATGGTGCCCTACCTCGAGGGCCTCTCGCCGGAGGTGATGCCGCAGGAGGGCGACCGCGCCGCCGATGCGCTTGCCGCCGCCGAGGGCCTGCTCGGGGGCGAGGACGGGCCCGGCGGCATCGTCTTCGTCGCCGACGCTCTCGACCCGGCAGACGTCGCGGCGCTCGACGCGGCGGCCTCGGCCGTCGCGGTGCTCGCGATGCTGCCGGCGGGGACCAACGACCGCGGCCTCGACGCGCTCGCCGCGCCGGTGGTCCCGGTCACGCCGGACGGGTCCGACGTGCGCCGCGTCGAGCACACTCTCAACGCGGCCTACCGCCAGGCGCTGCTGGAGGACGGTGCCCAGCCGTGGGAGGATCAGGGCCACTGGCTTGCCATCCCCGCCGCGCTGCTCGGCCTCTTCTGGTTCCGCCGCGGCTTCACCATGCGCTGGGCGCTGGTTCTCGCGCTCGCCGCCGCGATCGCGCCGGTCCGCCCGGCCGAGGCGGGCGTGGTCGACTGGTTCCTCACGCCGGACCAGCAGGGGCAGCGCGCCTTCAATTCCCGGCAGTATCGCCGCGCGGCGGAGCTCTTCGTCGATCCGTTGTGGCGCGGCTATGCCCTCTACCGCGACGGGCAGTACGACGAGGCGATCAGCGTCCTTTCGCGCGTCGAGACGGCCGAGGCGGCCTTCATCACGGGCATGGCGGCGCTGAAGTCGCGCCACTACCGGGACGGCGTGCGCGCCTTCGAGACCGTGCTGGCGCGCGACCCGGACTATCCCGGCGCAGCCGAGAACCTCGCCACGGCAAAGGATATCGTCGCCTACGTCGAGCACATGCAGGAGACCTCGGACACGGGCGAGGACCGCGGCATCGGCGCCGACGAGGTGCGCTACGACAACGAGTCCGGCCGGGGCGTCGATACCGAGATCGAGGCGCCCGAGGAGGGGGCGTCCGGCCTCCTCACCACCGACCAGTGGATGGCGACGGTGGACACCCGCACCGGCGATTTCCTGCGCCAGCGCTTCGCGCTCGAGGCGCGGCAATGACACGGTTCGCGCGGCTCCTCGCGTGCCTGGCGCTCCTTCTGCTCGTGGCCCCGGCCGCCGCGCAGGAGGCGCCGCGCCTCAAGGTGGACCTCAGCGCCACCGAGGCGATCCCGGGGCAGGCGGTCTCGCTGCGCCTCACCGTGCTGGTGCCGAGCTTCATGCCGAAACCGCCGGTGTGGCCGACGTTCGAGGCGCCGAACCTCTGGGTCCGCGTCGCCTCCACCGGGCCGACGAGCGAGACCGTCGGCGGGGAGACCTGGTCCGGCGTCACCCGCCGCTATCTCCTGTCGCCGATGGTGCCGGGCACCATCGCGCTTGCGCCCTCGCAGATCCTCGTGACCTACGCGGGCGCCACGCCGGCCGACGTCCGGAACGCGGCGCTCACCACCGACCCGGTCTCCCTCGTCGGGGTGGTGCCGGCGGGGGCGGAGGACCTCGACCCCTTCATCGCCGCCGAGGAGCTGACGCTGAAGGAGACCGTCGAGGGAACGCCGGATGCCATGCGGCCCGGCGACAGCGTGGTGCGGACGGTGACGGCGCAGATCCGCGGGACGTCGCCGATGTTCCTGCCCCGGCTCCTGCCGCCGACCGACATCCGCGGCGTGCGCACCTATCCCGACGAGCCGGTGCTCGCGGAGTCGAGCGACCGCGGCAAGATCTCCGGAACCCGGACCGAGCGGGTGACTCTCCTCGCCGAGGGGGGCGGGGAGGGGGAGGCGCCGGCGGTGTCGATCCGCTGGTACGACCTCGGCAGGAAGGCCGTGGCGACGGCGGAGGCCGAAGGCTTCGCCGTCCATGTCGACGGCCCGCCGGTCGCCGACGACGAGCCGGTCGACTGGCGGGCCATGGCGCTGATCGCGGGGGCGGCGGCCGTGCTGGCGGCGATCGTCGCGTTCGCCGTTCGCCGCATCGTCCCGCCTGTCCGAAGGGCCGCCGCCGCGCGGATCGCCGCCTGGCGCGCCTCGGAGGGCCAGGCCCACCATGCCCTCATGCGCACGGTCCGGGCGCGCGACCACGCGGCCCTGCGTCCCGCGCTCGACCTCTGGGCCGAGCGGACGGCTGCGGGCGACCCGCGCCACGACCCGGACGTCGCCGCCGCGCTCGCGGCGCTCGGCGCGGCACGCTATTCGGACGAGGCCGGCGCCGCGTCCGGCGAGGAGGAGGGGTGGCAGCGCCTCGCCGCCGCTCTCGCCGGAGCGCGCAGGACGACGAATTCACGGCATCGCGACGCCGTGCTCCCTCCCTTGAACCCCGGCGCGCCCTAAGGTCCCCATGATCCGACTAGCCGCTCTCCTGTGCCTTCTCCTCGTGCTGCCCGCCGCGGCGCAGGACGCCCCGGTCGCCGAGGCGCCGGCCTACGTCGGCACCAGCGCCTGCGCGTCGTGCCATGCCGACGCGACGGCGGCCTGGACCGGCTCACACCACGCCCTCGCATGGACCCGCCCCTCGCCGGAGACCATCGTCGCCGACTTCGACGGAACCAGCTTCGAGGCGGACGGCATGACCGCCCGGTTCCGGGTCGAGGACGATGGCTCCTACCACGTCAACGTCACGGAGAAGGACGGCGTGACGACCGACTACCGCGTCCATTCGGTCGTCGGCATCGCGCCGCTGCAGCAGTACCTCCTCGAGACCGAGCCGGGCCGGCTGCAGAGCTTCGACGTGGTGTGGGACACCGAGAAGGGCGGCTGGTTCCATCTCTATCCGGAGCTGGACCTGCCGCCGTCCGACGGGCTCCACTGGACCGGCCCCTACAAGAACTGGAACGCCCGCTGCGCCGTCTGCCACGCGACGGGCTTCGAAAAGAACTACGATCCCGCGTCGGGCCGCTACTCGTCGGACGCGGCGGAGATCGGGGTGGGCTGCGAGGCCTGCCATGGGCCGGGCTCCGCACATCTCGCCTGGGCGAAGGGCGAGCCGATGCCGCAGACGCGCATGCCGCTCGACCATTTCGGCTTCACGCAGTCGTTCTCCTCCGGCGAGGCGACGATCTTCCAGTGCGGCGGCTGCCACTCCCGCCGCTCGGCCTTCCTCGCCGACAGCCCGGTGCCGGGGACGCCGTACCACGACACGTACGGCCTCTCGCTGCTGCGGCCGGGCCTCTATCATGCCGACGGGCAGATCCAGGACGAGGTCTACGTCCTCGGCTCCTTCCTCCAGTCCAGGATGTACGCCCGCGGCGTGACCTGCATGAACTGCCACGACCCGCACAGCGCGACGCTGAAGGCCGAGGGCAACGCCGTCTGCACCCAGTGCCACAGTCCGGCCGGGAACCCGGACTTCCCGACCCTGCGCCTGACCGAGTACGACAGCCCGGCGCACCATTTCCACGAACCGGGCACCAAGGGCGCGGAGTGCAAGTCGTGCCACATGCCCGAGCGCGTCTACATGGGCAACGACTGGCGGGCCGATCATTCCCTGCGCGTGCCGCGGCCGGACCTTGCCGCCACCACCGGCGCGCCGGACGCCTGCACCACCTGCCACACCGACCGCGACGCGGCCTGGGCCGCCGGGGAGATCGCGACGCGCTTCCCCGATCCGCGCAATCGCACGCCGCACTTCGGCACCACGCTGGCGGCGGCCTGGGCCGACCCCGCCGCCGCGACCCCCGACCTGCTGGCGCTGGTGGAGGACGAGAACGTGCCCAACATCGCCCGCGCCACTGCGCTGTCGATGCTCGGCCAGGGGAGCGACGCGGACGTCGCCGGGCGCCTCGCCGCCTACCTCGCCGACCCGGATCCGCTGATGCGCACCGCCGCCGTCGAGGCGCAGCGGCCGGCGAACCCGCAGGATCGGGTGCTGGCGTTGATCGACAGCCTCGCGGACCCGTCGCGGGCCGTCCGCATGGAGGCGGCCCGCGCGCTGCTCGACGCGCCGATCGCCCGCATGCCACGCCCGATCGCGGCGAACCTGTCCAGCGCGATGGCGGAATGGCGCGCGGCGATGATGGCCAACATCGACTTCCCCGAGACCCACCTCCAGCTCGGCGGGATGGCGCTCGTCATGCGCAACATACCGGCGGCGACGGCTGCGTTCCGTGAGGTGGTGGAGATGGACCCGCAGCGCATCGACGCGTGGGTGATGCTCGCCCGGATCACCGCGGCGACGTCGACCGCCGAGGACGTCCGCGCCGTCCTCGACGAGGCGGCGGCGAAGAACCCGGAGGACCCGACGATCCGCGAATTGCAGGCGCAGCTCGCTGGGCACAGGCAGTAGGACGAGGCGGGGCGGCGCCCGTCGCCCCGCGGCGCCGGTTGCGCTCAGGTTGCGGGGCTGCCCTGCGTGAGACCCTATCTCGTTGCAAAAACTGACATTTTGGGCGGATTTTGCTGGCCTTTTGCGCCCCTTGCCATCTTGAGATGTTTCAATTGGGCGCCACGTTGCTTTACGTATGAGACAACTTGAGCGCCTCATGCGACCGCTTCGCGCGACCGCACCCGGAGCCTCGCGCACCGTCCGTGGCCCTGCGTCCCGGCCGGGCGCCCGGCGGTCCCGGGCGAGGACGGCGGTCCGCCCCGGCGGGACCGTCACCGGTCGCGGCATCGGCCGCGCCGCCCGACGGGGCGCTCGTCTGCGACGGCATCGCGTTCGCCCGGCGGGCGCGGCCCGCCCTGCGAGGATGCGCGTGGCGCGAGCCCGCGTGGCCCTTGCGGCGTGACGCCGTCCTTTATCCCAGCCGGCCGTCCGGCCGCGCGGTGCCTGCCTCCCGGCCGGCCCGCTCCGAAGAACCTGTGACGAGGACCCGCATGAACAAGCACCACCCCGGCGCCAGCTTCGCTCCCGCGAGCGAGCACGACACCACGTCTCCCGACCGGCCCTACTGGGATCCGAAGCTGGAGACGCAGAGCCGGGCCGAGTGGGAGGCGATGAAGCTGGCCCTGATGAAGGATCACCTCCGCCACGCCTACGAGAACTCGCCCTACTACAAGAAGAGCTTCGACGAGGCCGGCGTCGGGCCGGACGACCTCCAGACCCTCGAGGACCTCAAGAAGTTCCCGACCATCAACAAGTCCGTCCTGCGCGAGCGGCAGGAGGCATTGCCGCTGCTGGGCGACATCGCCGCCGTCCCGGAGGAGCAGGTGGTGTACGTCTCGGCGTCGTCGGGCTCGACGGGCGTGCCGACGGTCTCGCCGTTCACCGCCGAGGACTTCGATGAGTGGATGGACTACGAGGCGCGCCAGTTCTGGTCCTCGGGCCTCCGGCCGACCGACCGTTACGCGCACTCGCTGAACTTCTCGCTCTTCATCGGCGGCCCGTGCGTGCTCGGCGCGCAGAAGATCGGCGCGCTGTCGATCCACGCCGGCACGGTGCCGTCCGAACGTCTCCTGACGATGCTGAAGACCTTCCAGGCGACCGCGATGTGGACCACGCCGTCCTACGCCTGGTACCTCGGCGAGACGGCGCTGAAGGAGGGGATCGACCCCAAGACCGACCTCGCCATCAAGAAGATCTTCGTCGCCGGTGAGCCGGGAGGCTCCATCCCCGAGACGCGCCAGCGCATCGAGGAGCTGTGGGGCGCCGACGTCTACGACTACTACGGCCTGTCCGACATCTTCGGCGCGTGCGCGGGCATGTGCGAGGCCAAGGACGGCCTCCACTGGGCGGAGGACCACATCCACGTCGAGGTGATCGACCCGGAGACGGGCGAGCACGTCCCGCCCGGCGGCCGCGGCGAGATGGTGCTGACGACGCTGAAGAAGCGCGCCCGCCCGCTGGTCCGCTTCCGCACCGGAGACATCGTCTCGTTCACCGAGGAGACGTGCTCCTGCGGGCGCACCAGCCAGCGCCTGATGGGCGTGCACGGGCGCCTCGACGACATGCTGGTGATCCGCGGCGTCAACATCTTCCCGTCCGACGTCGAGGCCATCATCCGTAAGGACCACGACTTCACCGGCGAGTACCGGATCGTCGTCGAGCGGGTGAACCACCTCGACCAGATCACGGTCGAGGCGGAGAAGATCGTCGGGTTCAACGGCACCGACGAGGAACTCGCCAAGCGGCTGAAGGACCACATCAAGGCCGTCACGGGCGTCGGCGCCAGGGTGTCGATCCTGGAGGCCGACAGCCTGCCGCGCGCCACCCACAAGGCAAAGCGCGTCGAGGACCGGCGCGAGCAGGTCTGGACCACGTAAGCGACCGGGCGGGCATCCGTCGCCCGCGCCCTCTACGGCAACGCAATTCTGCCGCCGGCTCCCACGGGCCGGCGGCTTTTGCATTTTTATCGACTGGCGGTTGTTGCCCCGGTCACGTCAGCGCGCGTGGTCCCGGAGACCCGCTCGGAACCGCGCCGGGCGGGCGGTGGTGGAACGACGTCGATTGTGCGACGTTTGAATAAAAATAAATCAAAATTCGGGAAGCGACAGTGGCACGGATCAACGGATATCTCGCCTTCGACATGTACGACCTGTCCGTCGAAGACGGGGACGTTCTGGAATACAACGGCCGGAGAATCGTCATCGGCGACGGCGACTACAGAGCCGTCTACCTCGGCGACTTCGACTACGACTCGAACGGCGCCGTCCACGGCAGCCTGACAGGCTTCGAGTATTATGCCGGCCACCGCCTCGCGGTGTCCGCGACCAACTTCGACGTCGACGCCAACTTCGCGTTCGACGCGCTCACCTCGGGCGATTCCGACGCGCTCGTGATGGCCGTGACGAACGGGGACGACGCCATCTTCGGCTCCAGCGGGCCGGACGGCCTTGCCGGCTACAACGGCGACGACCTGATCTACGGTTACGCCGGCGACGACGACCTCTACGGTGATGCCGGCGACGACGAGATCAGCGGCGGCCCCAACGACGACCTGATCTACGGCGGTCCGGGCCGGGACTATCTCCTGGGCGACGAGGGCAACGACACGATCAACGGCAACCAGGACGACGACACGATCTACGGCGGCCCGGGCCGTGATGTCCTGTCCGGCGGCGGTGCCGACGACATCATCTACGGCGAGCAGGGCGTCGACGTGCTGGTCGGCGGTTTCGGCAACGACACGCTGTACGGCGACCAGGCCGAGGACAAGCTGCGCGGCCGTTGGGACGACGACGTCCTCTACGGCGGCAACGGCAAGGATGAGATCCTCGGCAATGCCGACGACGACAAGCTGTTCGGCCAGAACGCCCCGGACTTCCTCGTCGGCGGCCTCGGCGCCGATACGATCTCCGGCGGGCACGGCAACGACCGCTTCCACTACCGGACGGCCGCCGAGGTGGACGGTGACGAGCTGACGGACTTCGACACCGGCAACGACATCATCGCGCTGCGCCGCTTCGACGCCAACGAGTCGGAGGCCGGCGTGCAGGGTTTCTCCTTCATCGGCAACGACGGGTTCTCGGGTGACGGCGGCGAGCTCAGGGCCGTGGTCCAGGGCGGCGACACGATCGTAACCGGCGACGTGACGGGCGACGGCGACGCCGACTTCGTCCTCACGGTGCTCGGCGTGACGAACCTCAGCGAGTCCGACTTCCTGATCTAGGACGCCCGGCGCGCTCGAACGACGGACAAGGGGCGGCTCCTCCCGGGAGCCGCCCCTTTTGCGTTGTCGTGCCTCGAATGGCGCATCGGCGGCGCCTGCGGGCGGCGTTCCGGGGTGGCGCCCGTCGGACCATTGGTTACGGCGAGGGCCTGCGCCGGCGGGTGTCGACGGACGCCGGGAGACTGACGGCCGGCCCCGTAGGGGGCAGCGGGGCGGCGGGCTAGAGAGGCAGACCGCTCCGCGGTTGCCGGCTTCCGGAAGCGATCGAGGCGAAGCCGACGATGACCGCGACGGTGACCATCGTGCCCGTGACGACCGTCAGCGCGGTTCCGAGGGACGCCGCCGTCAGCACCGCGCTCGCGAAGATGACGCCCAGCGCGTTCGCCGTGCGCAGCAGCGCGAACACCTCGGGCCGCTTGTGCGGCGGGGCGAGCGTGTCCAGCACGAGCGTGTAGTAGGTCCCAAGGGGAGCCAGCACCAGGCCGATGAGGACGGCGCCGGCGACCGTCGTCCCGAGCGAGGCCCCGAACGCGGCGAGTGCCGCCCCGACTGCCATGACAGCGAGCTGCGCCACCACGGCGCGGCGGCTCGCCATGCGGTTGCGCACGCTGACCCAGACCCCGCCCGTCACCGATGCGAGGCAGAGCGGCACCGTGAACAGGATGGCGAGCGCGGGCTCGTAACCGAACTTCAGCGCGAGCGCCACCGCGCCGATCTCGATGGAGGCGACGGTGGCGCCGCTCGCCGCCGCGCAGGTGAGCCACAGCAGGATCGAGGGGCTCAGGACCGACGCCTCCGCCGTGGGCAGGTCCCTCACGTGCGTATCGCCCACCTGCGGGATCAGGAGGGCGGGAAGCGCGCCGAGCACCGTGAGCGCGAGGACGGCGAACACGGGCGAGATCGTGCCGAGGCCGGACGCCGCGACCGGCGCCAGGACGAATGTCACCTCGTTCAGCGTTGCCGCGACGCCGAGCGCGCGGGGGAGCCGAGACGCGGGCGTCAGGTGGTTGAGCAGCGGCCGCAGGTAACCGTAGGCGGCCCCGTTCACCGAGCCCGCGAGGGCGGCGCAGACGATCAGCCAGGCGAAGGGCGCCTGGTAGTGCGTCGCCAGCGCGACCCCGGCGAGCGCCAGCGTGCGGAACGCGACCAGCAGTCTCAGGACGGTCGCCGCCGGCCATCGCCTCCCCAGGCGGGTGATCGGGATCGCGCCGGCGACCTGTGCGAGCGTCATCGCGAGGATCATCGCGGCGCCGCCGGTGGCGTCGCCGAGGAGGCTGAGCGCAACGAGCGAGAAGGCCACGGGTCCCGCGGCCTGAGGCACGGCCAGCGTGGCGGACGAGGCGAACCAGCGCAGCAGCCGCCACCGTCCGGGCACAGTGCTCCCGGCGCCGTCGCGCCGCGGAGCAGCGGACAGTTCGCGCGCCATCGCTCAGGCGCTCGCCAGCTTGAGCGTGACGACCCCGCCGACGATCATCGCAACGCCCGCGAGGCGGCCGACCGAGGCCGCGTCACCGAACGCGAGGATCCCGACCAGGAAGGTGCCGGCGGCGCCGATGCCGGTCCAGACCGCGTAGGCGGTGCCGAGGGGGATGTGGCGCTGCGCCATCCAGAGCATGAAGCCGCTCGCTGCCATGAACGCCAGGGCGATCAGCACGCCGCTCCATCGCGAGCCGGACGACTGCGCGATCTTGAGCCCGACGGGCCAACCGATTTCCAGGACGCCTGCGAGAAGGAGGTAAAACCACGGCATGAACCAGCCCCTAGAACCTGGGCCGGGCCGTTCCCGGGCATTCTCTCCCACGATGGGCGAGGTCGTTACCTCACGGACGGGAAAATATGGACCCGCCCCCGTCTGTCAAGGGCGGCTCCGTTTCGCCTGCCGCAGGCAATGGTTGATGTATTGCCGGCCCGCGTGCGCCCGATTTACGTTCATTATGAGGGCGATAAGCTGGCGCCGGTGCGCGCGTCAGGCCCGGTTTGCCTCGATCGGGAAAAGATTATCGTAGGCCCAGTTGAATACGAACGCGTAAACCATGAAGAACCCGGCGATCGCGATGTTCATGACGAACGCGTCCCGCAGGGGCACGCCGAGGTACCAGGCGATGAACGGCACCAGCATGGTGACGAGGCCGGCCTCGAACAGCGCGGCGTGGACGATCCGCGTCGTGAGCGACTTGCGCACATCGTCGAAGACACGCAGCATGACGTGGTCGAAACCGAGGTTGAACCCGTAGTTCCACGCCATCGCGACGACCGTGCTGACGATCGCGACGACGCCGAAGTGGCTCATGTCGATCCCGAAGACCAGCCCGCCGAGCGGGGTCACCGCAGCGAGGGCGATCGCCTCGAACAGCAGGATATGCCGGATACGGTCTCGGGTGTCTCTCATGGTCCCACCTGGTTCAGACGAGTTCGCCGAATGTCCCGGAGGGGGAGATGGTCCTCGCGCGGCCGCAACCTACCCGAGTGGCCACCCCGTGCAAGTCCGGTCTCGGCATGGCGGCTCCGCCGCCGCGCACCGGTCCCGTCGCCTCTGAAGCGCCGCGACGGCGGACCTCGGATGTCGGTGAGGGAGCGGCCGGGGCCGCAGCGCGCCGTCCGGGGGAAGGCTCGCCCGACCTGACGCCGGATGTCGCGGGTGGGGCGCCGGGATCCGCAGTCCGGCGCGCGGGCCAGTTGAGAGTGAAACTCAGAAGCATTCTCAAAGAGTTAAATGGTTTGACCTGAGGGGTCGGGTGGACTATCTCCCTCTCCTCGAAGGGTGAGGCGATCATCACTCTCGCTTCGAGACAGTTGTTCCAGCCCCTCCTGGCCACAGGCAGGGGCTTTTGCTTGCCTTCGGGAAAGTTAGTCATGTCACCTTTCGGAATTGCCGTGCTCGCGGTGAGTATGTCCGTCGACGCGTTCGCAGTATCCGTCGGGCGCGGGGCCGCCATCGGACGGCCCCGGGTCAGCGAAGCGCTGCGAACGGGCGTCGTCTTCGGCGTCATCGAGGCGCTCACGCCGGTGCTGGGTTGGGCCGCCGGCGTCGCGGCCAGCCAGTATGTCGCCGTCGTCGACCACTGGATCGCCTTCCTCCTCCTGGCCGGCGTCGGGGTGCACATGCTGTGGAGCGCGGTGCGGGGCGGCGGCAGCGAGGATCGCAATCGCGGCCATTCGTTCATCGTCCTGGTGGCGACGGCGATCGGCACCAGTCTCGACGCGATGGCCGTCGGTGTCTCGCTCGCCTTCCTGGAGGTGAACATCGTCACGATCGCGGCGGCGATCGGCCTGGCGACGTTCCTGATGTCCTCCGGCGGCATATTGCTCGGCCGGCTCATCGGCGCGCGTCTCGGCCGGACGGCGGAGATGCTGGCGGGCGTGGCGCTGTGCGGCCTCGGCATGTTCATCCTGCTGGAGCATCTGGGCGTGATCGCCTAGCCGCGCACCCCGGGCGTCGTTTGCGGCGGCACTGCATCGCCGGACGGGCCGAACGCGGCGAAGCGCCGAGTACGATCGAACCGCGCAATTCGAACCGGCTTCAGGAGCGAATCCGCCAGCGCCGTATCCGTCGCTGCCGGGTGTTGGATTCGGGTATGGCGCTCGCTTCGTTTCTCCCTTAGGTTGTGTTCTGGCGGGCGAGGTCGAGGGGAGCTTGTGAACGCGCAGATGACATCGATGTCCGCGATCCCGGCGCGAAGCGACGTTCGGCGAGTCCTGCAGTGATCGTCGCGAGGTCTTGAACGGCCTCGTTCCCGCTTCGGCGTGGTGGCCGGGGCATCGCAACCGCCGCGCTGCGGCCCCGGTCTCACAATTGCCGTGTCCGCCTCCGATCGGGAGCGGCGGTCGGCGGCCGGGCGGTCCGTCGCGCAGATGCCGAATTGAATGTAGCACAAAACCGATTTCCGACGGTGATTCTGCTATTGCTCTGACTAGTTTTCTCCGCTTAGTGTGGTCAGATGCCACAGGCATAAAGAAAAACGGTGCACAAGCATCGATTTGGGGGAAACATGATCCGTTCTATGCTCGCCGGCGTCGCGCTGGCCTCTCTTGTTGCATCCGGCGCGCTGGCGCAGGAATTCACGCTGCGCATTCAAACCCATCATAGCCCGGAATCGATCTCCGGCGTTGCCATCGCCCAGTTCTACGACGACATCGAGACGATGTCGGGCGGACGGATCGCCGTGGAACCGTTCTTCTCGTCCGCTGTCGTGAAGAGCCCGGAAACCTTCGACGCTGTGATCAACGGCATCCTCGACGGTGACATGACCTCCGGCGCCTATCAGACCGGCAAGGACACCGCCTTCCAGTTCATCGGCGACCCGATGGGCGGCTACGACACGCCGTGGCAGATGTACGCCTGGCTCTACGAGGGCGGCGGTCTCGATGCCGCGCAGAAGATCTACAACGGCCTCGGCATGCAGCTCATCGGCTGGCACATCGCCGCGCCCGAGTCGCTGGCCTCCACGCAGCCCATCGGCAACCCTGACGACCTGAAGGGGTGGAAGTTCCGCTCGCCTCCCGGCATGGAGACGCAGATCTTCGCCAACATGGGCGCCTCGCCGATCGTGATGGACTTCACCGAGGTCTTCACCTCGCTCGAGTCCGGCATCATCGCCGGCGCCGACATGTCGAACCTCGCGGTCAACAAGTCCGCCGGCCTGTACGACATCGCCAAGCACGCCTCCTTCCCCGGCTTCCACTCGATGCCGGCCGACCACTTCGCGATCCGCAAGGACATGTGGGATTCGATGCCCGAAGACCTTCAGCGCATCATCGATGTGGCGATGCAGAAGATGTCCTTCCGCCTGACGTTGTCGGGCTCGGTCGCGACGGAGGAGGCCGCTCAGGCGCTGCTGGCCGAGGGCGTCACGATCCACGACTGGTCGCCCGAGGATCGCCGGACCTTCCGGGAGGCCTCGCTCAAGGCATGGGACGAGTTCGCGGACACTGACGCGGCCCGCGAGTTGATCCAGATGCACAAGGACTTCCAGAAGAACATCGGCCTGTCCGACGAACGCTGACGCGAACCCGGGCGTCCGGCTCGCCGGACGCCCTCCCACCCGGACCGGCGACCGCCACGCGTCACGCCGACGGCGACCATCCCTCCGCCATGTTCGATCCGGAGGGAGACGCCTCAGGTCTGCTGGTAGATGGCATAGGCGCTTTCGAAGGCGCCCCTCGCGGCGTGTTCCTGCCGGATCAGGAAGTAGAGGAAGCCCTCGTCGAACGCCCCGCTGGTCGCATGCGGGAGGCCGATCTGAAGCAGCAGCAGCCAGCCGTCGGCGCGAGGATCGTCAAACTCCAGGCTGTCCCATTCGACTGGAACGTCCAGCAGCCCCGCTTCTTCCGAGGCCGCCGCGTAGCGGGGCGGGGATTGCAGGGCGATCTCATGGCCGAGTAGGCTGTGTCCCAACCAGTCCGACTGGTCCAGCTCGTTCGCCTCGAGCCAGTCGCCCAGAGCTTCGTTTTCGGACTCCGACCACCGCTGCGCGTCGGCCAACTCCAACAGCCGTTCGCCGACGGTCGGGTCGATGCTCCACCCGGGCACGAGCTGTGCCGCACGTTCAGGCAGGACCATCGGCAGGGCGAGACCCGGCGACCCGACGAGCTCCGCAGGCGGCTCGACTGATGCAAGCCCGTCGACGGGGTCCCGGGTCCAGATCACGAGTCCGTTTTGTCGAGACTGCCCGAACGATCCGGAAAGCGGTTCCCAGAAGAATGACAGCCGTCCCTGATCCGGTAACGGCCAGCCGGCGGGTTCGGCTCGCGAGGCGAAGGCTTCGCGCGCCGCCGCCAGGTCGTATTCGCACAGGAAGCGAAACGGCGCGGGCGACGCCCAGTTCGCAAGGGCCGAAGCGTCCGGATCGCGCGAGCCCCCGATCCATTCGCCAAAGGCCGCAGCATGCGGGAGCGGTCCACGCATCGGCCACTCCGCTCCGAGCGCTAGGTGGGGGAGGCCGCCGAAGCGGGCGGTCGGCCGCGACCCCGGAGCCGCGGGAGCAAAGCCCGCCGATGGCAGCATGGCAGCGTCTATCACGCTGATATCGACTGGAAAGCCCGCGTTGGAGGTCTGCGCGAGAAACGCCTCCTTCGACCCGATCATGCTCGCATCACCATCGCGCTCCATCTCCCGCCGTGAGGTCGACAGTGCCTTGTGATGCGGCGGGGGTTCAACCCGGAAACGCCGCATGCGCGGCCGACGGTGGCCTGATCCGTCGTGGTTCAGCAGGCCTTCAGCGCCGCGACGAGAGCCGTCGACTGCCGTGAAAGGTCCGCCGTGCTGACCGGCTTGCCCCTCACCACCATCCGCCAGTAGAGCGGCGAGGGGATGAAGTCGAGCGCCAGCTCCCGGTCGATCCCGGCGTCGAGCTCGCCCCGCGCGATGGCCCGGTCGAGAAGTGTCTCGCCGAGAGCCCGCCGCGCGGTCGCGAGATGGCCGAGCACCTTGGCGAGGTCTTCGGACCGGATGCGTTCGGCGACGAGGTCCGGCACGATGCGGCGCACCAGAGGGTGGCGCAGGACGCGGCGCGTCTTTTGAAGGTAGGCGGCGATATCGGCAGCCAGCGACCCGTGGTCGGAGAACTCACCGAGCCCGACCCCGACGCTCGCGATCGCGTCGCAGGCGAAGTCGCGCTTCGACGGCCAGCGCCGGTAGATCGCCGCCTTTCCTGCGCCGGCGCGCGCCGCAACCCGCTCCAGGCTGATGGCGGCGTAGCCGGTGTCCGCCCACTCCTCGAACAGGGCCCGGAAGAGCGCCTCCGTCAGATCGGCCCGGATGACCGCGGCGCCACTGGGTTTTCGCCGCCTCGGCTCGTCGATACTCTTGCGTTCCATCCACGCTGTCCCATCTGGATCGGAACGATAGCGTTCCATCCATCTGGAGTGAAGCCGAATGGGCTCGACGCGAGATCAGTTCCCCAGCCTGTCCGCCCTCCTGCGCAAGGGCCTCGGCGATGCGCTGAGGGCGGGCGCCGAGACGCTGCTTGACATGGTGACCGACGATATTTCGTTCGAATTCCCCTTCGCTCTGCCGGACGGGATCGAAGTCATCGATGGCAAGGCGGCGCTGGCGGCCTACCTGCCGAAGGTCGGAAAACTCTTCACCATCGAAGCGCTGATCCTCGACCGCGCGATCATTTCGCGCGACGGGCGCGCCGGCGTGCTGGAGTTCAGGTCGAACGCCTACGCCAACGCGGACGGCGCGCGCTACGACCAGACCTACGTGTCGGTCGTCGACCTCAGGGACGGCCTCATCAGCCGGTATCGCGACTACTGGAACCCGCTGGTGGTGCTGTCGGCGACGGGCGGCTCAGACGCGGCGAACGCGGTGCTGAAGGGGCCGGGCCCGGATGCATGACCTCGCGAGTGTTGCCCTCGTCGGCGCGCTCGACGGCGGGTTTGCGCCGTTCGGGCGGCGCGCCACGCACTCCCGACAGAGTTGAAGCCCGGAGGAAGGAGGCACCCATGCCCGATGCTGCGCAGAACAAGGCGAACGTGATCGCCTTCTACGAGCTGATGTTCAACGACTGCCGTCCGCGCGAGGCGATCGAGCGCTACGCCGGCGACGACTACATCCAGCACAACCCGCACGTGGCGACCGGGAAGGATGGGTTCATCGCCTACTTCGAGCGAATGGCGCGCGAGTGGCCGGGCAAGCGGGTCGAGGTGAAGCGCGCGATTGCCGAGGGGGATCTCGTCGTACTCCACTGTTTCCAGCACTGGCCCGGCAGCCGGGACTATGCCGGGATCGACATCTTCCGGCTCGATGCCGGGGGCAGGATCGTGGAACACTGGGACGTGCTGCAGGTGATGCCGGAGACGTCGGCCAACCCGAACGGGATGTTCTAGCCGGTCCGGGCCCGCGGCCCGGACCTACCCATCGAGCGACGTCATCCTGCGTTGGAGCCATCCGATCACATGCCAAGACACGAACCGTCCCGCGTGGCCACCGTCTTTCGCGAAGGCGCTCTTTCAGTCGGCGTCATCGCGCCGCTGCGGCGAGCGCCCGAGACGGCGATCGACTACGCCGAGCAAGTGGACCTCGCTGAACATGCCGACGCGCTCGGGTTCGCGGCCTACTGGGTCCGGGACGTGCCGCTCAACGGGTCGTGGTATCCGGAGACCTTCGGGCACCTCGATCCGTTCGTCGCGCTCGGCGCCGTCGCCGCCCGGACTCGGGCCATCGCGCTGGGCACGGCCGCCACGGTGCTGCCGCTGCGGCATCCGCTCCACGTCGCCAAGGCCGCCGCGTCGCTGCAGGCGCTTTCCGGCGACAGGCTCCTGCTGGGACTGGGCGCCGGCGACCGCCCGCAGGAGTTCGATGCGTTCGGGGAGAGCCTCGACGGTCGCGGCGACGCGTTCCGCGAGCGGTGGGGCGTGCTCCAGGCGGCGCTTCGCGCGCCCGACCGACTGGCCATGCTGGGCGACGACTTCGAGCTGCGCCCCGCGCCGTTCATCCCGCCGCCGCTCTACGCCATCGGATCGGCGGGGCAGACCGTCGACTGGATCGCGCGCAATACCGGCGGCTGGCTGACCTACCACCGCGAGCCCGGCAGCCAGCGCGACCGGCACGCCCTCTGGCGCAGCGCCGTCCAGCGCCACGCCCCGGACGCCTTCCGGGCCTTCGGCGTGGCGATCCAGATCGACCTCACGGAGGAAACCGGCCCGGCGACGCCGATCGCGCTCGGATACCGTACCGGGCCGAGCGGGCTGCCGGACGTCATCGACGAGCAGCGCGCGCTCGGCGTCCATCATCTCATCGTGAGCCTCCAGCCGACCGCGATGGAGCCGGGCGAGGCCCTCGGGCGCATCGCCGAGAGCGCCCGGAGGGTCGGCGCTCTCGAGCCGACGCATCCGGTCGGCGCGTCGGGGCCGGCGGATGGTATCGCCGGGACCGCCGCCTCGGGAGACGCTCGCCGCCCCTAGGCCACGGATTCGCCGACCGGCAGGACGACGACTCGCGTCCCGACGGGGACGCGCCGATAGAGGTCGATGATGTCCTGATTGAACAGTCGGATGCAGCCGGACGAGACCGTCGTGCCGATCGTCCTGGGCTCGACGGTGCCGTGCAGCCGGTAGTACGTGTCCCGCCCGTCCCGGTAGAGGTAGAGCGCCCGGGGGCCGAGGGGATTTTGCGGACCTCCCGGCAGCCCGTCCGCGAGCGGGCCGTAGCGGTCCGGCTCACGCTCGATCATGGCGGGGGTCGGCCGCCAGCCGGGCCACTCGGCCTTGCGTGCGATGGTCGCCTCGCCGACGAAGTTGAACGCCGCCTCTCGCCCCACGCCGACGCCGTAGCGCAGGGCTCGCCCGCCTTCCAGCACGAGGAAGGCGTAGCGCGCCGTGGCGTCGACGACGATCGTGCCCGTCCGCTCGCCGGTCGGATCCGCCACCTCGCGGCGTAGGACGCCGGGGTCGACCGTCGCCAGATCGATGCCCGGAACCGGAAACGGCTCGCCCTCCACCGGTCCGTAGTGGGTCACGAGATCGGCGGCCGGCCGCCGCATCTGCGCCGCCGGTCCGTCCGACTGATCGGCAACGCAGCCCGCCAGTGTCGCGGACATCCCGATCAGCAACGTTCGCCTGTCAATCAACGTCCTGGTCTCCCGGTCGATACCGCAGCCAGATTGACAACCGGTCCTGCCCATGTCGATTAATTATCTAGTGATCATGATAATAACGATATGGAATTATCGATGGACCTGTCGTCGGCTCTCAAGGCGTTCGTGCGCACGGTCGAACGCGGGTCTCTGACCGCCGCGGCGCGCGACCTCAACATCTCGCAGCCTGCGGTCACCAAGCAGCTCGGCAATCTGGAGCGGCAGGTCGGCGCCCGTCTGCTGGAGCGCTCGGCGCGGTCCGTCCGGCTGACGCCACAGGGCAAGGCCCTCTACGAGGCGAGCCGCGAGCCGCTCGCCGCACTGGAGGCGGCCATAGAGGGGATCCGGCAGGACGGCGGGCATGTCGAGGGCCCCCTGCGCGTCCACGCGCCGTCCTGCATCGGCGTGCGGCATCTGCATCCGATCGTGATGGAATTCCAGCGTCTGCACCCGGACGTGACGGTCGATCTCGTGCTGGAGAACCGGGACGTGGACCTCGTCTTCGACGATTTCGATCTCGCCCTGCGCTACGAGCGCCCCGCAGGGCAGGACGTCGTCATCCGCCGGCTCGGGCGCGTTCGCCGCATCCTCGTCGCATCCCCCGGATTCCTCGAGCGGTTCGGTCCGATCGAGACGCCGGAACAGCTCGGCGCGATCGCGGTCGTCACGACGTCGCGCCTCGTGGCGCCGCGCGATGTGCTGCTGCTGGAACGGGAGGGAGGGGAGGCGGTCCCGGTGCCCGTTCGACCGGTCCTGCGCACGAACAACGCCGAAGTGATCTGGTCGACGCTCGTCAGCGGCCACGCCGCCGGACCGGTGCAACAGCTGCTGGTGACCGAGGCGCTGGCCGACGGCCGCCTGGTGCACATCCTTCCCGGCTACGAGGTCCGCTCCACCGAGGCCTATCTCGCCCTGCCGTCCGTCCGGTACATGCGCCCGGCGGTGCGCGCATTCATCGAGTTCGCCATCCCCGCCCTCAGGTCCGTCGACGGGATCGTCGCCTGAGAGAGGGCCGGCGGGCGTTCGCGCCCTTAGGCCGTCGGAACACTTGCGTTCCATCCACGGGTTTCTACATGAGCGGAACGATACCGTCTCGACCAGAACGGCGAACGCCGCGCTGTCGATCATTCTCCGCTTTCAAGTCCGTCGGCGCCCCGTCCCGGTCTGGCCGGTTCATCCGACGCGAAGGACGCATCATGAGCAAGAACGAACCGATCTTCCCGCCCAACCGCAGCGCCCTCTACGAGAAGCACGGCTACTCCGCCGCAATCCGATCGGGTGACCTTCTTTTCGTTTCCGGACAGGTCGGCAGCCGCGACGACGGCAGTCCCGAGCCGGACTACGAGCGTCAGGTCGAGCGCGCGTTCGCCAACCTCAAGGCGGTGCTCGGGGCTGCCGGGTGCAGCCTCGACGACATCGTCGACGTGACGACGTTCCACACCGACCCCGAGAGGCAGTTCGAGACGGTGCTGAAGGTCAAGAACCGGCACTTCCCGAAGCCGCCGTTCCCCAACTGGACGGCGCTCGGGGTCACGTGGCTCGCCGGTTTCGACTTCGAGATCAAGGTCATCGCCCGCATTCCGGGCTGAACCAGACCGGCCGCTCCGGCCATGAACCGGAGCGGCTAAGCAGGGTGCGCGCCGCGGATCGATGGCCCCGGCGCAGCGGATGCTCGCAGCTGAGGACGGTCAGCAGTCCCTGCGGGGAGGGGACCGCCGGTCGGCCGCGTGGCCGAGCCCTCCGCGTCTCACCCCGCGAACACCCGCTTGGCGGACAGCACGTCGACCCGCTGGACGTGGGCCGGCCTGTCGAGGATGCGGTTCATGCGCTCGACGTCGCGGAAGATGTCGCCGCCGCCGCCCGCGACGTGGGCATCCCGGCCGGCGATGTCCGGGAACGCCTCGAAGATCGCGAACAGGGACTGCGAGTGCCTCACCGCGAACCACGGGCCGGTGGCCGGCTCGTCCTCGACGCAGGCGCGGATGTCGCGCAGCATCTCCACCACCTCGTCCTCCCGTCCGGGCCTCGCCTCGATGAGGATGTAGAAGGCCTTCGGGCCGTCGCAGCCGTCCTCGCCCGTCACCCGCACGCCGCGGTGCCGGGGCTCGTCATGCGCGTCGATCATCTCGTTGCTCCTCAAGTGGAAATGGGGCCTCCGGACGGCGCCGGCCCATGGTCAGCGCAGCGCCGTCAGCACAGCCTCGGCCAGCGGCGCGCTCGATGCCGGGTTCTGGCCGGTGAGCAGGGTTCCGTCGCGAACGACGTAGGCGCCCCAGTTCGGCCCCTTCTCGTAAGCGGCTCCGTTCTTGCGCAGCGTGTCGGCCAATAGCCATGGCGCGTTGTCGGCCGTGCCGAGCTCGACCTCCTCCTCGTCGCTGAAGGACGTCATCCGGCGGCCCGCGAAGAGCCACTGGCCATCCTCGTCCTTCGCCGCCAGTAGGGCCGCCTGGCCGTGGCACACGGGCGCGATGATCTTCTGCGCCCGATCGGCCTCGACGAGGATCCGCCCCATGTCCCCGTCCTTGTAGAGATCCTCGACCGGACCGTGGCCGCCGGGGATGACGACCGCGTCATAGGCGGCGGTAGCCACCTCGGCCAGCACGAGTGGATGGGCGAGGCGATCCGCGATCGCGTCCAGATAGGCACGGAAGTGCGCGACATTCTCCTCGCCCACGACATCCGGGTTCATGCTGTGCGGGTCGATGGTCGGTGCGACGCCCCCCGGGGTCGCGATGTCGACGCTGGCGCCGGCCTTCAGGAACATCTCGTCCATCACGACGAACTCCTCGGCCCACACGCCGCTCTGGTACCTCGAGCCGTCGGCGCGGGTCCACGTCTCGGCGGCCGACAGGACGATCAGGATCTTGCTCATGTCCGTTCTCCCTTGGGGGTGTGCTGCCGGTCCGTCGACGCGGGCGCCTCCGGGCCGGCCTGCCGGATATCGGTCGCGAGCGGGGCGCCCGGTTGCCCAAAGCAGGGAGAGCCTTGCCTGATCCTCCGGCTCTTCTGGCCGGGTGGCGCCTCCGGCGGTACAACGTCGGCATGAACGAGCCGCTGCTCCGGGCCGTGCGCCGATACACCGAGGTCCATGCCGACGCCTCCGGCATCGCGCGGGCCCCCATCGCGGGCATGAACCTGGTGCGCACGACCGAGGTCGGGGAGCTGCAGTACGGGCTCCAGCGACCACTGATCTGCCTCGTCGTTCAAGGCACCAAGGAGGTCACGATGGGGGCGACGACGCTCGCCTTCCGTGGCGGCGACTCGATGCTCATCACCGCCGACATCCCGACCACGAGCCAGATTACGGTCGCCAGCCGCGCCGCGCCGTACCTCTCCTTCGCGCTCGACCTCGATCCTGCGCTGATCGCGGAGCTGACGGCCGAGATGCAGGATGCGCCGGCGGACAGCGGCGCACCGCTGCGTCTCGACCCGACCGATGCCGAAGTGGCCGATACCGCGCTGCGGATGATCCGCCTCACGGAGCGTCCGGCCTCGCTGCCCGTCCTCCAGCGTCAGGTGGTGCGCGAGATGCACCATTGGCTGTTGGCCGGGCGCCACGGCTCCGCCATCCGCCAGCTCGGCTTTCCCGGGAGCCATGCGAGCCGGATCGCGCGCGCGGTCGAGGTGATCCGGGCGCAGTTCGCCTCGGCCCTGCCGGTCGAGCAGCTGGCCGCCGTCGCGGGGATGAGCCCGTCCACCTTTCACCATCACTTCCGGGCGATCACGTCGCTGTCGCCGCTGCAGTTCCAGAAGCAGGTCCGCCTTCTGGAGGCGCGCCGAATGATGCTGGCGGAGGGGGCGCGGCCGAGCCATGCGGCCTATACGGTCGGCTACGAGAGCGTCTCGCAGTTCACGCGCGAATACCGCCGCCTGTTCGGACTGCCACCGGTCCGCGATACGGAGGAGGCGCGGCGGCGCGCGCAGAAGAGCGCGTAGCCCGCCGTGTCCAGCCCGCGCGCCGTCCGGCCGCTGGACGGCGGAAGAGAGGCCGGCGCGCTGAGCTCCGGCCCCCTCGGCCCCGGCGGTGTACGCCCTCGCGGACCCGTCAGAACGCGGCCACGAAGTCGACCTCGACGAGGGCTCCCAGCGCCAGCCCGTTGACGCCGACGCAGGTCCGTCCCGGCCGTCGCTCCGACGGAAAGAGCTCCGCCCAGACCGCGTTCATGTCCGCGTAGTCCCGGTCGAACTGCAGAAGGTAGACCCGGGCGAAGACGACCCGGTCGAGCCCCAGCCCGGCTCCGGCGAGGACCGCCTCGAGGTTGGCGACGACCTGGCGGGTCTGCGCGGCGACATCGGCGCCCACGAGCTCGCCGGTCTGCGGCGCCGTCGGCATCTGTCCGGTCACAAACAGAAAGTCGCCCGCGCGGACGGCGTGACTGAAGGGGGCCACCGGAGGGGGCGCGTTCGGGACCATGATACGGGTGATCTCCAGCATTGGCAGATTCTCGTCCTTTCCGTGGGTGGGAGCGGCTGTCGATCGGGGGCTGGCAGGCCGGCGGTAGAGGCCCGCGTGTTCATCCATCCTTCCGCCCGGATGATCGATCCACCGCAGCATAATTTTGCCCGCCTGAGTGTGCAGCCTTTCACCACGCATTATTACTGGACAGGGCACGTCTCGAACGATGCCGTTCCAGAGAAACGCATTCGCCCGCTTGGACGATACCAGGGAGTATGACGTGGCCAGACATTTCGCGGCGGCCCTTGCGCTGCCGATTCTTGTCAGCAGTGTCCTAGGTGCCCAGGCCCAATCGGCCCAAGGCCCGATCGCCTCGCGCGACGGCCAGCCGGTCCTGCCCCATGCCGAGCAGAAGTTTCGAGGGAACGTCGGCACGACGTATCTCAATTCCGATCCGCCGCAGTTTCCTGCGCCGATCGCGGCCCCTGAGGGCGCCCCGAACGTCCTCCTCATCCTGCTCGACGACGTCGGCTTCGGGCAATTCGACGTGACCGGAGGCGGTGTCCCGTCCCCGGCGATGGACAAGCTCGCGGAAGACGGCCTCCTCTATACCCGCTTTCACACGACGGCACTGTGTTCGCCGACGCGCGCGGCCCTTCTGACCGGGCGCAACCACAACGTCTCCGGCACCGGCGTGATCACCGAACTTGCGACCGGCTACGACGGCTACACCGGGATCATTCCGAAGGACACGGCGACCGTCGCCGAGATCCTGCGCCAGAACGGCTACGTCACCGCCTGGTTCGGAAAGAACCACAATACGCCGATCTACGAGACCAGCGCCGTCGGTCCGTTCGATCATTGGCCGAACGGCCTGGGCTTCGACTACTTCTACGGGTTCATGGCGGGCGACACCAACCAGCTTCGACCGTACCTCTTCGAGAACCAGACCGCTCTCGGCACACCGCAGGACGAAGACTACTATGTCAGCGTCGATCTGGCGGACAAGACGATCGCGTGGCTGAAATCCATCGAAGCGATCCAGCCCGGCAAACCGTGGTTCGCCTATCTCGCTCCCGCGGCGACACATGCCCCGCATCAGGCCCCGAAAGACCTGATCGACAAGTACGGGGGCCAGTTCGACATGGGGTGGGACGCCTACCGCGAGGAGACCTTCCAGCGTCAGAAGGAGCGTGGAATCGTTCCGCAGAACGCCGAGTTGACCCCGCGCCCCGCGAGCCTGCCGGCGTGGGACAGCCTCGACGACGACCAGAAGCGCCTCTACGAGCGCATGATGGAGGCGTTCGCGGCGTACGGCGAGCAGGTCGACGCCGAGGTGGGCCGGGTGCTCGACTACGTCGAGTCCTTGCCCGATTCCGACAACACGCTGATCCTCTACATCGTCGGCGACAACGGCGCGTCGGCCGAGGGCGGCTTCGACGGGACCCTGAACGAGAACGCCTTCTTCAACGCGTACCTGATGACGGTGGAGGACATGCTCCCCCGGATCGACGAAATCGGCACGGAACTGCACTTCAATCACTTCCCGGCCGGCTGGGCCTGGGGCGTGGACAGTCCTTTCCAGTGGACCAAGCAGGTCGCCAGCCACCTCGGCGGCGTGCGCAACCCCATGATCGTCAAGTGGCCCGCCCGCTACGCCGCCCACGGCGAAACCCGGACGCAGTTCCTGCACGTCATCGATATTGCGCCGACGATCCTCGATGCCGCCGGCATCGCCGAACCGCGCAGCGTCAACGGCACCGCGCAGACCCCGATCCAGGGCACAAGCTTTCTCAGCACGCTCGCCGATGCGGATGCGGACGAAGTCCGCACGAGCCAATACTTCGAAATGGTAGTGAACCGCGGGATGTATAAGGATGGCTGGTGGGCCGCGTCCCTGGCGTTCGAGCCGTGGGATCCGGTTCGCGGTGAATTCGACCCGCTGAAGGCCAAGTGGGAACTCTACAATCTCGACGAGGACTTCACCCAGGCGAACGACGTCGCCGCGGACAACCCGGACAAGCTGGACGAAATGAAGGCGCTGTGGTGGGCAGAGGCATCGAAGAACAAGGCACTGCCGCTCGACTGGCGCGGCGCCGAACGGTTCAGCGCCGAGTTGACCGGCAAGCCGAATCTGGCGGGCGACCGGACGATCTTCACCTACCCCGGCCCGCTCACCGGGCTGCCGGAGGCGTCGGCGCCGGACCTCAAGAACAAGTCCTTCCGCATCACCGCGAAGGTCGAAATCGGCGAAAACGCGAGC
The DNA here is from genome assembly GCF_003258595.1 of Acuticoccus sediminis. NCBI lineage: Bacteria > Pseudomonadati > Pseudomonadota > Alphaproteobacteria > Hyphomicrobiales > Amorphaceae > Acuticoccus > Acuticoccus sediminis. The sequence continues at coordinate 1,805,203 of NZ_QHHQ01000001.1, forward strand.
GGGATGATCTTCACCCAAGGCGGCAACACCGGCGGCTGGGCCTTCTACCTGAAGGACGGCAAGCTCAAGGCGGCCCACAACTTCATTGACGTCGAGACCTATCTCGTCGAGAGCGACACGCCGGTCGCCGCGGGTTCGCACGAGCTCACGATGGACTTCGCCTACGACGGCGGGGACCAGATGGGGCAGAGCGGCACCCTGACCCTGTCGGTGGATGGCAGCGAGGTGGCGCGCGGCCCCATCGCCCGAACGACACCGTTCAAATATTCTCTCTCGGAAAATCAGGACATCGGGTCGGACACCGGAACCCCGGTCACCTACGACTACAGCGCTCCGCTGGAGTTCCAGGGGCAACTCGAAGAGGTCGTCGTCGACGTAACGAAATGACCGGATCCCGGCCGGGCCCGGCGGTGTCGGCCATCGCGACGACACCGCCTGAGGTTGCGCACAGTACGCTGCGGGCGCAACGCCGCTCTTCGGCTCCCGGGCGACCAGACACGTCCGGCCTCGTCGCCCCGCGCGAGCGGGGCCGTCGGAAGGACGAGGTGCCGGAGGCCACTGCCAGTGCCTGCCTGCCCCTCGTCGTCTTCACCGTCATGCCGCGCACGAGGACGCCCGTCGCGGCATGACCTGGCAGCACGGTCGAACGCGACCTCAGAATGCTGCGCGCGGGTCGTGCTTTGCGAGGCGGGCGAGGAGGCCGTCCACCTCGGCCTTCGTCGTGTCGTTCATCTTCGGGCCCGGAACGCGCAGGTTGGCGTGGGCGATCGCTCCACGGCGCATCAGCACGTACTTGCGCACCGCAAGGCCGATGCCGGATTGGTGCTCGTAGCGCAGGAAGGGAAGGTGCGCGTCGAAGAGCGCGTGCATGCCCTCGTTGTCGCCCGCCTGGTGGCGCTTCACGAGGTCGACCAGCATGTCCGGGAAGGCGTAGCCGGTCATCGCGCCGTCCGCGCCGCGCTCCATCTCGAAGTCGAGGAAGAGGCCGCCGTTGCCGCACAGGATGGAGATGGGACGCATCTCGCCCTTCGCCTGCCAGCCGCGCAAGGTCGAGATCTTGTCGAGACCCGGCCAGTCCTCGTGCTTCAGCATCACGCAGGAGGGGTTCTCCTCGACGATGCGGCGGATGACTCCCGGCGACATCTGCACCGTCGTGACGAGCGGGTGATCCTGCAGCACGAACGGCACGTCGGCGCCGATCTGCGCGACCGACTGCGCGTAGTAGCCGGCGATCTGGTCGTCCGTGCGCATCGCGGCGGGCGGCGTGATCATCACGCCCGCGGCGCCGGCGTCCATCGAGGCGCCCGAAAGCGCCTTCATCGCCGCGAAGCCCGGCGCCGAGACGCCGACCACCACCGGCTTCGTGAACCGCGCCAGCACGCGCTGCACGATCGCGACGGACTCCTCCGGCGTCAGCTTCGGCGCCTCGCCGAGGATGCCGAGGATGGTCAGGCCGTCGACGCCCCGATCGAGATAGAAGTCGCACATCGTGTCGATCGAGGCGTAGTCGACTGCGCCGTCCGGCAGGAACGGCGTCGGCGCGATGGCGTAGACGCCCTTGGTGTCTGTGCCGAACATCAGCCGCGGCCCGCCTTGAATGCTGCGTAGCGGGCCTTCGTCTCGTCGTTCATCGGATAGAGGCCGGGGAGGGGGACGCCGCGCTCCACCTCGGTCACGATCCACGCCTCCATCTTTTCCTGCTCGACAGCCTCGGCGACGACGTCGCCGACGAGCGCCTGCGGGATCAACACCGCGCCGTCCGCGTCGACGACGATGACGTCATCGGGTACGACGCACACGCCGCCGCAGCCGATGCTCTCCTGCCACCCGACGAAGGTCAGGCCCGCGACCGACGGCGGGGCCGCCGCGCCCGAGCACCACACCGGGAGCCCGGTGCCGAGCACGCCGTCGAGATCACGCACCACGCCGTCGGTGACGAGGGCCGCCACGCCGCGCTTCTTCATCCGCGCGCACAGGATGTCGCCGAAGATGCCGGCGTCGGCCACGCCCATCGAATCGACGACGGTGATGCAGCCCTCGGGCATCGCCTCGATGGCGGCGCGGGTGGAGATCGGCGAGCCCCAGGATGCGGGCGTGGCGAGATCCTCGCGCGCCGGGACGAAGCGCAGCGTGAAGGCGGGGCCGACGATGCGCGGCTGGCCGGGCCGCAGCGGCATCGCACCGCGCAGCCATACATTGCGCAGGCCCTTCTTCAGAAGCACCGTCGTCAGCGTCGCCGTCGTGATGCCCTTCAGCGTCTCGATGGTATTGGCGTCGAGCGTCATGGTCGTCCTCTCTCGTCTGGTGGGAAGGTCAGATGCTGGGAATGTATCCGCCGTCAACGCGAATCACGCTGCCGGTGATGTAGGACGAGCGGGTCGAGGCGAGGAAGGCGACCGTGTCGCCATATTCCTGCGGGTCGCCGTAGCGGCCGAGTGGGATCGAGCCGGTGCTCTCGCTGACGACGTCCGCGACCGGCCGGCCCTCGCGCTCGGCCTTCTTCTCGTCGAGGAAGGTAATGCGCTTGGTGGCGACGCGGCCCGGCAGCACGATGTTGCTGGTGACGCCGTCGCGGCCCACCTCCGCCGCCAGCGTCTTCGACCAGCCGACCAGGGTGGCGCGCAGGGCGTTGGAGAGGCCGAGATTGGGGATCGGCGCGACGACGCCGGACGAGGTGGAGGTGATGATGCGACCCCACTTGCGCTCGCGCATCCCCGGCAGCACGCGGTCGGTGATGGCGAACACCGAGACCACCATGGAATCGAAGAACTTGCGCCACGTCTCGGCGGATTGGCCGGCGACGCCGCCGGGGGGCGGACCGCCGGTGATCGCGACGAAGATGTCGACCGGTCCGAGCTCCTTCTCGACCGCCGAGACCCTGGCATCGACGCTGGCGATGTCGGCGATGTCCCAGGTCAGCGCCGTCGCCGTGCCACCCGCGGCGCGGATCGCCTCGACGGTGGCGCTGGCGGCCGCCTCGTCGATGTCGGCGACGGCGACGCTGGCGCCTTCCGCGCTCAGCGATCGGGCGATGGCGCTGCCGAGCCCGCCCCCCGCGCCCAGCACCAGGGCAACCTTGTTGTCGAGGCCAAGATCCATGACGTTCTCCCAGATTATGCACTCCCGCTAGCGGCTCAGGCGCAGCAGAAAAAGTGCGCCTAACTTTCTTCAGGGCGAACAAAAAGTTTGGTATGGGCGGGGATGGACACCCGCTTCCTCGACACCTTCCTCGCCGTTGTCCGCCGCGGCTCACTGGCCGACGCCGCCCTGGAGCTCGACATCACCGCGACCGCCGTCGCACAGCGAATCCGCACGCTGGAAGCCGAGCTCGGCGTCAAGCTTCTCGAACGGGCCGGGCGCTCGGTGCGGCCGACGGAAGCCGGGTACGCCGTGGTCGACCGTTCGGCGGCGCTGCTGAGGGTCCTGCGCGAGCTGCGAACCGCCGTGCGGGGCGGCGAGATCATCGGCAAGCTGCGCGTCGGCGCGATCTCGACGGCGCAGACCGGGCTCTTTCCCGGCGTGCTGGGGCGGCTGTCGCGGCAGCACCCGGGACTGGAGGTGGTCCTCGAACCCGGGACGTCGAGCGAGCTCTACGCCAAGACCCTGGCCGGCGAGGTCGACGCTTCGGTGATCGTCAAGCCGGGCTTCGTGCTGCCGAAGACGGTGGAGTTCCACTCGTGGCGCTCGGAACCGCTGGTGCTGCTCGCACCGCACGACGAGACCGTACGCGACGCCATCACGCTCCTCGAAACACGGCCATTCATTCGCTACGACCGGCGGCAGTGGGGCGGGCGGCTCGCGGCCGACTACCTCGACCGCCGCGGCATCGTCCCGGCGCAGCGCTTCGAACTCGACGCGCTGGAGGCGATCGCGGTGATGGTGGACGGCGGGCTCGGCGTTTCCATCGTGCCGGAGTGGGCGGGTCCCTGGCCGGAGGGGCTGCGGCTCAATCGCATCGACCTGCCGCCCCCGGTGCCGGTGCGCGAGCTGGGGCTCCTGTCGCTCCGCGGCACGGCGCAGATGCACCTCATCCGCAAGCTCGCCGAGACGGCGCTCGACGCGAACGACCTCGCCCGCGGCGCGGGTGCGGCGCCTCAGCCGTAACGCTGGCGCAGCGTCTCGATGTAGTGGTCGCGGGAGGGGGCGAGGTGGGCCTTGCAGAGCGCGACGAGACGGTCGCGGTCTTCCTTGCGGATCGCGTCGATCATTTCCCAGTGCGCGTTGGCGGCCCAGTCCTGATAGGCCCGGTCGCTCACCGCGATCGAGCGGTATGCGTGTGACTTCTGCGCGAAGAGGGTGATCGCCTCCAGCAATGCGGCGTTGCCGCAGTGGCCGAACAGCGCGCGGTGGAAGGCGATGTTGCTGCGGAAGACACCGCGGCGATCCTGCGCGGCGACGGCCGCCGAGTGCTCGCGCTGGATGCGTTCCAGCTCCTCCATCGCGTCCTGCGGGAGCGGGAGAGGGATACAGGACGCGGCCTGGCCCTCGAGCAGCTCGCGCACGTCGTTGAGGTCGGCGACCTCCTTGGCCGTATAGAGCCGCACGACGGCGCCGCGGTTGCGCGGCCGTTCGACGAGGCCGAGGCGCTCGAGCACGATGATCGCCTGCCGCACGATGTGACGCTTCACCCCGAACTGCGCGGCAAGCTGCTCCTCGATCAGCCGCTCGCGCGGGTGGAGGCGGCCGAAGACGATCTCTTCCTCGAGACGGTGGGCAATCTCCAGGGCGATGTCCTCGCCGTTGCGGCGCGGCGCGTCTTCGTTGATTTCCGCCGCGCCGGTGCGCGCCGCGTCCGCCATCACATCCCTCCGACAGGTCTACTCGGTGCCGCCCGTCGTGACCTGCTTTCCAGCCGTAGCGCGCTTCATAGATCGACCCAGCCAGCCGAACAACGGCGTCGCCTGCAATGCGGACAGAAGTGCAATCGCAAGCAAGGTGGCGGAGATCGGGTTCTGGAGGAAGATCATCCAGTTGTTCTGGCCGATCAGCATAGATTGCTGCAACGTCGTGTCGAGGATCGGGCCGAGGATGAGGCCGATCACGAGCGGCGGCGTCGGGATCTTGAAGGCATCGAAGGCGAGCCCCAGCATCCCGAAGGCGATCATCAGGCCGATATCGAACATCGAGTTGTTGATCGCGTAGGCGCCGATGACGGACAGCACCACGATGACCGGGCCGACGACGCGGTTGGGGATCCTCGTGACGGCGACGCACGCGCGCGTGAACAGGATCCCGACCGCGAACAGCGCGACGTTGGCGAGGAGCACCGCCCACAGCAGCGTGTAGGTGACATCGCCGTAGTCCGTCATCAGCGACGGGCCGGGAAGGATGCCGTGCACCATCAGCCCGCCGAGCAGCACCGCCGTCGAGGACGAGCCGGGAATGCCGAGCGCGATGGTCGGGATCAGCGCGCCGCCGACGACCGCGTTGTTGGCCGCTTCGGGGGCGACGACGCCGGCGGGCGTACCCGTGCCGAACTCGGCCTTGTTCTTCGCGAAGCGCTTTGCCTCGTTGTAGGCAAACCACGATGCGGTGTCGCCGCCGGTCCCGGGGATGAGGCCGGTCACCACGCCGATGAAGCCGGAGCGGATGGAGTTGGGCAGGAGCTGCACGAACTCACGGCCCGTCGGCAGCATCCGGTCGCCGATATTGGACACACGCTCGCCGCTGCCCCGGTTGCCCTCGACGATGAGGCGAACGGCCTGCGGGATCGAGAACAGGCCGATCAGCGCGACGGTGAAGTTGATGCCCGAGAAGAGGTCGAGGATTCCGAACGTGAAGCGGGGCGTGCCCGTCGTCGGATCCATGCCGACGGTCGCCAGCAGCAGTCCCAGCGCGCCGGAGAACAGCCCCATGATGGTGGAGCCCTGCGACAGCGTGCCGATGATGGTGATGCCGAGGACGGCGACCGCGAAGATCTCGACCGGACCGAAATTGAGGACCACGCGGCCGAGCGCCGGCGCCACCGTCAGCAGCGCCACGGACGAGAGGAGGCCGCCGATGAGCGAGGCGGTCAGCGAAAGGCCGAGTGCCTTGCCGGCCTGCCCCTTGCGAGCCATCGGGTGCCCGTCCATCACCGTCGCGGCGGCCGCGGGCGTTCCGGGGGTGCGCAACAGGATGGCCGAGATGGAGCCGCCGTACATCGCCGCGAGGTAGAGCGAGGCGAGCATCGCGAGGCCCGTCTCGGGCCGGAACGAGTAGGTCAGCGGCAACAGCAGCGCGATCGCCATGGTGGCCGACAGGCCAGGCATCGCGCCGACGAACATGCCGATCAGCGCACCGGCGAAGATCGCCGCGACGTTGATCGGGTCAAGGACGTTGGCGAGGCCAATCCAGAGGAAGCCCTCCATACAAGATACCTCAAAAGGTCGGGAAGAGCGGGATGTTGAGCTTCAGGAACCAGACGAACACGCCGTAGATCACCGCCGAGACGGCGGCGATCGTCAGAACGCCGGGCACCAGACCGACCGGGCGCAGCGCGATCAGCGGCAGCGCCAGGAAGACCGGCGTTGCGAGCATGTAGCCGACGGTACCGATGGACCAGGCATAGACGACGATCAGGCCGAGGAAGGCCGCGCCGATGCCGATGTCGCGCCACGAGGTCGGCTCCGTCGCGGCGGCGTTCCCTTGCGCCAGGGCGGCGCGGCGGGCGAGCAGCGTCTGGCCGATGGCGAGCACGGCGAGAATGAGCACGACCCAGCCGAGGAGGTTGGGAAGCTTCTGCGCCGTCGGCGGGTAGCCCGAGGCCTCGTACCACATGAAGAGGACGAGGCCGATTCCGGCCAGCGCCGTCACAATGCGTCCCATCTGTCGATCTCCTGGAAGAACGGTCGACGGGATCGCCCCGTCGACCTGGGATGGGGACGTTATTGTGCCTGGACCTCGTCCTTGATCTCGGCCCAGATCTCCTTGTACTGGCCTTCCTGCGTCCTGAGCATCTCGGCGTAGGCGTCGCCCGAGATGAAGTCGATGTTCATCGCGCGCTCGGCGGCGGCCTTCTGGAAGTCCGGGTTGTCGACCACGCGCTGCATCGCGTCGATCATCTGCTGGCGCGCCTCGGCGGGGAAGTCCGCGGGGCCGCTGTAGCCGCGCGAGGAGCCTGCCACGAGGTTGTAGCCGAGCTCCTTGGCGGTCGGCACGTCCGGCAGGTCCGGCAACCGCTCTTCGGAGAACACGGCAAGCGCCTTCAGATTGCCCTCCTTGATCTGCGGGAAGGAGACGCCGACGTTGGTGAAGCTCGCATCGATCTTCCCGGCCATGGCGGCGGTCCACGACGGCCCGTCACCCTGGAACGGCACCTTCTGAAGCTTGACGCCCGACTCCTTCTCGAACTGCAACGAGGTGAAGTAGTCGTCACCGCCGACGCCGGAATTGCCGACCGTCACGGTGCCGGGGTTCTCCTTCGCGGCGTTGACGAAATCCTCGAACGTGTCGAACGGGCTGTCCTTGGCGACGACGGCGATGCCCGGATCGGTCACGATGTTCGCAATCGGGGTGATCTCGTCGATCGTGTAGGTGATCGACGGGTTCATGATGTAGTTGGTGGTCAGCATCGGCGTGTTGGTGATGCTGATCGTCGCCCCGTCGGGCTTGGTCTGCTTGGCGAGGCGCGTCCAGGCGATCGCGCCGGTCGCACCCGGAATGTACTCGTTCACGAAGTTCACGCCGAGTTCCTTGGCGAGATACGGCTGGACGAGCTGCGCCAGCGCATCGGACCCGCCGCCGGCCTTGAAGCCCTGCATGACCTTGACGTCGTCGGCCGGGTAGTCGTCCGCCATCGCGGGCGTCAGCGCCGTGCAGGCGAGAGCTGCGGCTGCCACGAGCGCCATGTTCGAGCGATTCATTCGTGTCCTCCCAAAGGTCTCTGAAATTGCGCAAATCCTTGCACTTGCGGGCCAGCAGACACTGGCTGCCGGAGCTTGTCAAATGTATTGTTGACAATCTTGTGGCCGTAACGGTTGATGTGCTCCTGAACGGTAGGTGGAACGATGGTCGACGACGCAGAACGTGGATTGAAAAAAGGCCTGACGAGCTACGGAGATTCGGCGTTCTCGCTGTTCCTGCGGAAGGCCTTCATCAAGGGGATGGGCTACTCGGACGACGCGCTCGACCGGCCGATCGTCGGTGTCGTCGACACCTTCTCCGGCTACAACGCCTGCCACGCCAACGTGCCCGACCTGGTGGAGGCGGTGAAGCGCGGCGTGCAGCTCGCGGGGGCGCTGCCGGTCCCGTTCCCGACCATCTCGATCCACGAGAGCTTCGCGTACCCGACGTCGATGTTCACGCGGAACCTCATGTCGATGGACACCGAGGAGATGATCCGCGCCCAGCCGATGGATGCGGTCGTGCTGATCGGCGGCTGCGACAAGACGGTGCCCGCGCAGCTGATGGGAGCGGCGAGCGCCAACATCCCGGCGATCCAGCTCGTCACTGGGCCGATGATGACCGGCAGCCACCGGGGCGAACGCGTCGGCGCCTGCACCGATTGCCGCCGCTTCTGGGCGCGCTATCGGGCGGGCGATATCGACGACCAGGAGATCGCCGAGGTCAACACCCAGCTCGTCCCCGGCGGCGGCACCTGCGGCGTGATGGGGACGGCCTCGACGATGGCGCTCGTCACGGAGGCGCTCGGCATGATGGCGCCGGGCGGCGCGACGCCGCCGGCGGTGTCCGCCGACCGCCGGCGCATCGCCGAGACCAGCGGCCGGCTCGCCGTGCAGATGGCCGCGCAGGACCTGACGCCGGACAAGATCATGACGCAGGAGGCGTTCGAGAACGCCCTCACGGTGCTGCTCGCAACGGGCGGGTCCACCAACGGCATCGTCCACCTCGCGGCGATTGCCGGGCGTGCCGGACTGAAGCTCGACCTCGATCAGTTCGACCGGATGGGGCGCGACATCCCTGTCCTCGTCGACCTGAAGCCGTCGGGCCAGAACTACATGGAGGATCTGCACCGGGCGGGCGGCCTGCCGACGATCCTGCGCGAACTGAAGGACCACCTACATCTCGACTGCCTGACCGTCACCGGCCGCACGCTGGGCGAGAACATCGACGAGATGCCGGGCGGGTGGACGCAGTCGATCGTCTCGCGGATCGACAAGCCGCTCTATCGCGAGGGCGGGATGGCGGTTCTCCGCGGCAATCTGGCGCCCGGCGGGGCGATCGTTAAGCAGTCCGCCGCCAGTCCCGACCTGATGACGCACCGCGGCCGCGCCGTGGTCTTCTCCTCGGTGGCCGACATGGGCGCGCGGGTGGACGACCCGGACCTCGACGTGACGGCCGACGACATCCTCGTCCTGCAGAACGCCGGTCCGAAGGGGGCGCCGGGGATGCCGGAAGCGGGCTACATGCCGATCCCGAAGAAGATCGCGGCGGCGGGCGTGAAGGACATGGTGCGCATCTCCGACGCGCGCATGAGCGGCACCGCCTCCGGCACGATCGTCCTGCATGTCACGCCCGAGTCCTACGAGGGCGGGCCGCTGGCGCTGGTCAGGACCGGCGACATCATCGCGCTCGACGTGCCCAATCGGACGCTGACGCTGGAGGTGTCGGACGAGGAGCTGGCCGAGCGGCGCAAGGCGTTCCTCGCACCGGTCCACGACGGCTGCGACCGCGGCTACAAGAAGCTCTACATGGACACGGTCACGCAGGCCGATCAGGGCTGCGACTTCGCCTTCCTGATCCCGCATCCCTCCGGTTCGGTTCCCGGAGCGAAGTAACGCCTCCGCCGCGACCATCCGAAGCGCCGGGCCGACGGACGGCCCGACACGAGCCACGGTCCCAGAGCCGCCGCAGCAGGGCGGGTGCCCGGCTTGTGCCGCGAACGGCAACTGCGCGGACCGAGCCGGCTCGTTCAGCCTCGCCGAAGTGCGACATCAGGCGCCGCGACGTTTGCCGCGGCCTCTGACGGCGGCCCGCTTCTTCGCACAAAATATCGGGAGGCATACGGAAGCCGTGACACGGTCGCCGCGGCGGTGTTCTGCAGCGCAGCACGCTTCGGGTCCGTCGGTCCGTCGCGGTGGAGGCCATCGAGGTGCCTGAGGAGTGCGGACTGGAATCAGGTGCGCACCAGCGCGCGCATTTCATCGTGACGCATGAGGTGTGCACGGTTGTCCAAGTATATTCGACAACCAAAAGATGAAAGATGGCGGGCGAGTTGGCTAGCCCGCTTGGGGCAGCGGGTGCGAAGCGAGAGCCGGACCGTGGCTCGACCGCTGCGGTCGCGAGCTGGCGGCAAGGGCCAGCGGAAGTAGAAGATACCGTGCCGGGAAGGGGACAGATAGGCGTCCAGCTTCATCCGTGTGCCTCACTTGTGTGGCACACCCGCTTGGCTCGCGACTAAGTCCTGGAACTTCCGGGGATTGGTGGAGCCAAGGGGAGTCGAACCCCTGACCTCTTGAATGCCATTCAAGCGCTCTCCCAACTGAGCTATGGCCCCCCGTCGGTGAAGGCGCTGATAGACCACTCAGCGCCTAAACGCAACACTAGTGTTCGTCGTCGTCGTCGCCGGATCCCCGGACAACGTCGGACACCTCGTCGTCCTCGTCCTCGTCATCCACAAGAACGTCGTCGTCCGCGTCCACCGTCACGTCGTCGTCGTCGCCGACGTCGATGTCGTCGTCGCTCACCTCGTCGTCCGACGAATCGTCGTCAGCCTCCTCCAGAGGGACCATCTCGACGCCCTCGTCGTCGGTCTCGGTCTCGTCGTCTTCGTCATCTTTGGGGCGGGCGGTCTCGCGGCGCGTGGCGAGGAGGCCGGTCGCGAAGAGGGCAGCGCATTTGGGGCACGTGATCGGATCGCGGTTGAGATCGTAGTACTTGGCCCCGCAATTGGGACACAGCCGCTTTGTGCCGAGTTCGGGTTTGGCCAAGGACAAGCTCCGCTAGCGTCGAGAAATTCGATGATTTTCGATTGAGGCGTGGCCCATGGCACACCTCACGCCGCAATGTAAAGCGTCTAGTTGAGATGAAAACGGGGTGGCGACGAGGCTGGATCGAAGTCGCGCGACTGCCTATGAGGGCCTCAGACGGAGCGAACGAACTATGAGCGGCACGAGGCGAGCAGCAAGCGCACACGGCGGAGGGGCGCTGACGGGGGACGTCCGCGTCCCCGGCGACAAGTCGATTTCCCACCGCGCCCTCATGATGGCGACCCTCGCGGTCGGCCGGTCCCGCATCGACGGACTGCTGACCGCCGAGGACGTGATGGCGACCGCCGCAGCCATGCGCGCGATGGGAGCCACCATTGCGATGGACGGCGAGCAGGTCGTTGTGGACGGCGTCGGACTGGGTGCGCTCGCCGAACCGGAGACGGTCATCGACTTCGGCAACGCCGGCACCGGCACGCGGCTCACCATGGGCATCGTTGCCGGCCACCCGATCGCGGCGACCTTCGTCGGCGACGCCTCGCTGTCGCGCCGGCCGATGGGGCGCGTCGCCAATCCGCTGCGCGAGATGGGCGCGCTCGTCGTCGCCCGCTCCGGCGACCGCCTGCCGCTGTCGATTCGCGGACCGCAGACACCGGCGCCGATCGAGTACCGCCTGCCGGTCGCCTCGGCGCAGGTGAAGTCGGCGATCCTCTTCGCCGGCCTCAACGCGCCCGGCGAGACCACGGTGATCGAGCCGGTGCCGACCCGCGACCACACCGAGCGCATGCTCGCAGCCTTCGGCGCCAAAGTGACGCGGACGCCGTCGCCGGACGGCCTCCGGATCACCGTCACCGGCCGCCAGCCGATGACCCCCTGCGACGTCACCGTCCCGGCCGATCCGTCGTCCGCGGCCTTCCCGATCGTCGCCGGCCTCATCGTGCCGGGGTCGGAGCTCCTCGTGCGCGACGTGATGCTGAACCCCTCGCGCACCGGCCTCATCACCACGCTGATCGAGATGGGCGGCGAGCTCACCGTCGAGAACGAGCGCGACGCCGGGGGCGAGACGATCGCCGATATCCGCGTCGTCGCGAGCCGCCTCAAGGGCGTGACGGTGCCGGCCGACCGCGCGCCGTCGATGATCGACGAGTATCCGGTGCTGGCGGTCGCGGCGGCGTTCGCCGAGGGCACCACGCGCATGGAGGGGCTCGAGGAGCTCCGCGTGAAGGAGAGCGACCGGCTCGCGGCCGTCGCCGCGGGCCTCGCCGCCAACGGCGTCCCGCACGCGACGGGCGAGGACTGGCTCGAGGTGACGGGGCGCGCGGCGCGCATCGGCGGCGGCACCGTCGTCACCCACCTCGACCACAGGATCGCGATGAGCTTCCTCGTGATGGGCCTTGCCGCCGACACGCCCGTGACGGTGGACGACGCGTCCGTTATGGAAACGAGCTTTCCCGGCTTCGTGGAGCTGATGCGGCGCATCGGCGGAACGATCGAGGTGGAGGCATGATCATCGCCGTCGACGGGCCGGCCGCGTCCGGCAAGGGCACGCTCGCCAAGCGTCTCGCGGCGCAGTACGGGCTTGCCTACCTCGACACCGGCCGGACCTATCGCGGCGTCGCGCTGGCGATGCGGCGGGCGGGCGCCTCGTTCGAGGACGTCACCGCTGCGGTCGAGACCGCGCGGCGGATCGACTTCGACGCGCTCGAGGATCCGGAGATGACGAGCACCGAGGCGGGCGAGGGCGCGTCGCGGATCGCGGTGATGCCGGACCTGCGCGCGGCGCTGGTGGAGCGCCAGCGCGCCTTCGCCGAACGGGCCGCCCGCGAGGGGAGGGGCGCCGTGCTCGACGGGCGCGACGTCGGCACCGTCATCCTGCCGGACGCGACGGTGAAGCTCTTCGTCACCGCCGATGTCGCCGAGCGTGCCCGCCGCCGGGCGCTGGAGCTCTACGGCATCGCCCACGGACCCGAGTTCGACGCGCTTCTGGAGATGCTGCGCCGGCGCGATGCGCGCGATTCGGGCAGGGCGGCGAGCCCCCTGAAACAGGCGCCCGACGCCTACCTTCTGGACACGACCGACATGGATGCAGAGGCCGCATTTTCGGCCGCCGTCAGGGTTGTGGAACGGGCGCTGGTCGCATAAGTATCGACTTAGCGAAGACCGCCTATGGCTGACTTCGCTTTTTGCGCTTGGCGCCGATTTTTCCGGCCGAGCGCCTTGCAACAAAAGCGCCCCCGCTGATGGACCGCGGCGACCACCGCCCGGCGGGTGCTCCGATCAACACCAACCACGCCGCCGCGCCGTGAGGCGCATCCGGAGATTGAATGAGCTTATCAACCCCAACCCGTGACGATTTCGCGGCCCTCCTCGAGGCGTCGCTCAACCAGACCGAAATGGCCGAAGGTTCGGTCGTGAAGGGCACCGTCGTCGGCTTCGAGAAGGACCTCGTCGTCATCGACGTGGGCCTGAAGGTCGAGGGCCGCGTTCCGATGAAGGAATTCGGCGCCCGCGGCGAAGAGGAAGACGTCAAGATCGGCGACGAGGTCGAGGTCTACCTGGAGCGCGTCGAGAATGCGCTCGGTGAGGCCGTCCTCTCCCGCGAGAAGGCCCGCCGCGAAGAGTCGTGGGTCCGCCTGGAAGCCGCGTTCGAGAAGAACGAGAAGGTCACCGGGAAGATCTTCAATCAGGTCAAGGGTGGCTTCACCGTCGATCTCGATGGCGCTGTCGCCTTCCTGCCGCGCTCGCAGGTTGATATCCGCCCCGTGCGTGACGTCACCCCGCTGATGAACACGCCGCAGCCGTTCCAGATCCTCAAGATGGACAAGCGCCGCGGCAACATCGTCGTCTCCCGCCGCGTCGTCCTCGAAGAGACCCGCGCCGAGCAGCGCCACGAGATCGTGCAGTCCCTCGAGGAAGGCCAGATCATCGAGGGCGTGGTCAAGAACATCACCGACTACGGTGCGTTCGTCGACCTCGGCGGCATCGACGGTCTGCTTCACGTCACCGATATGGCCTGGCGCCGCGTCAATCACCCGACCGAGATCCTCTCCATCGGCCAGTCCGTGAAGGTCCAGGTCATCCGGGTGAACCAGGAGACGCACCGCATCTCCCTCGGCATGAAGCAGCTACAGGCCGACCCGTGGGAGGGCATCGAGGCGAAGTACCCGATCGACGCCCGCTTCACCGGCCGCGTCACGAACATCACCGACTATGGTGCGTTCGTGGAGCTGGAGCCCGGCATCGAGGGTCTGATCCACGTCTCCGAGATGTCCTGGACGAAGAAGAACGTCCATCCGGGCAAGATCGTCGCCACCTCCCAGGAGGTGACTGTGATGATCCTCGAGGTCGACGCCCAGAAGCGCCGCATCTCGCTCGGTCTCAAGCAGGTCATGGACAATCCGTGGGAGGCGTTCCTCGACGCCAATCCTCCGGGCACCGCTGTCGAGGGCGAGGTCAAGAACAAGACCGAGTTCGGTCTGTTCATCGGCCTCGAGAACGACATCGACGGCATGGTCCACCTCTCCGACCTCGACTGGAACCGTCCGGGCGAGGAAGTCATGGACGACTACAACAAGGGCGACGTCGTGAAGGCGGTCGTGCTTGAGGTCGACCCGGAGAAGGAGCGCATCTCGCTCGGCATCAAGCAGCTCGGCTCCGACCCGTTCACCGAGGCGGCCGAGGGTTCCGAGGTGCGCCGCGGCGCGATCGTCACCTGCGAGGTGAAGGAAGTGAAGGAAGCCGGTCTCGAGGTCCAGATCGTGGGCACCGAGCTCTCCACCTTCGTCCGTCGCTCCGAGCTGGCGCGCGATCGCAACGACCAGCAGCCCTCGCGCTTCTCGGTCGGTCAGCAGTTCGACGCCCGCGTCACGCAGTTCGACCGCAAGGCGCGCCGCGTGCAGGTCTCCATCAAGGCGCTCGAGATCGCCGAGGAGAAGGAGGCCGTCGAGCAGTACGGTTCGACCGACTCCGGCGCATCGCTGGGCGACATCCTCGGTGCCGCGCTCCGCGCCCGGAACACCGACCAGTAAGGGTCGATCCCTTCGCAATCACGAGAAAGGCGGGCTTCGGCCCGCCTTTTTTGTTGGCCCGTTGCATTTGCCGGTCGAACGCACCGGGAGTCGCTTCCGCGCCCGCCCGTCCCGTGCGATGGCCCGTCGCGCAACCGGGAGGACCAGCATGAGCGCCGACGAGACGAACTGCCTGTTCTGCCGCATCGCGCGGGGCGAGATCCCGGCGGTGACGGTTCACGCCGACGAGCGGATCGTCGCGTTCCTCGACATCTCGCCGATCCGTCCCGGCCACGTGCAGATCATCCCGCGCGCCCACCACGACTATTTCGACGACCTGCCGGCGGCGCTCGCCGCCGGGATCCTGGCCCTCGGGCAGCGTCTGGCGAAGGCGCAGAAGGCAGCCTACGGGGTCGAACGGGTGAGCTTCTTGTTCGCGGGCGGCGATGTGCGCCACGCCCACGCTCACCTCGTGCCGATGGTCGAGCCGACCGACATCACCTCCCGGCGCTACATCGCCGAGGAGAGCCTGACCTTCCGGACACTGCCGCACCCCGGCCAGGCGGCGCTCGACGAGGTCGCGGCCACGCTGCGCTTCCACCTCGCCCGGCTCGGTTGAGGGGACACTTCGATTGGTCGGCCGCCGCCGGCGTCGCGCCGGCCGCGGCCTTTCGCGGTGCGGGTCAGGCCGCCTTGCTGGTCGACCGCTTCGCCTTGCCGGAGGGCTTGCGCTGGCTGCCGTGCGTCTCCCCGATCTCGTCTTCGTCGTCGTCCGCCTCCATCTCGGCGTTCTCGCCCGGAGGGGCGTCGTCGTCGGACTCGGCGGGCTCCGCGGCGGTGCCGCGGGCGGCGGCGTTGAGCGTCCCGGTGGCGAGTTTCGTCAGCTTCCGGTCGGCCGCGATCTCCTGGTCGCGGATCTGCGACAGCATGGACGCGGCGTCGGCGTGCCCCAGCGTCTCCGCCCATGAGACCAGCGTGCCGTAGCGGGCGATCTCGTAGTGCTCCACCGCCTGCGCAGCGGCGGCGATGGCGGCGTCGCGGACCGCGTCGTCCGCGGACTCCTCCATCAGCTCCTGCGCCTCGTCGACGATGCCGTTGATCGCGTCGCAAGTGACGCCCCGTGGGCGCAGGCCGAGGCTCTCGAACACCTTCGTCAGGGTCTCGATCTGGCCTTCGGTTTCCTCCCGGTGGGCCTCGATGAGGCTGGCCAGCTCGTCCGAGGCCGCCTTGCGCTGCATCGCCCGCATGCCCTTCAGCGCCTTCTTCTCAGCGTAGTAAACGTCGCGAAGCGTGTGGACGAACAGGTCGTCCATGGTTTTCATCGCCATCACCATCCTCCACGCGGACCCCAGGCCGCGCCTCTGAATGGCCGAGCCCGTTCGCGCGTTCCTTTCTTAATCTCGGTCAAAGGCGGCGGTGGTTCGCATGGCCGTTGCGTGGCGAAAATGCGTGACTATCATCAGCCGCAACTAAAATAATCCGGGAGGAAATTATGGAGAATGCAGCCCGCGTGCTGGCCTCCGCGGCGGCGCTCGGCACCGTCTTCGTCGCATTCCCCGCCGCCGCGCAAGCGCCCGGCGCGTGCGAGGCGATGGAGCAGGTCGTGATCGACGGCGCCGACGTCACCTCGGCCCGCGAGATCGACGCCGCCAACGGCCTGCCCGCCTACTGCGAGGTGCGCGTCACCGCCCGGCCGGCCATCTCCATCGAGGTGCGTCTGCCGCTCGAGGGCTGGTCCGGCAAGCTCTACCAGACCGGCTGCGGCGGGTTCTGCGGCATCCTCGGGCGCGCCGACTCCGGCGCCGGCGTCATCAACGCCATGCGCCCGGGCCTCGAGAAGGGCTACGCCACCGCGACCTCCGACAGCGGCCACCACGGCCTCTCGGTGGTCGATGCCACCTTCGCGGACGCCAACCCCCAGGGCGAGCGCGACTGGGGCTGGCGCTCCATCGGCGAGACCAACCGCGTCGCCAACGCGCTCATCGAGGCGTTCTACGCCGCCCCCGCGAGCGCGGCCTACTTCCAGGGCTGCTCAACCGGCGGCCGCATGGCCCAGCGAGCCGCGCTCACCTACCCGGAGATGTTCGACGGCATCATCGCCGGCGCCCCGGCGATCGACTATCCGGGCCTCGTCGGCACCGCCTTCTCCTACTTCCTCCAGGCCAACGCGGACGAGGACGGCAAGCAGATCCTGAAGCCCGGCAAGGAGAAGCTCATCGGCGACGAGGTGATGGCCCAGTGCGACGAGGTCGACGGCACGAAGGACGGCCGCATCGCCGATCCGCGGCAGTGCAAGGTGGACCTCTCGTCCATCGCCTGCACCGGCGAGTCGGGCGACGACTGCCTGACCGAGGCCGAGCTCGAGGTCGTCGCGAAGTGGCGGGCCGGACCCCGCAACGCGGCCGGCGAGCAGCTCTATCCCGGCGGGATTCCCGAAGGGTCCGAGCCGTTCTGGAGCCTCTGGCTGACCGGCAAACCCGGCGGAGCGCCGCTGATGACCCCGTTCGCCACGTCGTTCGGCCAGTACATGGCGTTCCCGACCGACCCCGGCCCGACATGGTCGCCGCTCGACTTCGACTTCGAGAAGGATCCCGAGGCGATCTCGATCATGAACAGTGTCTACAACGCCGACGACCCCGACCTCTCGGCCTTCATCAAGGCCGGCGGCAAGATGATCGTCTACCACGGCTGGGCCGACCCGCTGGTGACGCCTTACAAGACGGTCGACTGGTTCGAGAAGGCGTCCGCCGCCGCGGGCGGACAGGAGACGCTGGAGGACAATGTCCGCCTGTTCATGATTCCAGGTATGGACCATTGCGGCCTGCAGCCCGGCCCCGGCGGGATCAGCCAGGCCAACCTCGACCTGCTGACGCCGATCGAGGCGTGGGTCGAAGAGGGGAAGGCCCCCGACGGCGTTCTAAAGGACTGAGAACGTTCGCCCTCTGGCCGGGTTCGGCTGGAGGGCGACGGTCCGTCTAAGATACTACGAAGGCGCCGGAAGGGCTGAGTGTTTCGCTCAACTTTTAATCTGCGACAAAAATTGTACGCCGCGCGCGCAGATTCCCGGGAACAAAAGCCCGCGCAGAGGACTTCACAGGGAGCCACTTGATCGTTCGTCCCGCTGGGAGGTGCCCCCTGATGTCAACGGAAAATGGATCGCCGCGTCACTTCGTCAAGGCCGCGATGAGCGCTCCCTACCTCGAGCGGGACGAAGAGCACGACCTGGCCGTCAAGTGGCGCGATGACAAGGACGAGATGGCGCTGAGCCGGCTGACCGCCGCCCACATGCGCCTCGTCATTTCGATCGCCTCGCGCTTCCGCCACTTCGGTCTGTCGATGGGCGACCTCATCCAGGAGGGCCATGTGGGCCTTCTGGAGGCGGCCGCCCGGTTCGAGCCGGAACGGAACGTCCGCTTCTCCACCTACGCGACATGGTGGATCCGCGCGTCGATCCAGGACTACATCCTGCGCAACTGGTCGATCGTGCGCGGCGGGACGTCCTCGACCCAGAAGGCGCTGTTCTTCAACCTCCGCCGCCTGCGCGCCAAGATGGCCCGCAACGGCACGGGCTCGCCCGATGCGGCGATGTACGAGGAGATCGCCAACGCCGTCGGCGTGTCGAAGGCGGACGTGGAGCTGATGAACTCGCGCCTCTCCGCGCCCGACACTTCGCTGAACGCCCCGGTGATCGAGAGCGACTCGACGGCCGCCGACCGGCAGGACTTCATCCCCTGCGACGCGCCGCTCCAGGACCAGACCGTGTCGGACCAGATCGACACGGACCGCCGCGCCCGCTGGCTGGAGGACGCGCTGCACGAGCTCAACGACCGCGAATTGCGGATCGTGCGGGAGCGGCGCCTCACGGAGGAGGGCGCGACGCTGGAGTCGCTCGGCGAGAAGCTCGGCATCTCCAAGGAGCGCGTGCGCCAGATCGAGAACCGCGCGCTGCAGAAGCTCCGCTCGGCGCTGCTGCGCGACCATGAGCGCCAGGTGTTCGTGAACTGAGCGACGCCCCGGCGTCCGCTCGGGCGCCCGGCACCGCCGGTCGCGCAACGCGTGCGCGATAGATATCGGATCGCCGTGGCGATCCCTGCTCACAAGCCGTTCCGGCGCCCTCGCCGGGACGGCTTGTCCCGTTTGGCCCTTTCGCGCGGGCGGCATCCCATGCGGCCGGAGGGCGGCGGCTACGGGTGCTTCTAGTCGGCGGTTCCGGCCGTTAGAGTGCCGGCGAACCTGATCCCTTCCAGAGGGCCTGTGCGGGTGCCGCTCTGTCGCGCGGCGGCCGCGGGCGCCGTCGAGACGAAGGCGCCCCGCCGATGAGCCCGTCCCGGAGAACCGAGCGCGTATGGATGTGATCGTCTGGTCCGTGGTGGCGCTCTCGCTGAAGGTCGCGCTGGTGGCGACCGTCGCCTCGCTGCCGCTGGCCCTCGTCGTCGCCGTCGTGCTCTCGCGCCTGCGGTTTCCCGGCCATGCCCTTCTGAACGTCGCGGTCCATCTGCCGCTGATCCTGCCGCCGGTGGTGACGGGCTACTTCCTCCTCGTCCTGTTCGGCCGGCGCGGGCCGATCGGCGCCTGGCTCGCCGACATCGGCATCGTCTTCGCCTTCAACTGGACCGGCGCGGCGCTGGCGGCGGCCGTCATGGCTTTCCCGCTCATGGTCCGCTCCATCCGCCTCGCCGTCGATGCGGTGGACGTGCGCGTCGAGGCGGCCTCGCGCAATCTCGGTGCCGGCCCGGCGGCGACCTTCGCCTTCGTCACGCTGCCCCTCATCGCGCCCGGAATCCTGGCCGGCATGGTGGTCGCCTTCGCCAAGGCGCTGGGCGAGTTCGGCGCGACGATCACCTTCGTGTCCAACATCCCCGGCGAGACGCGGACGCTGCCGCTCGCCATCTACACCGAGCTGCAGGTGCCGGGCGGGGAAGAGCGCGCCCTCGTCCTCGTTGCCATCTCGGTCGGCATCTCGGTGGTGGCGCTGCTCGGCTCGGAGATCCTCGCGACCCGCACGGCGCGCTGGGTCGGCGGTCAATGAAGGTTGCGGTGCGTCTCGTCCGCCGGGCGGGCTTTCCCATCGACGTCGCGTTCGAGGCGTCGGGCGGCATCACGGCCCTGTTCGGCCGCTCCGGCGCGGGCAAGTCCACCGTCATCGCGATGATCGCGGGGCTGGAGCGGCCGGAGGCTGGACACGTCTCCGTCGGCGACCGGGTGCTCTTCGACTCTGCGAGCGGGCGCAACGTGTCGCCCCATGCGCGGCGGACCCCGGTGGTGTTCCAGGACGGACGCCTCTTTCCGCACCTCACCGTCGCGGGCAACCTCGCGTTCGCGCGGCGCTTCGGCGGCGGCAGGCCCGCCGCGCTGGAGCCGATCGTCGAGCTTCTGGGCATCGGCCCCCTCATGCGCCGCCGGCCGGGGCGGCTCTCCGGCGGCGAGAAGCAGCGCGTCGCCATCGCCCGCGCGCTCGCGACGTCGCCCGACATGCTCCTCCTCGACGAGCCGCTGGCGGCGCTCGACGAGGCGCGCAAGGCCGAGATCCTGCCCTATCTCGAGCGTCTCCGGTCCGAGACCGGCCTGCCGATGATCTACGTCAGCCACGCCGTCAGCGAGGTGGCACGGCTCGCCGACCGCGTCGTCATGCTGCGGGACGGCAGGAGCGTGGCCGCCGGTCCCGTCGCCGAGGTGTTCGCCGACGCGTCGGCCGCCGCCATCATGGGCCCGCGCGACGCCGGTGCCATCCTCGAGGGGACGGTCGCGCGCCATCACCCTGCGGACGGGCTCACCGAGGTCACCCTGTCGTCGGTCCCCCTGATGCTGCCGCTGGTGTCCGCCGCGCCGGGCACGCGGGTCCGCCTGCGGCTACGCGCGACCGACATCATCGTCACCACCGGCCCGACGGAGGGGATGTCCACGCGCAACGTCATGCCCGCGCGCGTCACCTTCGTGCGCGAGGGGGAGGGGCCGGGCGCGCTCGTCGGCCTCGTCTGCGGCGAGGACCGGCTCATCGCGCGCCTCACGCAGCGCTCGGTGCGCGAACTGGGCCTGACGCCGGGCGTCGCCTGCGCGGCGATCCTCAAGGCGATCGCGGTGCCTCCGGAGGACGTGACCGTCCTCGGCTGACCGTCCCATTGTCGGGTCAGGGTCGAAGCGCAAGATTATGATCATGGCCGTTTCGGGTTCGCCGGCGCGGCATCGTCATATCGTTGAGTGCCGGGGACCAGATGTTTCACCACCCATCCTTCGACGCGCACGAGCGCGTCCTCTTCGCCTCCGACGAGACCGCCGGCTTCCGCGCGATCATCGCCGTACACAACACGGTGCGCGGTCCGGCGCTCGGCGGCTGCCGCGTCTGGACCTATGCGGACGACGATGCCGCGCTGACCGACGCGCTGCGCCTGTCGCGCGGGATGAGCTACAAGTCGGCCATGGCGGACCTGCCGCTGGGCGGCGGCAAGTCGGTGATGATCGTGAAGGAGCGCGGCGCCGCCACCCCGGCGATGTTCGAGGCGCTCGGCCGCGCGATCGCGGACCTCAACGGCAGGTACATCGTCGCCGAGGATGTCGGCTCCTCGCCGAAGGACCTCCTCAACGTGCGCAGGCATACCGCCCACGTGACCGGGCTCGACCCGGAGGACGGCGGCCGCGGCGACCCGTCGCCGACCACCTCGCGCGGCGTCTTCATCGGCGTCGAGGCGACGGCGAAGGCGGTCGGCTTCTCGAGCCTCGAGGGTGTCCACGTCGCCGTCCAGGGCCTCGGCAACGTCGGCTACGGACTCGCCCGGCACCTCAGGGACGCCGGCGCGCGGCTGACCGTCGCCGACATCTCGTCCGAGCGCGTCGCCATGGCCGAGAGGGAGCTCGGCGCGAAGGCCGCCCCCGTGGAGGCGATCGGCGAGGTCGAGGCGGACATCTTCTCGCCCAACGCCCTCGGCGCCGGCCTCAACGCCATGACCATCCCCCGGCTGAAGGTGCGCGCGGTGGCGGGCGGGGCGAACAACCAACTCGCCACACCGGCGGACGACGAGGCCCTCAGGGAGCGCGGCATCCTCTACGCGCCGGACTACGTCCTCAACGCCGGCGGCGTGATCAAGATGGCGGGCGAGTACTACAGGTGGGACGACGCCGAGGTCGACCGGCGTGTCGACGGCATCGCCGACCGCCTGTCGGAGATCTTCACCGAGGCCGCCCGGACCAGCCGCCCCACCGGCGAAGTCGCCGACCGTCTCGCGGAAGCACGCTTCGCCCGGCACTGACGCGCCGTTCCAGCAACCCCGTGGCACACGCTTCGCCGGATGATGGCGCGCGACATGCGCCCCGCCGCCCGTCGGCCTTCCCCCGGTTCGTTGGCGCCGTGGCGGCCCGGCGCCGTCAGTAGAAGGGCCGCACCTCGACCGGCGCGCGGCATGCGGAGACCGCCTTGCGGCCCCATTCGACCGCCTCGTCGAGGTCGGCGCATTGCAGCACCCAGAACCCGTCGACGAACTCGCCGGCGCGCAGGTAGGGGCCGTCGCTGACGGTGACCTCGCCGTCCGGGCCGGCGGCCAGCGAGCGGGCGAGAGGCGGCGGCCGCAGCCCGCCGACGAACACGCGGACTCCGGCGGCGACCATCGCCTCGTTCAGCGCGTCGATATCGCGGTGCATCGCCTCGTCGTCGAAGTCGGGCACGAAGCCGTCGGGCCGGTGAAGCGCGACGAGATACTGCGGCATGATCCGCTCCCCTGTGGCATGGGCGACCGTTCGCCCGTCAGCGCCCGCGCCGAAACCATGAGCGCCCACGCGAACAGAGGCCGGTCGTCAGTGCGCGTCGGCCCAGCTTGCGCCGGCGCGCGCATCGACGTCCAGCGGCACCGCGAGCTTCACCGCGGGCTCGGCGGCGCCCTTCATCACCGTGGATATGATCTTGATCGCCCTGTCGGCCTCGTCCTGCGGCGCCTCGAACAGGAGTTCGTCGTGCACCTGGAGAAGCATCCTGGTCGACAGACCGGCCCTGGCGAGCGCCGGCTCGATGCGCACCATCGCGCGGCGGATGATGTCGGCCGCCGACCCCTGGATCGGAGCGTTGATCGCGGCGCGTTCGTAGAACGCCCGCAGCGACGGGTTGGAGGTGTCGATCTCGGGGTAGTGGGCGCGGCGGCCGAAGAGCGTCTCGACGTAGCCGTTCTCGCGCACGGTCTTCTTCGTCGCCTCCATGTAGTCCCGGATGCCGGGGAAGCGCTCGAAGTACTTCTTGATGTAGGCCGACGCCTCGCCGTTCGGGATGCCGAGCTGGTTCGCGAGGCCGAACGCCGAGATCCCGTAGATGATGCCGAAGTTGATCGCCTTGGCGCGGCGGCGGACCATCGGGTCCATCCCCTCGACCGGCACGCCGAACATCTCGCTCGCGGTGATGGCGTGGATGTCCTGCCCCTCCGCGAACGCCTCGCGGAGCTGGGGAATGTCGGCGATGTGGGCGAGCACGCGCAGCTCGATCTGCCCGTAGTCGGCCGCGATCAGCGTCGTGCCCGGGGCGGCGACGAAGGCGGTGCGGATCTTGCGGCCTTCCTCGGTGCGGATCGGGATGTTCTGCAGGTTCGGCTCGGTCGACGACAGGCGCCCGGTGGTGGTGGACGCCATCATGAAGGTGGTGTGCACCCGGCCCGTCTCGGCGTTGATCTCGTCCTGCAGCGCGTCGGTGTAGGTGGACTTCAGCTTGGAGATCTGCCGCCACTCCAGCAGCTTGACCGGCAGCGGATGGCCCGCCGCGGCGAGATCCTCCAGCACCTGCGCGCCGGTCGACCACGCGCCGGTCTTGGTCTTCTTCCCGCCCGGCAGGCCGAGCTTCTCGAACAGGATCTCCGAAAGCTGCTTGGTGGAGCCGATGTTGAACTTCTCGCCGGCCAGCTCGTAGATCTCGTCCTCGATCCGCGCCAGCGTCTGCGCGAAGTCGCCGGACATGCGCGAGAGGATGTTGCGGTCGACGCGGACGCCGTTCTCCTCCATGCGGGCCAGCACCGGCACCAGCGGGCGCTCCAGCGTCTCGTAGACGCGGCTGACGCGCTGGGCGACGACGCGCTGGCGCAGCACCGGCCAGAGCCGCAGCGCCACGTCCGCCTCCTCGGCGGCGTGCCGGGTGGCGGCGTCGAGCGTGACCTCGCCGAAGGGGATCTTCTTCTGCCCCGTCCCCATCACGTCGCGGTCGTCGAGCGGGGTGTGGTTTAGGTAGCGCTTGGAGAGCCCCGCGTAGTCGTGCAGCCCGTTGCCGGAATCGGCCGTGTAGGAGAGGAGGCCGACGTCGTCGAGCGGCGTCACGTCGAGCCCGGCGCGGCGCAGCGCCAGGTAGTCGCGCTTCATCGCCGTGGAGACCTTGGCGATGCCGGGGTCGGAGAGGGGGCCCTTGAGGAGCGGCAGCGCTTCTTCCAGCGCCATCCCCTCCGGGGCCGAGATGAGGTCCACCGCCTGCCGCCCGAGCGCGAGGTAGCACGCCTTGTTGGGCCCAACGGCGATGGCGATGCCGGCGAGGGGGGAGCGCATGGCCGGCCCGTCGGCGAGGCGCACCGCGATCCCCATGTTGCCGGTGGCGCGCGCGGCCTCGAGCCACTCGCCGAGGCGCTCGGCGGTGGTGACGGTCTCGTACGCGTCGAGGTCCACCACCGCGCCGGAGAGGCTCCGCTCCAGGTGTGCGGCGAGGTCGGCGGGGCTGCCGGCCAACGCAATCTCGTCGGCGGCTTCCTCCGGGCCGCCCTGGGGCATGCCGATGTTGAGGTAGCGCGGGTCGGCGTCGACCTTGCCGTGGTCGACCCCGAAATCCTCCGCCGCGCGGCGGGTGAGGGTCCCGAAGTCCATCGCCTTGAAGAAGGAGACCAGCGGCTCGGGCGGCACGGGCTGCAGCGTCAGCGCCTCGAGGCCCTGCTCGAGCTCCACGTGGTCGTCGAGCCGGACCAGATTGCGCGACAGGCGCGCCTGGTCGGCAAACTCGATGAGGTTCTCTCGCCGCTTGTTCTGCTTGATGGTCTCGGCGCTGGCGAGCAGCGTGTCGAGGTCGCCGAATTCGGCGATGAGCTGGGCGGCGGTCTTCTTGCCGATGCCGGGGACGCCGGGGACGTTGTCGGTGGCGTCGCCGATGAGGGCCTGCACGTCGACCACCTTGTCGGGCGTCACGCCGAAATATTCGACCACCTCGTCGACGCCGATGCGCCGCTCCGGCCGCACGCCCATGCGGCCCTGGCCGGTGCGGCGGCCCTCGCCGGACGCGGGGTCGTACATGGAGACGCGCTCGTTCACGAGCTGCATCAGGTCCTTGTCCGCCGAGACGATGAGGACGTCGGCGCCGTTCTCGGCCGCCTCGCGGGCGTAGGTGGCGATGATGTCGTCCGCCTCGTAGCCGCCCTTCTCGATCGGGGTGAGGCCGAACGCCTCCACCGCGGCGCGCATCAGCGGGAACTGCGGGATCAGGTCGTCGGGCGGGGCGGAGCGGTTGGCCTTGTACTCGGGGTACATCTCGTTGCGGAACGAGGCTTCCGACTTGTCGAAGATGATGGCGAGGTGGGTCGGACGGATGTCCGCCGCGCCGTCCCGGATGAACTGGTAGAGCTTGTTGCAGAACAGGCGGACTGCGCCGGTGGGCAGGCCGTCGGCGCGGTAGTTGTACTTCCGGTCCTGGTTCATGGACTGGAAGTAGGCGCGGAACACGAACGAGGAGCCGTCCACCAGGAAGACGGTGTCACCGGGGCCGGGGGTCTTGAGTTCGCTCATTGCCGTATTCCTCCAGCGGGCGCGGTCTCGCCCGCTCCATCCCGGCGCGAGGCCGGGCGGGCGGACATTGGGGCGCCTTGCCGCCTCGATCAAGCGCCCGGGCGCCTCCGTCCCGAGCTTGCCGACGTCGCGCGGCGGTCCAGGCGGCGGCCCACGCTCCTAAAGAGGGGCGCTCTCGCCGTTCGCCCCGGCACTGTGGTCGGTGAGGCAGAGGGAGTGGTCGCCCAGCGTCTCGATGATGCGGCACTCGGCGATCGGCCCGGCGCTGCAGTCGTCGATCATGCGGGAGAGCTCGGCGCGCAGCGACACGAGGCGGGCGATGCGCCGGTCCACCGCGTCGAGCTGGCGGCGGGCGATGGCGTCGGCGCGGTCGCAGGGCGTGTCCGGCTGGTCCGCCAGCGCCAGCAGCTCACGGATCGCGTCGAGCGGAAAGCCCAGCTCGCGCGCGTGGCGGATGAAGTTGAGGCGCCGCCGGGCGGCTTCGTCGTAGCGGCGCTGGTTGCCGCTGGTGCGCTCGCCCTCGGGCAGGATGCCGATCTGCTCGTAATAGCGCACGGTCTGGACCTTGATGCCGGCCTCCCGCGCCAGGTCGCCGATCGAATACAGGCCTTTCATGCCGTCCACCCCTTGAACCTACAGCGACTGTAGAGAGTAGGTTTGGCAGGTCCAGATTTCAAAGGGGGTCCCCATGAGTGGGCATTGCTGCGGCCATGACGTCAAATTCGACGGGATGTCCGCCGGATTCCGCCGCGCGCTTTGGGCCGTGATCGCCATCAACGGAGTGATGTTCGGGGTCGAGTTCGTCGCCGGTCAGATGGCCGGTTCCCAGGCGCTCAAGGCCGACGCGCTCGACTTCGCGGCCGACACGGCGACCTACGCGATCAGCCTCGCGGTCATCGGCCGGTCGCTGAAGACCCGTGCCACGGCCGCGCTCGCCAAGGGCGTCAGTCTGTCGCTGATGGGGCTGTGGGTTATGGGGACGACCCTTTACCAGGTGCTCGTGCGCGGCGTGCCCGAGGCCGAGGTGATGGGCTTCATCGGCGCGCTGGCCCTCGCGGCCAACCTCGCCAGCGTCGTCCTTCTGATGGGCTACCGGGACGGCGACGCCAACGTGCGCTCGGTGTGGTTGTGCTCGCGCAACGACGCGATCGGCAACGTTGCGGTGATGGTGGCCGCGCTCGGCGTCTTCGGAACCGGGACGGCGTGGCCGGATCTCATCGTCGCGGGAGTGATGTCGACGCTCTTCCTTTCGTCGGCGTTCCTGATCCTGCGGCAGGGAATTGCCGAGTATCGGCGCGGCGAAGCGGGCGATCACGAGCCGCACGACCATGGTCATGCGCATGCACATGACCATGGGACGCAAACCATCTCCTTTAACCAAGCGCCTTGATTCGGGGGATTTGATTCGCGAAGGGTTCGTTAGCCCTGGTCGGCGACACTGTCGTCGACCGCCCACAGTTATGAGTACGCCGTCATGAAGGACGTCAAGCCGCGAGGCGCGCCTGCATCGGGACGGAGCAAGACCGCGAAATCACGCGTCGCCCCTCGCTTCGGCGAGGACGACGCGGCGGCCGGCCGTTCCCAGCAGTCAAGCGACCCGTTCGCCGGTGCGCCCCGACGCGCCTCCGCCTCCGACCCGGAGCGCAGCGCCGGGAGCGCCAAGCGCGCCGCGTCCGGGACCGAGCGGGCGGCGGAAAGCCGCCGCGCCGCCGCCTCACGCTCCACTCCCATCGACGTGGAGTGGGAGGAGGACGTCTACGAGACGGCGTCGCCCGCCGCGAGCCGCGGCAAGTCCGCCAGCGCCAAGGCGAAGGCGAGCGGCACGGCATCGGCCGCCGGCAAGACGACCGCCGGCAAGACGGCGGCGACGAAGGCGGCGACCGCGAAGACCGCGTCCGGCAAGCGGCCGGCGGGAGACAAGCCCGCCTCGTCGCGCCCGGCCGAAGCGCCGCCCGCCTCCGCGAAGACGAAATCGTCCGGCACGAAGTCGGTGAGGGCCAAGGCGATGCCCGCGCGCGGCCGGGCGGAGGCGGACGAGGCCGACGCGCCGAAGAAGGCCGCGGCACGCCGGCGCAGCGAACCGAAGCGGCGCACCCGGGGCGATCGCCCCCGCCGACGCCGGTTCAGTCTGCTGCGCTTCGCCTTCCGCATGACGTTCACTCTGGCGATCCTGGGCGTCATCGGCGTCGGTGCGATCGTCGCCTACTACGCGGCGACGCTTCCGCCGGTGGCCGAGTGGTCCGTCCCCGATCGCCCGCCCAACGTCGCGATCCTCGCCGAGGACGGCCAGCTCATCGCCAACCGTGGCGACACCGGCGGCCGCGCGGTGAAGCTCGAGGACCTGCCGAAGTACGTGCCCCAGGCGGTCGTCGCGATCGAGGACCGGCGCTACTACAGCCACCCCGGCATCGATCCCATCGGCCTGACGCGCGCGATGGCGACGAACCTCACGTCCGGCCGGCTGGAACAGGGCGGGTCGACGCTGACCCAGCAGCTCGCCAAGAACATGTTCCTGACGCCCTCGCGCACCATCGAGCGCAAGATCCAGGAGATGCTCTTCGCGGTGTGGCTGGAGATGAAGTACTCCAAGGACGAGATCCTCGGCATGTACCTCAACCGCGTCTACCTCGGCGCGGGCGCCACCGGCATCGACGGCGCGGCGCACCGCTACTTCGACAAGCCCGCCGAGGAGCTGACCCTGTCGGAGGCTGCGATGATCGCGGGCCTCCTCAAGGCGCCGACCTACTACGCGCCGACGAACGACCTCGAACGCTCGCGCACCCGCGCCGGCCTGGTCCTCGACGCGATGCACGACGTCGGCTTCATCAACGACACCGACTACGAGTACGCCAAGGCGCACCCGGCCTCGGTGGCCAAGCCCAAGGTCGCCACCTCCGGCGGCTACGTCGCCGACTGGGTGGCCGAGGTGCTGCCGGACTTCGCCGGATCGGTGAGCCAGGACATCGTGGTCGAGACCACGGTGAACCTCGAGCTTCAGGAGCTGGCGCAGAGCGCGCTCCAGGGCATCCTCGACAAGGACGGCGCGGCCAAGGGCGTCAGCCAGGGCGCAGTCGTCATGCTCGACGGGTCCGGCGCGGTGAAGGCTCTGGTGGGCGGCCGCAAGTACGGCGACAGCCAGTACAACCGCGCCGTCTCGGCCAAGCGTCAGCCGGGCTCCTCGTTCAAGCCGTTCGTCTATCTGGCCGCGCTCGAGCATGGGCTGACACCCAATTCGATGCGGATCGACCAGCCGACGCGCATCGGCAACTGGGAACCGCAGAACTATAGCCGCAAGTACCGCGGCCCGGTCTCGCTGCAGACGGCGCTCGCCCACTCGATCAACACCGTTGCCGCGCAGCTCGCCGCCGAGGTGGGCCCGAAGACGGTGGTGTCGGTGGCACACCGCATGGGCATCGAGTCGCCGCTGGAGCCGAACGCCTCCATCGCGCTCGGCACCTCCGAGGTCACGCTGCTGGAGCTGACGACCGCCTTCGTCCCGTTCTCCAACGGCGGCATCGGCGTCATCCCGCACGTGGTCCGGCGCATCCGGACCGCCGACGGCCAGCTCCTCTACGAGCGGCGCGGCGGCGGGCCGGGGCAGGTGGTGGACCTGCGCAATGTCGGCATGATGAACCAGATGCTGCACGCGGTGGTCGCCAACGGCACGGGCCACAATTCGCAGATCGACGGCTGGCAGACCGCGGGCAAGACCGGCACGAGCCAGGATTGGCGCGACGCGTGGTTCGTCGGCTACTCGGCATTCTTCACCGCCGGCGTCTGGTTCGGCAACGACGACAACTCGCCCACCAAGCGGGCGACCGGCGGCTCGCTCCCGGCCGAGCTCTGGAAGACGCTGATGAACAAGGTGCAGGAGGGCATGGTGCCGGCCGACCTGCCGGGCATGGACCAGGTGCCGCAGGTCGTCGAGACCGCGCCGGAGAACTACGAGGTGCAGTACGGCCAGCCCGTCGCCAACGCGCCGCAGCAGTTCGAGCCGAACAGCGCCGCCCGTGGCGGTCCGAGCGACTGGATCCCGCCCGATCAGGGACGGCAGAACCGCGGTGGCGGCTTCCTCAGCCGCCTCTTCGGCGGATGACGGAGCCCGTCGCTTGAGCGGAGAGGACGCCGCCACGGCGCCGCTCGACATCGCGGCGCTCACGCCGATGGACGTCGAGCCGGACGCAGCCGGCGAGATGCCGGCACTGGTCGGCGAGATCGTCGCCCTCTGGGAGGCGTGCCGGCTGACCCGCCCATGGAACGACCCCGTCGCCGATCTGCGCCTCGCGGCGCGTGGACCGGACTCGACCGTGCTGCTCGGGCGCATCGCCGGGCGGCTGGCGGCGAGCGTGATGGTAGGCCACGACGGCCACCGGGGCTCGGTCTACTACGTCGCCGTGGCCCCGCACGCGCAGGGTGGCGGCGCCGGCAGGGCGATGATGGCGGCGGCCGAGGAGTGGCTCAAGGCGCGGAACGTGCCGAAGCTGAACCTCATGGTGCGCCGCGAGAACGTGGCCGTGAAGGAATTCTACGCCGCGCTCGGCTATGGAGAGGAGGACGTGATGGTCCTCTCCAAGCGCTTCTGATTTCAGGTCCCTCGCCGGGTCCTTCCAGCGGCGCTCCGGAGCGGCGTCTACGCCCACTCCGGCCCATCCCCGGTATCTCGGCGCTGAAATACGCCTATGCGGCCCTGAGAGCCGCCAGTACGGCGTCGAGCAGGGTCGGGTCGCCGACGGCCACCACCTGACCGGCGAAGCCGTGCGGCAGCGTCGGTCCGATGCGCTGGCCCGACCAGTCCACCAATGCGCCGCCCGCCGCCTCGATGATCGGGACGAACGGGGCGATGTCGACCGGCTTCAGCCCCGCCTCCACCACGACGTCGATCTGCCCGGCGGCCAGCATGGCGTAGGCGTAGCAGTCCGTGCCGTAGCGCACGAGGCGGCAGCGCGTGGCGACCTGCTGGAACGCGGCGTAGTCCTGCGGCTCGAAATGCTGCGGCCCGGTGCTCGCCAGCACCGCCTCCGCCAGGTCGGCGCAGGGCCGCGTGCGCAGCGGCTGCGTCTCGCCGTTGTGGGTGAGCGTGGCGCCTTCGGCCCCGCCGACGAAGCGCTCGCCAACGTAGGGCTGGCACATCATGCCGAGCGTCGGCCCGCTCTCGTCCGCCAGCGCGATCAGGACCCCCCAGGTGGGCAGGCCCGACATGAAGCCACGCGTGCCGTCGATCGGGTCGAGGATCCATGTCCTGCCGCTGGTGCCGGCGACGGCGTCGTACTCCTCGCCGAAGATCGCGTCGTCCGGCCTTTCGGCGGCGAGGAGCTCCCGCATGGCGAGCTCGGCGTTCCTGTCGGCGATGGTGACGGGGTCGAACCCGGTCTCGGCCTTGTTCACGACTCCGGGCAGTTTCCGGAAATGAGGCAAAATCGCGTCGCTGGCAGCGTCGGCGAGGCGGTCCAACAGGTCGAGGTCGCGGTTTTTATTCATCGCATGGGAGCCATGCATAAATGAAACGGTGCTGAGACATTTTTAGCAGGAATTTCCAGACCCCTTCTAACTAGCTGATTTTGCGAGTGTTTTTTGTCGATCGGTTGGTTCGCGTGCGGCGTATATAAAGCGCATGCCAAATCGCTGGGCATTTTTTTGGGGTGTCTACCATTTGCGCATCTTGACGATTGTGCGCCGCGGCTGCATTTGTTGCAGCGCGGGACGACGTTGTCGTCTCGCTGCCCTCCTTGGGCGTTTCCTCCCTAGACTTACGGCCGCTCCTCGGAGCGGCCTTTTTTTTTGTCCGGAGGATGGGCCCGCCCCGGAAGGCCGGGGCGCGGACAGGCGGGAGCCGATCCGGCTCCCCGCAGTGGGGCACGTCATGACGGCGCTCCGCCGGTCGCGACCGCCGCCTACTCGGCCGCCTGCTGCCAGTCGACGCCGGCGTCGTGGGCGACGAACCAGTCGATGAGCCGCCCCGCCGTCGACATCAGCGCCAGCCGCAGCCCGTCGAAGCCCGCGTTCCGCTCGAACGTCGACTCGTTCATATAGAGCGCGCGGTTGATCTCGATCTGGATGGCGTGGATCGCAGGGGGGTGGCCGTAGCGCTCCGTGATGTAGCCGCCGGCGTAGGGGCGGTTGCGACCCACGGTCAGCCCCTGGTCGCGCAGGAGGCGTGCGAACTCCTCCGACAGCATTCCCGAGCAGCTTGTGCCGTAGCGGTCGCCCAGGACCACGTCGACGCGGCTGGAGTCGCCCATGTCGTGACGGATGGCGCCGGACGGCATCGAGTGGCAGTCGACGAGGACGGCGGCGCCGAAGATCTGGACGCGGGCGGTGAGCTGCTCGGCGAGGGCCTGATGATAGGGGTGGTAGAAGCGGACCAGGCGGTCTTCCGCCTCCGCGGCGGGCAGGCGCGAGGCGTAGATATCCTGCCCCTCGCCGACGATGCGGGCGATCACGCCGAGACCGCTGGCGACGCGGGGGCTGTCGGGCTGCGTCGGCAGAGGAGGGGGCGCGTCGAACATCGACGGGTCGATTTCGCTGGCGTCACGGTTTAGGTCGAGGAAGACGCGGGGGAAGCGGGCCCGCAGCAGCGGTGCGCCGAGGGACGGCACCCCGTCGAACAGCTCGTCGACGAACGTGTCCTCGGATCGTCGCAGGGTCAGCCGGTCCAGCCGGGCGCGGGACAGCAGCGACTTCGGATACACCGTGCCGCTGTGCGGGGCGCTGAACACGAACGGCACCGGCGGGGCGGTCGGCTCGATGAGGTCGAACGTCGTCCCTTCCGAAAAGTCGTCGACGATCACCATCCTCACACCCCTCCGCCCGCTGTCGATCGAGCGTCATACCACGACCTGCGCCCCTGTCAGATCGAATCGATTCGCTCGAGCGTAGTAAGTAACTCCTAAGCGAGACGTTTGACCGCGACTTAAACCGCTCGGAGTCACAGTCGCCGCGTCATTGTAACGAGGGACGCGGCCCATCCGGGCTGCGGCGACAGACCGTGCGAATTCTGCTGGCCGAAGACGATGAGGATATGCGCCGCTTCCTCGAGCGCGCACTCGAGCGGGCGGGCTACGACGTCGTCGCCGTCGATGACGGCGAGACCGCTTACGAACGACTTCAGGAAGAGCCGTTTTCTCTTCTGCTGACCGACATCGTGATGCCCAACATGAACGGCGTCGAGCTCGCGCGACGCGCGACGCGCCTCGA
The DNA here is from genome assembly GCF_003258595.1 of Acuticoccus sediminis. Classification (NCBI taxonomy): domain Bacteria; kingdom Pseudomonadati; phylum Pseudomonadota; class Alphaproteobacteria; order Hyphomicrobiales; family Amorphaceae; genus Acuticoccus; species Acuticoccus sediminis. The sequence goes on from NZ_QHHQ01000001.1 coordinate 1,837,994, forward strand.
TCCGGACCTCGCGGTGATGTTCATCACCGGCTTCGCGGCCGTGGCTCTCGACGGCGAACACCGCACACCTCGCGGCGCCAAGGTGCTTTCCAAGCCCTTCCACCTGCGTGAGCTGGTCCGCGAAGTGGGCCGCATGCTGGAATATGCCTGAAGCGGGAAAAACGCTCTTGCCCCCCGCCGGGAGTGCCGCTATACGGGGCTCTCGCTGACGGCAGGGCGGTTAGCTCAGCGGGAGAGCACTACGTTGACATCGTAGGGGTCACTGGTTCGATCCCAGTACCGCCCACCACCTCCGATCCCCAGGTCGACCTTCAAGAGACATCGCCGGACGAGACGCACAGGGGCCTTCCCCTCGCTGATCACGGCTGTCCTGTGCGGCGTTCCACCGCAGCCTGTTCGGTGCCCGGCGCCCTCGCGTTTACCCTCCGGACATCCGCCGTCGACCGCGCCGATCGGCGGCTGCCGCAGCGTGCGGGCAGGGCGAAACGCGAAAATTGTCTCGAACAGCGCAGCGCGCCTTAACCAAATTCCGAAAACCGCCCTAAACGGATGCCGGCGTAAACCGGGTCCATGCAAAACCGCCTGACCTTTCCGCTGATCCTCTTCGGTCTGTTGGCGCTTGCCGGCTGCGGCAGCGCGCCGCCGTCGTCCATCAACGACGTCTGCGCGGTATTCTCGCAGCGCGACGGGTTCTTCACCGACTGGTACAAGGACGCCCAGCGCACCGAACGGCGCTACGGGATCCCCGTCCATGTGCTGATGGCGACGATGCGCGTCGAATCCGGGTTCGACGGCGACGCCAGACCGCCCCGCAAGAAGTTCCTCGGCGTCGTGCCGTGGAAGCGCCAGTCGACCGCCTACGGCTACAGCCAGGCGCTCAACGGCACCTGGGACCAGTACCGCCGCGAGACCGGCAAGTCCCTCGCCCGCCGGACCAACTTCAGTGACTCGGTCGATTTCGTCGGCTGGTACTATTCCAAGACGGTCGAGAAGTACGGCGTGCCGCGCGACGACGCCTACTCGCTCTACCTCAGCTACCGTTCCGGCTGGTCCGGCTTCGGCCGCGGCGTCTGGCAGAACGACAACGGCGCCAAGAAGAGCGCCACCCGCACCGCGAACTTCGCCATGAACTACCGCTCCCAGCTTCGCGGCTGCTACTGACCGAAGCCGGCCCCGGACGGGCCGGCGAGCCCTCGCGCGAACTGCGCCAGCCGGCGTGTGGTCGAATTGCGCCAGCCGGCGCGTTGGCGGATTGCGCCGTTCGGCGCGTTGACGTGTGGCGTCGGCCGGCGCGTTGACAGCCCGCTCGCCCGGCGTTCACAAATTCCCGGGCGGGAACGCCGTGTCCCTCCCGCGGGACCGTTGGGGCGAGGTGCAGGAAATGACGCTCGGCGTGTTGGGCGATACCGGCCGTTCGGCGGGCGGCGCCTTGCCAGCGCTCCGCCGCGCTGCGGCCCGCTGATGGACCGCGTGGCGCAGGCCGGGGCCATCGACCCGGTCACCCTCACCGTCATCGAGAAGGGCCTCCAGCAGGTCTGCTCGGAAATGGACCTCGTCCACGAGAAGACGTCCTTTTCGCCCGTAATCTCCGAGGGTCTCGACCGCTCCAACGGCATCTACCACGTCGAGGACGGGCGCATGATCGCGCAAGGGGCGCTGGGCCTGCCGATCTTCCTCGGCGTCATGCAGGAGACCACCCGCGCCGTCATCGCCGACCGCAGGGACCTGAGGGACGGCGACGTCGTCCTCGTCAACGACCCGTACTTCGGCGGCACGCACCTGATGGACGTGAAGATGGTGCGGCCGTTCTACTATCGCGGCAAGCTGTGGTGCTACCTCGCCAACACCGGGCACTGGCCGGACACCGGCGGGATGGTCCCCGGCGGCTTCAACTCGACCGCGACGGAGATCTACCAGGAAGGCCTTCGCCTTCCGCCCGTCCGCCTCGTGCGCGAGGGGGTGATGGACGAGGACATCGTCAGGATCGTCCTCGCCAACGTGCGCGTCAGCTCCGAGCGCATCGGCGACATCAAGGCGCAGATCGCGGCGCTCGCGACGGGCGTGCGGCGCCTCACCGCGCTGCTCGACCGCTACGGGGAGGCGACCGTCGAGGCCGCCATCGCCGAACTCGAGGCCCGCGGCGAGGCGCTGATGCGGGCCCACGTCGCCGCGATCCCGGACGGCACGTATTCGGCGAGCGCCTTCATGGACTCGGACGGCGTCGTCAACGAGGCGCTGGAGATCGCCCTCGATGCGACCGTCGCCGGGTCCGACATCACGCTCGACTTCTCCCGCTCGTCTGCGCCCTGCGCGGGGCCGATGAACTCGGTCTGGGCCTCGACCCTGTCGGCGGTCTACGTCGGGCTGAAGCACATCTTCCCCGACCTTCCCATGAACGCCGGCTGCTTCAAGCCGGTGCGCGTCACCGGAACCGCCGACACGTTCCTGGAGGCGAGGGAGCCGCGCCCGGTGGCCGGCTGCGCCTCGGAGACCTCGCAGCGCATCGTCGAGGCGGTCTGCCTGACGCTCGCCCACGCGCTCCCCGACCGCTCCTTCGCCGCGGGCGCGGGGTCGAGCGGCAACCTCTCGCTCGGCGGCTTCGACCCGGCGACTGGGCAGGCCTATATCATGTACACCTTCTCCGGCGGCGGCTACGGCGGCTGGTGGGGCGGGGACGGGCTGACCAACGGCTGCTCCACCATCGGCATCTCGAAGAACCAGCCGGTGGAGATCCTCGAGCAGCGCTACCCGCTCCTGTTCGAGCGCTACAATCTGCGCGAGGGGTCGGCCGGCCGGGGCGAGTACCGCGGCGGCTTCGGGATCGACTACCGCTTCCGCCTCCAGCGCGGGCAGGGCAAGGCCTCCTTCCTGATGGAGCACGGCCGTTTCGGCCCGCCGGGCATCCTCGGGGGCGAGGCGGGTCTTCCCAACGAGATCCGCATTTCCCAGGGCGGCAGCGTCACGCGCCCCGAGCACATCTCCAAGGGGGAGGGCTACGTCCTGCGGGAAGGGGACTGGATCGAGGTGCTGACGCCGGGTGGCGGCGGGTACGGCGACAAGGCCGACCGCAGCGCCGAGGCACGCGCCGCCGACAGGCAGTACGGTCAGTCCGAGGACTAGCGCCGCGTCTCGGAGCGGTCGGGCCGACGGGGCGGACCGCGCGGGCTCAGTCCTCCGGGGCGACGAAGTCCAGGATCGCGGCGGCGTCGAAGCGGCCGTCCAGCGTGCCGTAGCCGGCCCGGAACCGCTCGCGCAGGCGCGTCGCGATATAGGCGTCGGCGATCACGCGGGGCAGGTTGCGGCGCATCGCCGAGGCGGCCGCCACCATCGCCAGCTGCTCGGCGAAGGCGCGCGCCAGAGCGATGTCCGCCACCGCCCGCTCGCCGAGGTCGAGCGTGTCCTCGATGATGTCCGCGTTGGTGTTGCCGAGGTCGGCGCCGAGCTCGCCGAGCGCGTCGCGCAGCACCTGCCGGTCGCGCTCGACCTGCATCACGAGGTCCAGCGCCGCCTCGTTCGCCGTCCCGTCCCACGCGCTGAGGGCCGTCACGTCCGCATGGATGCGGGCGGAGGGGTGGAGTGCGTCGAACGCGGTCCCGCCGATCGCCTCGTTGCAGGCGAGCGACAGCGCCGGCGCGGCGCCCACGGTGTAGAGCCGGGCGGCCGGGGTGACGAGACGGGCGAGCGCATGGTCGCCGTCCCGCTCGAACGCCTGGTCGAAGGCGGCGGCGACGCGCATGCACAGGGCCGTGTGCGCCGCGCTCTCGAGCGCGAGGTCGGCGAGGACGCGGGCATGCAGCGGATGGCTCACGAGAAGCTTGCCGGATGTCTCCCGGTAGCGCGCGTGATGGACGGCGCGCCCGACGGCGGCGCGGATCGCCCCGGCGGCGATGATCGCCCCGTCGAGCTGCAGGAGGGTGCGCACGTCACGCAGGACGTGCAGGCCGCGGCCCGGCTCGCCGAGGATCTGTCCCGTCGCCCCGTGGAACGAGACGCTGGCGACCGCCTGCGAGGCCAGCCCGCCCACGTCGCGGAGCGCCTCGATGTCGATCGCGTCCTCGTTCTCGGCCGCGTACCGGGGGATCATCGCGGCGGTCGGCCCCTCGGCGGTACGCGCCAGGACGAGCGCGAGGTCGGCCGTCGGCGCACATACGAACCACTTCTCGCCCGTCACGCTGAGCCGGTCGCCGGCGACGATCTCGCCGTGCATCGCCACGGCGCTGCGGTCGGCACTGCCATCGCGCTCGGTCAGCGCGAGGGTCACGGTCGCACCGTCCTTCTCGCCGAGCGGGAGGGGCTTGCGGTCGTAGCGGCGCGTCGCGATCAGCGGGAAGAGCTGCGCCTCGAGGTCGCTGGCATAGGCGAGGGCGGCGACGGAGGCGTGGGTGGAGGAGATCACCGTCAGGTGGCCGCGGTCGCACTGGGCGGTCAGGAAGAGGGCGGCGGCGCGCAGTCGGTGCTGGCGGCGATCGTCCCCGTCTTCCCAGGCGGAGGAGGTGAGGCCGGTCGCGATGCTCCGGTTCATCATCGCGTGGTAGGCGGGGTGAACCTCGACCTGGTCGACGCGGTAGCCGTCGAAGTCGGTGCGGCGGAGCTGCGGCGGCGCGGCGGCGGCGATGCGCGCGACCTCCTGCGCCTCGGCCGAGCCCCAGTAGCCGCCGAGGGTCCGCAGATGCTCCTCGGTCGCCTCGTCGAGCGCGGAGTCGAGCGTCGCGGTCAGGACGGGGTCGGACCCGAAGGTGTTGAGGCCCGCGTATTCGGGAGGACGGACGGTGGACGACGCGGGCTCTGTCGCGCGGCGAATGCCGACGCGCCGGTTCAGCGTGTCGTCCATCGTCTTGTGCAAGCCGGCATCCCCACCCGCGGACCGTTAAAGTTTGCCCGTGGGTAAGATGTAACCGGACGGCGCCCCAGCATCAACGCCCGACTTGCGTCGCTTACAGCTTTCGGCCACCAATCGCGGCGTTCAACGCGGTGCGACGACGGCGCTATCCCGAGTCGTCCACAGCGTCGAGACTGGCGGGGCCGCGGACGGCGCGACCGTCGCATCCGGCCCGTCCGGACGGGCTCGCAATGGGAGGCGTTCAGAAAGACAATGCCGGATCCGATCAGCTGGGCCGCGGTGTGGCCCTATTATTCCGCGGTCCTCGTGGCGAGCTACCTGTGCGGCTCAATCCCCTTCGGCCTCCTGCTCACGCAGTATGCCGGGCTCGGCGACGTGCGGAACATCGGCTCCGGCAACATCGGCGCCACCAACGTCCTGCGCACCGGGCGCAAGGACCTCGCCGCGGCGACGCTGCTGCTGGATGCGCTGAAGGGCGTGGTCCCCGTCCTCATCGCCTGGCACCTCGGCGGGCCGGACTTCGTCGTGACGGCGGCGTTCGGCGCCTTCCTCGGGCACCTCTTCCCGGTGTGGCTCGGGTTCCGCGGCGGCAAGGGCGTCGCGACCTACATCGGCGTCCTTCTGGCGACGTCCTGGCCGGCGGGCCTCGCCTTCGCCGGCATCTGGCTCACCACGGCGATCGTGACGCGCTACTCCTCGCTCGCCGCGCTCCTCGCCTCGCTGGCGACGCCGATCATCCTCGCGATCCGCAGCGAGTTCCAGTACGCCGAGATCTTCGGCGTTCTGACGGCGTTCCTGTGGTTCAAGCATTCGGCCAACATCGGCCGCCTCCTGAAGGGCACCGAGAGCCGGATCGGCAAGAAATGAAGGGGCTCGCGAATGAGGCGGAGCGGTTCGACTGGCTGCGCCTCATCCGCTCGGAGAACGTCGGCCCCGAGACCTTCCACACCCTGATCCGCCGCTTCGGCACCGCCCGCGCCGCGCTCGACGCGCTGCCGGACCTCGCGGCGGCCGGCGGCGGACGGCGCCCCATCGCGGTCGCCGAGCCCGGACGTGTCGAGCGCGAGCTCGCCGCGGCGGAGCGCATCGGGGCGCACTTCGTCTACTACGGCACGGCTGCCTATCCGGCGCTCCTCTACGAGATCGGCGGTCCGCCGCCGGTCCTCGCCGTGCGCGGCGACACGTCGATCGCGAGCCGGCCGGCGATCGCGGTGGTCGGCTCGCGGCAGGCCTCCGCAGCCGGGCGCACCATCGCGCGGACATGGTCCGAGGCGTTCGGGGCGGACGGGTGGGCGGTCGTCTCGGGCCTGGCGCTGGGGATCGACGCCGAGGCGCACCGCGCGGCGCTCGCCACCGGCACGGTCGCGGTGGTGGCCGGCGGCGTCGACCGGCCGAGCCCCGAGGCCAACGTCGACCTGTGCGACCGGATCGCCGAGGAGGGCGCCGTCGTTTCGGAGATGCCGCTCGGCACCGAGCCGTTCTCACGGCTCTTCGTCCGGCGCAACCGCCTGATTGCCGGCCTGTCGCGGGGCGTCGTCGTGGTCGAGGCGGCGGCCCGGTCCGGCGCGCTCTACACCGCCGATTTCGCGGCCACAGCGGGGCGCGAGGTGTTCGCCGTGCCCGGTTCGCCGCTCGATCCGCGCGCGGCCGGGTGCCTGAAGCTCCTCAAGGAGGGCGCGACGCTCGCCACCGAGGCCCGCGACGTGCTGGTCCAGCTCAGCGCCATGGATGCGCCGATGCTGCCGGGGTTCTCCGAGGATGAGCCGCTCCCCGAGGACGCCCCCGCCGGAGCCGTCGGAGAGGTGCACGCCGCGCTGTCGCTGACGCCGGTCTCGGTCGACACGCTGGTGCGCCTGACGCGGCTGCCGACCGCGACGGTGATCGCGACTCTGGTGGAGCTGGAGCTTGCCGGGCACGCCGAGCGCGAGCCCAACGGCATGGTCCGCGCCGCGGTGCCGGGCTGAGGCGAGGCGCTAGAGGAGCGGCGGAGCGGTCGGTGTCGCGACGGTCGGCGTCGTGCTGTGGCGCAGATGGTCGAGCACCGCCCCGGTGATGTCCCTGACGCCGGCCGACCCGCCGTGCTCGCAAGTGCGCAGGCCGTCGTCGGCGAAGGCGCTGTCCACCGCCCGGCCAATCAGCACCGCGGCCTCGACGCTCGCCGGCAGGTCGTGCCGGTGGCCGAGCCAGTCCAGCATCATCGCGGCGGAGAGGATTGCGGCGGTCGGGTTGGCGCGTCCGGTGTCCATGATCTCTGCGGCGGCGCCGTGGGCGGGCTGGAAGGCGGCGTGAACGTCGCCGACGCAGGCGGTCGGCGCGAACCAGAGGCCGCCGACGAGCCCGGCCGCGAGGTTGGCGAGAACACCGCCGAAGGGCGCCTCGGTCAGCACCACATCGAGGAGCCATGGCTTGCCGACGAAGGCGGGCATGCCGGCGTCGACGTCCATCGGCACCGCCGCGACCGCCGGGTAGGCGTTGGCGACCTCGCCGAGCGCCTCCCGAAGCGGGCCGGCACCGGGCGCGTCCATCAGGGTCACGGTGGGCTTGCGTCCGGCCTTGCGGCGCCGGAGTGCGGTCTCCAGCGCGAAACGGCTGATGCGCTCGCCGCAGGTCCGGGTCCGTCCCTCGCCGGCGGGACCCCCGCCGACGCCGGGATTGTCGCTGGGTGAAGGGTCGTCGACAGGCGCGTAGACGATCGCGCAATCGATCCGCGCCGCGTCAGCGCTGCCGAGCGGTGTGGGGACGCCGGGGATGGCCCGGACGGGCCGCAGATCGGCGTAGAGATCGAGCGTCGAGCACAGGTCGAGCCGTGGCGCGACCGCCGGCCCGTGGAACTCCGGCACATCGCCCACCCGGCAATGACCGCAGCGCGGATCCTGCAGGCCCATGGGGCCGAGCAGTATGGCATCGGCCGCCTCGCAGGCGCGCCACGTGGTGTCGGGGAGGGCGGTCCCGGTCTGGTGCAGCAGCGTCTCTCCGGCCGGGTGGGTGCGGGTCCGCAGCGTCGGGCCTCCGGTCGCCTGGAGGGCCGCTTCGGCGATGGCGAGCGCGGGCGGCGTGATCTCGGCGCCGACGCCGTCACCGGGGAGCACGGCGATGTCGAACGATGCTCGCATAGGACCCCAACGTCGCTCGCCGGCCGCCGGGGCCTCGTCGCCGGCGACCGGGTCGAAGCACCGATCGTGGACCTCGGGCGTCGCCGTTGCAACGTGTCGTTTCGTGGGGGACGGCGCCGTCCCCGCCCGGAGCCTGCCGTCAGTACGTGGCCGGCTTGTGGGTGCAGACGGTGGTGATCTGGTAGGTCCAGCGCTGGAGGCGTTGGCTCCAGACCCGGATCTTCTTTTCCGTGCACTGCTTGGTGACGATCAGCGGGCGGGGCATGGGGCCGCCGTGGATGACGATCGCGCCGTGCCGTCCGAGGGAGGTGCCGTCGGCGGCCTTCGGCACGAAGACGCGCGGCCCGGCGCAGACCTCGGGCGCCACCATGACCAGACCGATCCCGAACGCGGCGGTGAGGATCGTGGACTTGAAGATCATGGTTCTCTCCAGCGTGGGCCCCGGCCGGTCCGGTCCGGCGACGCACTGGAGATGGGCGGCGGGTCAGGCGGAGAGTGTGTCGGAAGGCACACCCCGGCTGCCTGTGAGGGGTGTCGGACACGGGGTGTGACGGGGGCGCCTTTCCGGCCCGGCGGAACGGTCCCGGGTGGGCGGCTCAGGCGAGGATGTTCTGCACCAGGTGGGACAGGACGCTGCCGGGGTCGGCGAGCTCGGCGACGATGCTCGAGTGGTGGTGGTTGTCCATGAACTCGATCGTCGCCTCCCCGCCGGATTCGATGACCGCTTCGTACATGCGGGCGGACTGCCGGCGGAACTCCACCGTCTCGCTCGCCCCGGTCCGCAGGTGGAGCGGGCAGTCGAGGGTGTCGGCGCGGTGGAGCGGAGAGAACTCCTGGACCTCGCTCGGGGTCAGGCACAGCTCGGCCTGGATGAAGGCATAACGGAGCGGGTCGAGGTCGAAGATGCCGCTGATCGCGATCACCGCGTCCGGAGGCCGGGTCATGCGAAGGGCGGCCTCGACGGCGAGATGCGCTCCGGCCGAGTGGCCGACCACCACCACGGTATCGCTGCGCTGCAAGGCGACTTCGCAGCCCCGGACGACATCGTCGATGACGTCGGCCATCCGCGTCTCGGGCATCAGGCGATAGTCGACGTTGAAGAAGGACGCGTTGCTCGCCGCCGCCGTCTCCGCGACGAAGACGAAGTTGTCCGCCGAGAAGCGCCGCCAGTAGCCGCCATGAACAAAGACGAGCGCATGCGTATTGCGGCCAAGTTTGGTATGCCAAACCGCCTGCAAATCTTCGGGGCCGGTAGAAATCCGCTCCGGCCGGCCGAGGGCGTCGGCCAGCGCCGACAGCGCTTCATGCCGGTCCTGCCAGGCGGCAAAATCGGGAACTGTCACGGCATTTTCGAGCTGGGAGTTCCAGAACCGCTCCGTCTCGCGCCGCATCGCTCCCCTCCTTCGTCCCGGGTCAGGAGATAAGTTCTGCCCCAATCCCCAAACATTAGAAGTGTTATAAGTGATAAGGTTCCGTATCAATTCTGCAAAATGCTCCAAACTTGTCGAGATTCATCGGGGATCACGTGTTCGTGATTGATAAACCGGGCAGTTGTTTAAATGAAATCGAAGTTGTCGTGGGTGTTCGCAACATTGCATTATCTGCTCATGCGGCGCGCCGCAGCGACACATCACCGGCACATCCATGGTTTTGACACACAAAGGATATGCGGAACGGCCGGACAATCTTTGGATATTTGTTCGCGACCAATGAAAAAGGCCACCCGAAGCGGGTGACCTTTTTCCGATCGCGCGGCCGGACCAGTCCTAAAGTGCCGGTCCGGCGATCTCTGCGGGGCGGGCGTGTCAGCGGGCGAGCAGGCCGCCCACGACGCCGCCGACCACCGCACCGGCGAACGCGGCCGCGCCCGGACTGATGGTCTCCTGGTGGACCGGGCGGCGGCTCACCACGCGCGGCGGACGCGGCTCGGTCGTCCTCGCGGTCGTCGTGCGCCGGGTGCTGGAGCTGCTGCGCGAGGTCGCGGTGCGCCTCGTGCTCGTGGTGCGCTTCGAGGTTGAGGCGCTGCGCGAGACGGAGCGGGTCTGCGTGGCACGGCTCGACGTGGCCGCCGGCGGCGGTGTCCGGGTGACGGTCCGCAGTTCAGGGAGCGGCTTCTCCTCGAGCTCGTCGGCCGTGTCGACCGTCAGGATCTCGAGCTGGAGCGCGTTGAGGTAACCCGTTGCCGGGAGCGCCTTCGCCTCCTGGAACCCGGCGATGCCGCCGCGCGTCTTCGGGCCGAAGAGGCCGTCGGGATAGCCGACGTCGTAGCCCGCGAGGTTGAGGCGATGCTGCACCTCGCGCGCCTTCTCGCGGTCCATCAGCAGGGCCTGCTCCGTCTCCGCGGTCGCCGGGGCGGCCTTCACCGCGGCGGTGACCTTCAGCGTCAGCGGTCCGGTCTCGAACGTCGGCGGAGCGGCCGGGGCCGCGAGGCTCGGCGCGGCGCCGATCGACGGGCCGAGGCCGACCGGCGGCACGGATGGCGGCGTCGTCGCGGCGACCTGACGCTCCAGCTCACCGATGCGGCTCTTCGCCAGCGGCGCGAAGAGGCCGTTGGGGAAGGTGATCAGGTAGTTGTTGTAGTCCGCCACGCGGCCGCTCTTCTCGGCGTACTTCCAGAGCAGCTCCTGCGCCTCGAGGCTGACGGTGCGGGTGTCCTGCACGGCCGGGGGCGGCGAGGCGGGGGGCGTCGACGTGGCGCGCGCGGTGACGCCGCCGACGCCCGACGGGACCGAGCGGTCGGCACCGCCCGTCGTCGACGGGGCCGGCTCGAGGGAGGCTTCGGTCGCCGCCGGCCGCGGCGTCAGGATCGGCGGGACGGAGGGCGCGACGGCGGCGGTCTCGAACGTCGGCGGCGTGGCCGGCGCGGGATCGGCGGCGGGGTGCAGGAAGACGCGGCCGGTCAGCGAGGTGTTCAGCCACGGGCGCTGCTGCTCGCGGGTCATCTCCAGCACGTCGCCGGTGACGAGGGACATGGCGCTGGTGATGTCGAGGTCCGGAGTGCCGATGTGGCGCAGCAGCGCGGTCGTGAAGGGCGAGTGCTCGCCGCTGCCGTCCTGCGCCACCTGGCCCGGGCTCGTCGCGAACGCGATGGCGATGCCCTTGCCCGCCGTGGCGGCGGACATGTTGGCGAGGCCGCGCCCGGTCGCGATCGAGCGGGTCGACGTGCTCGACAGCGCCTTCGGGTCGTTCAGCGGGTTGTCGCGGCAGGCGTCGAGGAAGACGATGTTCACGCCGTCCGAATACTGCATCTGGTTGGTGATGAGGTCGGCGCGCACGGCCTCGAGGTCGAGGTAGCTCGCGTCACGGAACTTGGCATCGATGGGGATGAGGTAGTTGCTCCCCGCGTGCGCGACGCCGTGGCCGGCGTAGAAGAACACGCTGAGGTCCGCCTCGCCCACCTCGCGGGCGAAGCTGAGGAGGGTCCGGTTCATCTGCGCGAAATCGACGTCGTAGCCCTCGACGACGGTGAAGCCGAGCTCGCGGAGCTTGTCCGCCATCGCCCTGGCGTCGGCGACCGGGTTCTTCAGCGACGGCGCGTGCTGGTAGGCGCCGTTGCCGATCACCAGGGCGACGCGACGCTCGGTGTAGGCCTCCGCCGGGACCGTCGCGATGACGGTCGCCGCGGCGATGACGGCGGTGAACAATCGGACCAGCTGTCTCATCACATTCCCCCTCGAAACGGCTTTAAGAAAGTGGCTGAAGGTTCACGATCTCGACGCGCCGGTTCGCGGCGCCCTCGGGATCGCTGGGATCGGCGAGGCGCGTGGCCCCGTAGCCGATGGAAATCATTCGCTCGCTCTCGATGCCGTAGAAGGCGTGGAGGTGCTCCACCACCGTGTCGGCGCGGCGCACGGAGAGCGCCTGGTTGTATTCGTCGGTGCCGCGGGAGTCGGTGTGACCGGCGATGTGGAACGTCATCGTCTTCAGCCGCGGGTCGCCGAGCGCCTGGCCGAGCGCGCGCAGGGCCAGCATCCCGTCGTTGGTGAGGCGGTGCGAGTCGTACTCGAAGCTGATCGTCAGCGAGATCGACGGCAGGCCGTGGTCGGCGGGCAGCGTCCGGGGCAGCTCGCCGGTGATCTTGATGCCGCGCGTCTTCGTCGAGGCGGTGGGCTTCGGGCTCAGCGCCGCGATGATCTCCTCGGGCGGGACGATGCGGCTCGTCTCGTCCTGCCCGCCCGCCGTCGCCGGTCCGGCGAGGAGTGATGTCATGGCCGCGACCGCGAACGCGTGGGTCAGCCGGCGGTGTAAGGTTCGGTGACTTTGCGTCATGGCTCAAGATCCTGACGTAATGGCGATATGGAGGACGGCCGCGCTCACCTCCCGGGCGAGCGCGTCGGGATCAGGGTTGTCGTTGAGACCTGCGCGCAGCAGCGACAGGTAGAACCGGTCGTCGGCGATCTGCGGCGCGTTGCGCGTGGCAAGGCCCGGCATGACGAACTGCCCGTCGCCGTTCTCAAGATCCTCGAGCTGGAAGATCGGGCTCTTTGCGGCGATCACGATGACCGCCTCGTCGCCGGTGGGCAGCGCCGCCTCGTAGCTCTGCCGGCCCTCGCGGCCGTCGCCGTAGAGGAGGCGCGTGCCCGGCGCCACCTGCTGGCGCAGCGGCCCGCCGCGCGGGGCGAGGTTCGTCACGTTGCCCTGGTTGTCGAGGTAGGCGACGTAGAGGAAGGCCGGGAAATCGGGCGAGACGACCTCGAAGGCGAGCGAGTCGCCGACGGCCACCTTCTCCAGTCCCGAGAGCAGCCGCACCGTCGGCCGCGAATGGGCCTGGAGCGGCGCGTCCAGCGTCTTCAGCGCCTCGCAGACGGGGTAGGGGCGGATGCGGATGCCGGCGATCTGAGCCGTCGTGATGCCGGAGCGGGCGGCATTCGCGGTGATCTCCGACATCTCCTCGGCGCTGGCGACGAAGCCGCCGTAGCGGGGCGAGCCGTCGACCTCGCCGGTGGTGTAGACGTGGCTGCACGGCGCGAGGCGGACACCGGCGATCTCCGACACCGTGGACGTGATCCGCCGGTCCATCTGGACGCCCGGCGTCGGCCGCGGCGGCTTGAAGGACGTGATCATCACCGAGGCGTCGACGAGGTCGCGCTCGAGCGCGCTGTAGGCGATCCAGCCGTATCCGTCGCCGGCCCAGGCCTCGCCCCAGGAGTTCTGGATGAGGTAGGCCTTGCGGTGCTCGTCGTAGCCGACGATCACCACGGTGTGGTTGTCGATGAAGCCGCTGTTGGGGTCGAGCGAGCCGTAATAGATCTCGCCTTCGCGCAGGTCCGACAGCGTGGTCGGCCGCTCGCCGGTGCGCCCCAGCATGCCGAACAGGCGGAAGGTTGCGACCACCGGGTGCCCCTGCGCCAGCTTCTGCTTGATCGTGTCGTGGGTGCGCTGGGAGACCGGGCCGTCGGACGGGTGCCACACCATCTCGGCCGAGATGATGCCCAGCGACGGGTCGACCGGACCCTTGAAGGTTTCCGCGCTCGGCTGGCAGATCGCGTTGTTGGGCACCGCGACGCCGTTGACGAGGCCGTGGCCCATCTCGCTGTAGGCGGCGGCGATCGTCGCGCCGGCGTCCTTGCAGGGAACGTCCGTCTCGCGGATGCGGCCGTGGAGGTAGGCGGCGCTCGGCGTGTAGGCGACGGTGCCGGGCTCGACGCGGTTCTCCAGCGCGGAATAGTAGCCCCGCACGGCGTAGGCCGTGGCGTAGGCGACGCACGAGCCCGCCTCCTGTTCGAGCGGCGGCGGCATCTTCGGCGAAAGGTCGATCGCGTCGGGGATGTAGGCACGGGTCAGGGAGGCGCGGCCGAACGCGGCGACGTCCGCCGCCGACATCGGCTTCGCGCCGTAGAGCCCAATGGTACGATCTTGGTCGAACGCAACGGCCGGGCTGCAAAGCGCAGTGCATGCGGCCAGCACGAAGACGCCGTACCTAAATCCAAAGTTATTTACCCTTGCCCGATATTTCATTTGCGAACCCACGGCTCGTTATATTCGCAAACCCGATGTGGGTGCCGGGGAGAGATCTTAAATGTCTGGCAACCTATCCTTACCCTCGGCAGGCCATTAAAGCGACCGTCCTGTGACCGAGGTCACGTCCAAATGATCATTCGTGCTGGCCCGGCGCCGCACGGAACCGGCCCGCGGCCCGGCTTTGCCGCCAGAATGGCTGAGGGCAGGGCCGTCGGCAGCGAACATCGAGGCAGGCGAGGCGCGCAGACGAAAAAACGGACGCCACGGGGGGCGTCCGTTTGCATGGGTCCGAAGGCCGGGACGGTCAGTCCGGCGGCCGGGACGACCAGTAGTGGCCCGTCACGCTCGCTGGCCCATGGCGCTCAGTGGTGGGGCGTCGCCTCGAAGGAGGCCTTCTGCGTGTCGCTCGCCTCCGTCTGGTACTTCGACTTCCACTCCTCGTAGGGCATGCCGTAGACGATCTCGCGCGCCTCCTCCTTGTCGACGGTGAGGCCGCGGGCGTCCGCCTCCTCGGCGTACCAGCGCGAGAGGCAGTTGCGGCAGAAGCCGGCAAGGTTCATCAGGTCGATGTTCTGCACGTCCGTGCGCGCCCGCAGATGGTTGACGAGGCGCCGGAAGGCGGCCGCCTCAAGCTCTGTTCGTTCGGCATCGGTCATGGGTGCAAGCTCCGCTTCTTCGACACCCCATAGGTGGCGCACAATGGCGCCACGAAAAAGGGGCACCGAGGCGCCCCTTTCCCGCAACGTCTTCGCGGGGCCCGCTCAGAGGCCGAAGCAGTTGGCGTAGTAGGTGACCGTCGCCGGCCAGTCCGAGAAGACGCCCACGACGCCGACGTCCTGCGCCAGGACGTCGAGCACGGCGTAGTAGTCGGAGTCGGTGTCGATCGCGTCGGTCACGGAGTTGTAGTACCAGCCGCCGCCGCTCGCGAGCGGGCCGGAACGCTCCAGCGACCAGGAGATCAGCTTCAGGCCCGCCTCCCTGGCGGCCGTGGCGTAGTCGGAGGCGACGATGGCGCCGTCGTCGTCCAGCGCCACCAGCATGTTGATCGACGGGGCGAGGTATTTGATGCCCATCGAAGCGATCTCGGCCGGGGTGTCGACCCAGGTGGACTGGTCGTCATGCTTCCAGTCGTCGCCCGGCTCCACCAGGAAGACGGCCTGCTCGCCGAACTCCGGCTCGTGCTCGACCCAGTACTTCACCACGTCGATGTTGAAGGACTGCGGGAAGACGTCGGCGGCCGGGATGCCGGCCTCCTTGTACTCGTCGATCATCTTCTGCGCGTAGTCGTCCATGGAGAAGCCGTCGAACGGCATCGCCTCGGCCGGGTCCTTCAGCTCGGGCGTGAACTTCGCGCCGAGCGACTTGAAGAGGGCGATCGACTGCTTGTGCGTCAGGAGCTCGGCCCCGTCGGCGAAGAGGGTGGTGCGCCAGGTCGGCACGCCGCCGAGGTAGGCCTCCGCGGTGGTGGCCGTCTTGTCGGCGGCGTCCATCTTCGGCGCCAGCGTCTCGAACTCGGCGAGGGTGAGGTCGGAGGTGCGGCACTCGGCGGCGGCCGGCGTGTCGCCCGACGCCGGCGTGAAGGGCTTGGTGCACTTGTCGGCGAGGTCCGTCACGACGATGTTCGTCGTGGTGTGCAGGTCGTTCTGCGCGTGGCGGCAGACGAGCTCCTTGTCGGCCGTGAAGGCGACGTCGCACTCGAGGATGCCGGCACCCTGTCGGGCCGCGGCGAGGTTCGACTGAACCGTGTGCTCGGGGAACTGCAGCGGGGCGCCGCGGTGGCCGATGGAGAAGGTCGTCCGGCTCGGCGTCTGGCCCGTGCAGGAGAGGAGCTTCTCCTTCAGCGCGCCGTCGGGCAGCTTGTCGATGAGGAAGAAGGGACGCACACCGTAGGTGAGCGGCTCGTCGGCCTGCGCCGGAGCGACGAGCGGAAGGAGCGCGAGAGCGGCGCCGAGAGCGAGACGTTTCATCAAGGGTCTCCGAAATGGAGACCACGCATAGCGTCCCCTTCGTGTCGCTCCGCCGACAGTCCTGCGAACCTTGTGTGACAGCCGGCAATGGCAGCGAAGGCCGCCGGATCGCGGCCCCGCCCGCGCCGGGTCAGGCGCTCGTGCGGGCGGCGGCGATGACGCGCTTCATCTCGACGATCGCCGGGCCGAGGCCGACGAACACCGCCGCGCCGATCAGGAAATGGCCGATGTTCAGCTCGACGATGTTGGCAATCGCGGCGACCGGGCCGGTGGTCTCGTAGTCGAGCCCGTGGCCGGCGTGGCACTCGAGGCCGAGCTGGTCGGCGATCCGGGCGGCCTCGGCGATGCGGGCGAACTCGGCCTCGCGCCGCTCCGGCGCGGCGTCGCAGTAGGCGCCGGTGTGCAGCTCGATGACCGGGGCGCCGACGCGCTGCGCGGCCTCGACCTGCGCCGGGTCCGGATCGATGAACAGCGAGACCCGGATCCCCTTGTCGGCGAGGGCGCCGACGTAGGCGGGTAGGCGGTCCTGCGCGCCGATGACGTCGAGCCCGCCCTCGGTCGTCACCTCCTCGCGCTTCTCAGGCACGAGGCAGCAGGCGTGCGGCCGCAGCCCGGTCGCGATCGCCAGCATCTCGTCGGTGGTGGCCATCTCGAGGTTGAGCGGCAGCGCGCTCTCGGCCATCAGGCGGCGCACGTCCTCGTCGCGGATGTGGCGGCGGTCCTCGCGCAGGTGCGCGGTGATGCCGTCGGCCCCCGCCTCCGCCGCCAGCAGCGCGCCCCGGACCGGGTCGGGGTGCCTGCCGCCGCGTGCGTTGCGCACCGTGGCGATGTGGTCGATGTTGACGCCGAGGCGTGGCAGGGACGGAACGGTCACGTCGCTCTCCGATTTGAGGCAAGTTCCTCCGCCAACCGGATCGCCGCCACCAGACTGTTGGGACGCGCGACACCCCGACCAGCGATGTTGAAGGCCGTACCATGGTCGGGCGACGTGCGCACGAACGGAAGGCCGAGGGTGACGTTCACCCCGTCGTCGAAGGCCAGCGTCTTGATCGGGATCAGCGCCTGGTCGTGGTACATGCAGAGCGCCACGTCGTAGCGTGCCCGGGCGCTCTCGTGGAACATCGTGTCAGCGCTGCGCGGCCCGTCGATCGCGAGGCCCTCCGCCGCGAGGCGCGCGACGGCCGGGGCGATCACCTCCAGTTCCTCGCGGCCGATCTCGCCGTTCTCGCCCGCGTGCGGATTGAGCCCGGCGACGACGATGCGCGGCTCGGCGATGCCGAACATCGCCCGCATGTCGTGGTCGACGATGCGCGCGGTCTCCTCCAGCGCCTCCGCCGTCAGCGCGCCGGGCACGTCCTTCAGCGGGATGTGGATCGTCACCGGCACGACGCGGATGCCGGGGCCGGCGAGCAGCATCACGGTGCGCTCGACGTTCGCGAGCTCGGCGAGGAACTCGGTATGGCCGGGGTGCCTGAAGCCGGCCTGGAGCAGCACCGCCTTGTGGATCGGGTTGGTGACGATGCCGCCGACCTCGCCGCTCTCCGCCAGGCGCACGGCCATGCGGATGGCCTCCAGCACGGCCTCTGCGTTCGCCGGATCGGCGACGCCCGGCTCGGCGGAGACGGAGCGGCCGAGCGGCAGGACGGGGAGGGCGCGGCGGAACACGCACTCGGCCTCGGCGGGCGAGCCGACAACCTCGATGGGCGTCGCGCTGCCCATCCGGCCGGCGAGGGCCCGGATGCGATCCGGATCGTCGATGAGCATGAAGGCCGGCCCGCTGGCAGCCAGCATCTGCCACGCCGCCAGCGTGATCTCCCCGCCGACCCCGGCGGGCTCGCCCATCGTCAAAGCCAACATCAGATCAGGACGCCCGCCACGACCTCGTCGTCGGTGATGTCGCGGTAGACGAAGCCTGCCGCGTCGAGCCGCGCCTTCAGAAGGTCGAAGTTCTCCCGCGAGGGGGTCTCGATGCCGAGGAGGATCGAGCCGAAGTTGCGCGCCGACTTCTTGAGGTACTCGAACCGCGCCACGTCGTCGTCCGGCCCGAGGAGGTCGAGGAACTCGCGCAGGGCGCCGGGACGCTGCGGCAGGCGCAGGATGAAGTACTTCTTGGTGCCGGCCGCGCGCATCGCCCGCTCCTTCACCTCGGGCAGGCGCTCGAAGTCGAAGTTGCCGCCGGAGGTGATGCAGACGATCTTGCGGCCCCGGAGCCGCTCCGGCGGGAAAGAGCGCAGCGCGTCGATCTGCAGCGCGCCGGCGGGCTCCAGCACGATGCCCTCTATGTTGAGCATCTCGAGGATCGTCTCGCAGAGGCGGTCCTCCGGGACGAGGATCACCTGCGCCGGGTGGCGGGAGCCGAGAACCGCGAAGTTCGCCTCGCCGATCTGCGCCACGGCGGCGCCGTCGACGAAGTTGTTGACGTGGTCGAGCGTGACGCGATGTCCGGCGATGAGGCTCCGCTGCAGCGAGGGGGCGCCGGCGGGCTCGACGAAGACGATCTCGGTCTTGGGCGAGAGCGCCTCGAACACCTGGACCACGCCGGCCGCGAGGCCGCCGCCGCCGACCGGGACGATCAGCATGTCCGGCGCCTCGTCGAGCGCCTCCAGGATCTCGAGGCCGACGCTCGCCTGGCCCTCGATGATGTCCGCATGGTCGAAGGGCGGGACGAAGACGGCGCCGGTCTCCTGCGCGAACAGGCGGGCGGCCTTGTAGGACTGGTCGAACGTGTCGCCGGTGAGGCGCACGCTGATGGCGTCGCCGCCGAAGGTCTGCGTCTTGTAGATCTTCTGCTTCGGCGTCGTCGTCGGCATGAAGACGGTGCCGGTGACGCCGTGGTGGGCGCACACGAAGGCGAAGCCCTGCGCGTGGTTTCCGGCGGAGGCGCAGACGAACTGCCGGGCGTCCGGGTTCGCGGCGAGCGCCTTGCGGAAGAAGTTGGCCGCGCCGCGCAGCTTGTAGGAGCGGACCGGGGTCAGGTCCTCACGCTTGAGGTAAATGTCGGCCCCGTAGCGCTCGGACAGGTGCGCGTTGCGCAAGATCGGGGTCGGCGCAAGGAGCGGACGAATGGCTTCGGCGGCGTCCTTGGCTCGCGTGAGGAAATCTTCGGAAAGGGATGCGGTCGCGGGGCTCATGGCGCGTCTGTAGCGGATGGCGGCCCCCAAGGGTAGGGGATCGTTGCGGCTTCGACGCAGCTCAGGGTCACGCCTCCCACTGGGCCGCGCGGGAGGCCGCCCGGTCGCCCGGCCGCGCGCGACCGGACCCTCAGCGGACCGAGATGATCCGCGTCGGCGTCGAGCGCGAGAGGGTCGGGTAGTAGGAGCCGACGGTGCCGCTGCAGCCCTCGCCGTCCACCGCCAGGAACTCGCCCGAAGCGACGGTCGTGCGTTCGAGCGCGGTGATGGTGGCGAGCGGGCGGCCGCGCCGGCCGGGCCAACGGTAGCTGATCGCCACCGTGACGGGGTGCGGATTACCGTTCACCACCTCGACGTTGGTGAAGTAGCACCCGTCGGCGCGGACGAGCAGGATGCCCTCGCGCACCAGCACGCCGCGGCGCAGCTTGTCGGCGAACTGGAACTGCGTCGCCTCGGCGCCGCCGGGCAGGTCGGCCGCCAGGAGCGGCGCGGCGGGGGCGGCGGCGAGCGCACCCGCAAGCGCAAGCGCGAGGGTGGCGAAAAGCTTACGGAAGGTCAGCATGGGGCACCTTTGGCTCTAGAGGAGTTGCCGCAGTGTTTTGGCCACCTTCGCACCATAATCTGGCAAGAATAGGCCATTCGAACCGCAGGCTGTGAGCCAAGGGCCGATCGGGAAGATCGGCCGCACCCGGGCGAGAGCCCCCGCGCGGCCGATCGAAGGACTTACGCGTTGGCGTAGAATTCCTTTTCCCACGCCCGGTGCTGGCGCACCGGCTCGCGCACGAACGGCATCATCCGCGCCATGCGCAGCAGCGCCTTGTTGAGCCGGTCGAGCGCGGGGGGCAGTGGGCGATGGACGTCGATCAGGAGCACCACGCGCACGCCGTCGGTGTCGTTCCAGACCTCGTGCTGGTAGGTGTCGTCGAACACCACGCACTCGCCTTCCTTCCAGTAGACCATCTCGTCCCCGACGGCCATGCGGCAGTCCTTGGACGGCTCCGGCACGACGAGGCCGAGGTGCGCGCGCACCAGCCCCTTGTAGACGCCGCGGTGGGCGCGGATGTGCGAGCCGGGGGCGAGGATCGAGAAGAACGCGGCCTCGAGGTCGGGGATCTTGTCGAGCAGGGCCGCGGTCTGGGGGCACCGCTCGCAGTTGCGGTCGGCGCGCTCGCCGAAGGCGGTGAAGAAGTAGGTCTTCCACCCGTCGGTCTTGATGATCTTTTTCTGCGTCTTGGAGATGTACTGCATCGTCGGCAGCGCATCGCGCAGCTCGATGACGTTGGCGAGCTCCTCGCGGATGATGTGCGCGTTGGCCTCGAGCTGGCCGGCCCACGGGAAGTCCCTGTTGTCGAAGACGGGCTTGTCGCCGACGAGCGAACCTTTGCCCATGACGGATTCCAGCTTGCGGACCGCGGCCTTGCTCGGCCAATTGATCGCCGCCTTGATCCGCCTCCCGAGGGTTTTGGATTTGGGTTTGGACGTCTTTTCAGGTGTTGTCATTTGCATGGCGTGTCGCCTTGTCGCCTTGGCAATCGGCGCCTAACGGCTGGGATCGGAGTATGAAGACTATATTCGTCGATGCGGACGCGTGCCCGGTCAAGGACGAAACGATCCGTGTCGCGGATCGCTACCAGTTTCAAGTCGTGATGGTGTCGAATGGCGGCATCCGGCCGCGCCGGGAGCCGTTCGTCGAGACCGTCGTGGTGCCCGCGGGGCCCGACGAGGCGGACAAGTGGATCGCCGACCGCGCCGGCCCGGGAGACATCTGCGTGACCTCCGACATCCCGCTCGCGGCGCGGGTTCTGGAGGGTGGCGCCACGGCGGTGCGGCCCAACGGCGAGGCGTTCACCAGCGCCTCCATCGGCAACGAGCTCGCGACGCGCGACCTGATGGCGGACTGGCGTGCGGCCAATCCGCTCTCCGCCGGCGGTGGTGGCAAGACGTTCACGCCGCGCGACCGTTCCCGCTTCCTGCAGACGCTGGACCGGCTGGTGCGCGCCGCCGTCCGGGTCGGCGAGGGCCCGGCGGGCGCCTGACGCCGCGCTCGGCATCGCCCGGCGGGGCGCCCTCGGCCCGGCGGGGCGCGGCGGGTCGTCCGGCCGGGGCCGGGCGATGATGAGCGGCAAGGCAGGAGCCGGCCGGATAAGCGGCACCTGCGTCGCCTCGTCCCGGCACGGCGGCGCCGGGACAAGGTGGCCGGCGCCATGCGCCGCGCACGTTCCCCGAGGGGCGCGCGCGGGGCCGATCGCCGGCGCAGGCATCAGCCCATCGTCGAGTTGAACGCGCCGCCGTCCAGCAGGACGTTCTGGCCGACCATGAAGCCGACGTGCTCGGAGCACAGGAACGCGGCGACGCTGCCGAACTCCGCCGGGGTGCCGAAGCGCCCGCGCGGGATCGCCGCCTGCGCGCCGGCGCGTGCCTCCTCGACGGTGATCCCCTCGTTCTTCGAGCGGGCGTTCATCAGCGCGCCGATCCGGTCCGTGTCATGCTGGCCGGGCAGGATGTTGTTCATGATGACGCCGTGCTTGGCGACCTGCCGCGCGGTGCCCGCGACGAAGCCCGTGAGGCCGGCGCGCGCGCCGTTGGAGAGGCCGAGCTGCGGGATCGGCGACTTCACCGAGCCCGACGTGATCGACACCACGCGGCCCCAGCCGCGCTCGATCATCCCCGGCAGCACCAGCGTGGTGAGCAGGATCGGGGTCAGCATGTTGGCCTCGAACGCGGCCTGCCACTGGGCACGGCCCCAGTCCGACCAGACGCCGGGGGGCGGGCCGCCGGCGTTGTTGATCAGGATGTCGGGCGCGGGCTCGGCCTCGAGCACCTGGGCGCGGCCCTCGTCCGTGGTGATGTCGCACGCGACGGCCTTCACCTCGACGCCGTAGGTCTTGGCGATCTCGGCGGCGGTGGCCTCCAGGGTGTCCTTCGTGCGCGCGTTCAGCGTCAGGTGAACGCCGGCGGCGGCGAGCGCTTCGGCGGACCCCCGTCCCAGACCCTTGGACGACGCGCAGACGATGGCCCGGCGGCCCTTGATGCCCAAATCCATAATATTTCCTCGGTCGATGTTTTGAATATGCGTGCCATGCCACGTCTATGACTGGCAAGCGGGCTCATCGCGCACGTTTGAAGGGCATCGGGGGAAGGGGTTACCTGAGATCATACGAAATGGAAGCAATCGCAGGGTTTTCTGATGAAATTGCTTGGCAACAGAGCACTGATGTGCATTCGTTAAGGTCTATGCGGGGCCGTTCGACACACGCTGCGCGTCAAGGAATTCTTGGGGCTGACCGTACCTGGGCGATAGCCGGCGGGGCGAAGCCCGAACATTTTGCCGCAATCTTTGCGGCTCGGGCGATACGCCGTGGCACGCCGATTGCTGCGGCAGAGACAGCAGACGCAACCTCAACCACTGATGGCTTGGGTGAGCGGAACGGTGCGCTGGTCGCCTCCGTTCAGGCGGAGCGGTCGCGTCTGCAATAGTTCGCGGTCTGGTGCGGGCCGGACGCGAAGGGGACCGGGAGATAGGAGGCCTTTGAATGGCGACAGGCACGGTCAAGTGGTTCAACGGAACCAAGGGGTATGGGTTTATTCAGCCGGACGAGGGCGGGGCGGACGTATTCGTTCACATCTCGGCAGTTGAACGCGCCGGAATGAACTCTCTGAGCGAGGGGCAGCGAGTCTCGTACGAGCTGTACAAGGATCCCAAGCGCGGTCGCACCTCGGCCGAACAGCTGAAGGCGATGTAGCGCCGCCCCCCACACCAACGCGACGAGCGCCGACGAACGCCCCGTTTGTCGGCGCTTCCCTTCCGCCGCCGCGCCCCGCGGATACGGCGACGCGTCGTCCGAATTCAACGTCGATCCTCGATCTCCCGACCGATGCGCGTGGAGCGGCTGAGCGATTGTCGCTCTCGCGCATCGGGTCCGAGACGAGCCGGCCGGCTCAGAGATGCTCGCGCACCAGCCCGGCCATCGCCCCACCGTCGGCGCGCCCGTCGAGGCCGGAGGCCACCCCCTCCCGGTCCGCCACCGGACGGTTCTGGCTGACCTTCCATTTGCCCTCGAGGCTGGTGATCTCGACCGTCACGCCGACGATGCCCCGAAGCTGGGCAGCGACGAACGGCGCGGGTGCGTCGTTCACCTGCCACGGCGCCGCCTCGGCCGCCTCGTGGCGCGTCGTGAGCGCGTTCACCTGCGCGCGCAGCCACTCGGTGTCCTCGATCACCCTGGCCCGCCCGCGCGCCTGGACGATGGCGTAGTTCCATGTCGGCACGACCTTCCCGGTCTCGCGCTTGGTCTCGTACCAGGTCGGGGTGACGTAGGCGTTGGCGCCCTGGAAGACGACGAGCACGGGCATGCCGTCGAGCCCGCGCCACTGGTCGTTGGCGCGCGACATGTGCGCGAGGAGCGTGCCGTTCTCGGACGCCTGATCGTCGAGCAGGAAGGGGATCGGATTGGCGACCGGGCCGTCCTCGCCGTTGGAGACGAGCAGGCCGAGCGGGTGCGCACGGATCAGCGTGAAGAGGACGTCCCGCCGCTCTTCGCGAAATTGAGGGGGCTGGTACATGGTCGGCCTCATGAAAACTGGCGCCCGCCGGGGCGCGCGGCCCCGCCCGGGCGGTCCGTCCTATACGGCAATTCCGGGCGTTCGGGCGTTCAAATGGTGAGGAGGAGGGTGCGCTACCAGGTGGTGGTCGGGCGGTCCATGACCGTGCGGCCGAAGAGGCTCGCGGCGAGGTCCACCATCAGCGTCGCGGTGCGCCCGCGCTCGTCGAGGAAGGGGTTCAGCTCGACGAGGTCCAGCGAGGCGACGAGGCCGGATTCGTGCAGCAGCTCCATCGCTAGGTGCGCCTCGCGCACGGTCGCCCCGCCCGGCACCGTCGTGCCGACCGCCGGGGCGACGTCCGGGTCGAGGAAGTCGACATCCAGCGAGACGTGGAGGCGCGCCCCGGCCTCCACCGCGCGGCGGATCGCCCGACGGATGAGCTCGCCCATGCCGAACTCGTCGACGTCGCGCATGTCGTGCACCGTGACGCCGTGCGACTTCAGCAGCTTGCGCTCGTCCGGGTCGACGGAGCGGATGCCGATCATCGTGATCTGGCGCGGGTCGAGGGGGGTGATCGGCCCGCCGTAGATGAGGTCCGCGCCCGGCAGGCCGGACGCGATGGCGACCGGAATGCCGTGCAGGTTGCCGCTCATCGTGGTCTCGATGGTGTTGAAGTCCGGGTGGGCGTCGAGCCAGACGATGTGGGTCCCGGGGGCGACGTCCATCAGCGCGGCGAGGGAGCCGGCGGCGATGGAGTGGTCGCCGCCGAGGAGCACGGGCACGTTCCCCCGGGCGAGCGCCTGGGCGAAGGCGCGGCGCACCGCGCGCACCCAGCCGGCCGTCGCGCCGACGCCGTGGGCCGGGGCGTGGGCGGCGTCGTCGATCTCGACGGTGTCCGGGACGAGATCCCGGTCCTCGGCGATGACGTGGCCGAGGTCCCTGAGCGATTCGATGAGCCCCGCGGTGCGGTAGGCGGCGGGGCCCATGATGCAGCCGCGCCGATAGGTTCCCGTCTCCGTCGGTGCGCCGAGCACGGACATCGTCGCCATGAGCCTCTCCCGCGTCATGTGTCCCGAGGGCCGCGTCCTCGCGCAGGCTCCTGACGCCCGCACCTTCTTCTCGTCGGGACCGCTCCCGTCAAGGCGGGACGACGGCGCCCGGTGGTCACGCGCCGCGCCGGACATCCGGAGGTGAAGCCGCGTGCGCCGGGGTGCCGACCCCGGCGGGCCGCGGTCAGACCTGGTCGATGACGTGGGCGAAGGAGCCGCAGACGGTGCCGAGGCGGGTGCCGATGGCGCCGAGGCTCTTGCCGTCCGCGTCGCTCGCCTCGAAGAGGGGCGGGCCCTCCTTTTCGACCGTGGCGTAGTGGAACTCGTGCCCGCGCAGGGTCCGGGCGGGGAGGAGGCCGCTGTCGTGCTTCAGCTCGCGGTAGCCGAGGGTGCGGTGCGGATCGGCGAAGCTCGTCGTGATCGGGAGGAGGCCGGCCATGGCATGCGGCGTCCCCTCGGCGTCGACGAGGGTCTCGCCGAGCGCCATGTAGCCGCCGCACTCGCCGATCACGAGCGCGCCGCGCGCGGCGGCGCCGGCGACGCCCGCCTTCCAGCGCGTGCCGGCGGCGAGCCGCCCGGCGTGCAACTCGGGATACCCGCCGGGGAGCACGATGGCGTCGGCGCTGTCGTCCGGCGCCTCGTCGCCCAGCGGCGAGAAGGGGTGCAGCGTCGCCCCCTTGCTGCGCCAGCCGTCGAGGATGTGGGTGTAGGTGAAGGAGAAGGCCTGGTCCGACGCTATGGCGATGCGCTGGCCGGGTGGCGGCAGCGGCTCGGGCAGCGCCGGTGCGGCGCGGGGCGGACCGTCGAGCGCCTCGATCGCGGCGATGTCCACCGTGCCGGCGATGATGCGGCCGATGGTGTCGATGCGGGAGGTGATGTCGGCGTACTCGCCGGCCTGGTAGAGGCCGAGGTGGCGCGAGGGAAACGACAGCCGCTCGTCCCGCGGGATCGTGCCGAGGCAGGGGATCTCGGTCGCGCTGAGGGCCTCGCGCAGCATGCGGGCGTGCTTGACGCTGCCGACGCGCGTCAGGATCACGCCGGCGATCTTCACCGTCTTGTCGAAGGTGGCGAAGCCGTGGACGAGGGCGGCGATGGACTGGCTCTGCCGCGAGGCGTCGACCACCAGGATGATCGGCAAGGCCAGGAGGCGGGCGACGTCCGCGGTGGAGCCCACGCCGCCGGAGGGGCCGTCGAACAGCCCCATCACGCCTTCCACCACGAGGCTGTCGTGGTTGGCGAGCGCGGCGACCAGGGTGGGCCGCATGGCCCAGAGGTCGAGGTTGAGCGCCGGCCGCCCGGCGGCGGCGGCGAGGAACGCGGTGTCGATATAGTCCGGCCCGACCTTGGCCGGGTGGACACTGTGCCCGCGCGCCACGAGGGCTGCGATGAGACCCGTGGTGACCACCGTCTTTCCGGACCCCGACTGCGGAGCGGCGACGATGAACTTCACGAGCCTACCACTGATCGAAACGGCGCCATCGTCTCCATTGCTTCTCGCCCACCATGCAGTCGGCGCCCACGCTCATCTGCGGGGCGCTGTGCTGGGCTTTCTGCACCCTCGGCTCGGCCCCTGCAATCTCCAGGATCAGCTTTCGGCGGATCGCCTGACCGAACTGCTCCTTGCTCTCGACGGTGATCATGAACGAGCCCATGCCGCCGATCACGCAGTTGTTGTAGTACTCGTCCAGGTTCTCGATCTGGAAGAAGTCGCCGCGGATGCGCTGCTTGATCATGATCGGCAGCCCGTTGATGGTGATGCCCTGGCGGATCACCTTGTCCCGCGCGTCGGTCACCATCGGACCCATGTTGTTGGGGCCGTCGCCGGAGATGTCGATCACGCGGCGGAAACCGTCGATGCCGTTGTCGAAGAGGGCGGCGCTGAGGAGGAGGGCGCTCGAGATCGAGGTGCGGCGCATACGCCCGATCGAGGCCTCGGAGAGGGCCGTGGCGAAGGCCTCGGCCTCCGCCTGGCTGCTGATGATCGTCCACGGGACGACGGTGCGTTGCAGGCCGACCCCGGCCCACTCCACATAGGTGACGGCGATCCGTCCCCAGTCGCCCCGACGGATTTCGGTGACGACCTGCGGATCGCGGATGGCGTTGACGTAACCCTCCCGCTGGAGGCGTTGCTCGTCGAGGTCCATCGACCACGACACGTCGACGGCGAGAACGAGCTCCACGTCGACCACGGGAGGGATGTCCTGAGGCCAAGCGGCCGGTATTGAAGTCAGACTGAGGAAGAAGGCAGATACGATCGCGCGCAGCATCCCAGACTCCACATGCAATGGACAGAATGGATCACCCTTGGGGCGTGCCTTAGCCGTCTATGCGACCTTCATACCAAGGTGACCTGACCGTTGGTGGTGGTCAACGCAACCAAAGGGTTACATGACACGACCGGAGGCCACTTCCGAGCCGAACAGACCCCTGCGGTCGGGGTGGACGACGGGTGCGTGCGCCACCGCCGCCGCCAAGTCCGCGTACGCCGCGCTGCTGCTGGGTTCCTTCGAGGATCCTGTCACAATCGCTTTACCACGCGGTGGATCAGCAGCGTTTGCCCTCGCGTATGAGTTGCGCGAGGGGGATACAGCCACAGCGGGTGTCATCAAGGACGCCGGCGACGATCCGGACGTCACCCACGGCGCGCTCATCCTCGCCACCGTCCGCCCGTGCGACACGGGTGTGACATTTCGCGCGGGGAAAGGCGTCGGCACGGTGACGCGCGCCGGACTGCCGGTGCCGGTCGGCGAACCGGCGATCAATCCGGTCCCGCGGGCGATGATCACGACCGCCCTCACCGAGGTGGCGGACCGGCGCGGCATCCCCGTCGGCGCCGAGGTCACGATCTCGATCCCGGGCGGCGAGGCGCTGGCGCAGAAGACGTGGAACCCGCGTCTCGGGATCGTCGGCGGCCTCTCCGTGCTCGGCACCACCGGGATCGTCACGCCCTACTCCTGCTCGGCCTGGATCCATTCGATCCACCGCGGCATCGACGTCGCCCGCGCGGCCGGGCTCGGCCATATCGCCGCCGCGACCGGCTCGACGTCGGAGAAGGCGGCGCAGGCCGCGCTCGGCCTGCCGGACATGGCGATGATCGACATGGGGGACTTCGCCGGCGGCGTCCTCAAGTACCTGCGTCACCACCCGGTGCCGCGCCTCACCATCGCCGGCGGCTTCGCCAAGCTCGCCAAGCTTGCGGCGGGGGCCATGGATCTGCATTCCTCGCGGAGCCAGGTGGACCACGCGCGGCTCGCCGCCTGGGCGCTGGAGGCGGGCGGCGGCGAGGCGACAGCCGCGGCCGTCGCCGCGGCGCCGACGGCGATGGCCGCGCTCGAGATCGCCCGGCAGCACGGCATCGACCTCGCCGCGACCGTCGCCCGGCACGCGGGGGAGGCGGCGAGGGAACGTCTCGACGGGGCATCCGTTGGCGTTGACGTAATGGTGGTGGATCGCTCGGGGCATATCGTGGCGCATGGCTAGAATTCTGCTCCTCGGCGGGACCGAGGAGGCCCGTCGGGTCGCCGAAATGCTGGACGAGAAGGGGGCGAGCTTCATCGTCTCGCTGGCGAGCGCGTCGGCCTCGCCCTACCCGGGGCCGGAGCGGCGCGGCGGCTTCGGCGGCGAGGACGCCATGGTGCGCTACCTCGAGAACGAGGGCGTCGAGGTGGTGGCGGACGCGACGCACCCCTTCGCGGCCGAGATCAGCCCGATGGCCAAGCGCGCCGCCAAACGCGCCAAGGTGCGCTATCTCCGCCTGGAACGCCGGCCCTGGCGCCGCTCGGCGGCCGACCGGTGGATCGACGTCCGCTCGCTGGAGGAGGCGGCCGCCGCGCTCGACAACGGCTCGGACGTCTTCCTGACGGTGGGGGCGCACAGCCTCCAGCCGTTCCTGATGCGGCGCGACCTGCGGCTCGTCGTGCGCACGATCGAGAAGCCCGACCTCGGCACGCGGCGCGACGTGACCGTCATCCGCGACCGCGGTCCGTTCAGCATCGAGGACGAGCGGGCGCTCTTCGCCAGGTACCAGTTCGACGCGATGGTGACGAAGAACTCCGGCGGCGACGCGACCGCGGCGAAGCTCGTCGCCGCGCGCGAGCGGCGGATGCTCGTCTACATGGTGCAGCGCCCGCGCGGCCAGCCGTGGGTCAACTGCCGCACGCCCGAGCAGCTCGTCCGTCGCCTGCGCTGGTACATTTGAGGTGATTCCCGGAGGAAGGGACCTGAGCGGGCGCCGGGCGGGCGCAGGGCCGCGGGCAGGCGCGGCCGCTCAGCCCCGGTGATCCAGCGCGGTCCGGGCGAGCGCGTCGACGACCCGCGCCAGGATCGCGCCGATGCGCGCGCCCCCGTCCGGGTCGAGCGCGAAGGGCGGCGCCTCCTCCATGTAGAGGGACTGGGCCATCTCGATCTGCACCGCGTGGATGTTGTTCGTCGGGCGCCCGTGTCGGCGGACCGTCCAGCCGCCGCGGAAGCGCCCGTTCAGCACGGTCTCCCCGTTCTCCCGGAAGAGCCGCGTCGCGACCTCCTCGAAGCGGCCGCCGCAGGTCCTGGTGTAGTCGGTGCCGACGTTGAACGGCGTCAGCGTGCCCTCGAAGAGGTGCGGGATCACCGAGCGGATCGAGTGGACGTCGAGGAGCACCGCGATGCCGTGCCTGTCCCTCAGCCGCGCAAGCTCGCCCGCGAGCGCGTCGTGGTAGGGCGCATGGTACGAGAAGCGCCGCTCGTCGACGTCCGCCACCGTCGGCTCGCGCCCCTCCTTCCAGATCGCGCGGCCGTCGAAGTCGGTGAGGGGGACGAGGGCGGTCGTCGCCTGGCCCGGGTAGAGGGACGTCCCGCCCGGGTCGCGGTTGGCGTCGATCACGTAGCGGTGGAAACCGGCCTTGATGACGCTCGCCGGCCCCCCGATCCCGTCGACGATCGTGTCGAGGTGCCAGTCGGCGTCGGCGAGCAGGGCGCCGTTCTCGTCGAGGCGTTCGGCGATGGCGTCAGGCACGTTGAGGGAGGCGTGCGGGACCGACACGAGGACGGGGCCCTCGCCCTCGGTCAATCGGAACGGCGTCGTCATCGGGCGGGCATGGTGGTGGCACGGGACATTGATGGAACTCCAGCGGCGCGAGACCGGCCGCCTTCGCCGGCGGTCACGCGATGATTGGTTTGGCGGCGGCGAGGCCGGATGCGGCGGACCGGTCGGTTTCGAACTCGCTTTCGAGCCATGGGACGTTCCCCGTCGGACCGGAGCACCGCAGACCGGACTCTGGTGGCGAGGGCGCCGGCCGATCCGGCCGACGAAGCCCGCCGGCCGGGCCGAGCCCTGCGCCCTGCTGGCGACCGGCACGGCGACGTACGCGCCGGGCCTCGGGGCCATCCCCGCGGCGAACTCACTCCGGCGCCGCATGGTCCGTCAAGGGGACGCCGACGCAGTCCGCGACCGCGGCACCCACAGACGGCGGGCGGCGTACGGCTGTCGGCAGGACGATCCGCGGCTATGACCGCGCCGCCGCCCTCCGGCCGGCCGCGGAGCCGGTGAACGCCGACATCCTGCTCCCCGCGCTTCCCGACGTCCACAGCCATCGGGCGCCGCGGGGGCTCGGGCTTCACCAAGGAACAGGGGCGTCGCCTGTTCCTCGGACCCAGCCGTCGCTGATTGAAGCCCTGAGGCGGGAGGAGGCGCCGCGCAAGGCACACTGCGTTCTTCGGCCTTGCACGGCGCCTCCTCCCGCCTCCTGACGGGCTTCAGCGACGGCTGGCTCCAAGGAACAGGCTCGGGATCCGCCGTGCCCGCGGCGGCGCGGGGCGGCGGCGCCGCAGGGAGGGCAAGGCCGGTGGAGGTGATCCCGGGGCTCAGACGTTGCGGGCCTTGTCCATCAGGGCGATCAGCTCCATCAGTTTGACGCGCCGGGCGTCGGAGTCGTCCGCCGCCATCGCGTCGTCGACACAGTGGCGCGCATGGTCCTCGAGCAGCAGCTTGTCGACACCCTTGAGGGCCGAGCGGATCGCGGCCGTCTGCGCCAGCACGTCGGCGCACGTGCGTTCCTCCTCGACCATGCGCGTCACGCCCCGCACCTGGCCCTCGAGGCGCGCCAGGCGTCGCAGCACCGCGCTCTTGTTGTCCGCCTCGTCCATCGTCCTGCCTGGTTGGTCGATCCGTCCTTCGCTGACCGGAGCCGGGAGTGTAACCGATCACACGGTGTTCGCAGGGGGCCGAACCGGGATTTCCGTCCCCGGAAGGGGCGCCGCCGGGCGGGCTGTGACCGATATGGCCCGGCCGGGACATGCGCCCGGGGAGCGTTGCCTATCGACAGGGCAGCCGGCGCGGATCCGTCGTTGCATTTCAGGGCCGAGCCGATAGATACGGGGTCCTGCTTACCTGCATCCGTGGGCAGAGATTGAGCGAGTGCAATGATTACAATCACCTTCCCCGATGGCGCCACGCGTGAGTTCGAGGCCGGCGTGACCGGCGCCGACATCGCCGCGTCCATCTCCAAGTCGCTGGCCAAGAAGGCCGTCGCGATGGTCGTCGACGGGTCCCTCTCGGACCTTGCCGACCCCATCGACCACGACGCGCGCCTCAAGATCGTCACCCGGACGGACGACGAAGCGCTGGAGCTCATCCGTCACGACGCCGCGCACGTGATGGCCGAGGCCGTCCAGGCGCTGTGGCCGGGCACGCAGGTGACCATCGGCCCCGTCATCAAGGACGGCTTCTACTACGACTTCTATCGCGACACGCCCTTCTCCACCGACGATCTGGCGAAGATCGAGGCGAAGATGCGCGAGATCATCCAGCGCAACGCCCCCTTCACCAAGGAGGTCCGCTCGCGCGACGAGGTCCGCGAGATCTTCCGGGAGATGGGCGAGGGCTTCAAGGTCGAGCTGGTCGACGCCATCCCCGAGGACCAGGACGTCAAGCTCTACCGCCAGGGCGAATGGTTCGACCTCTGCCGCGGCCCGCACATGACCTCGACGGGCCACATCGGCGACGCCTTCAAGCTGATGCGCGTCGCCGGTGCCTACTGGCGCGGCGATTCGAACCGCGAGCAGCTGACGCGCATCTACGGCACCGCCTGGGCCGACAAGAAGGGCCTCGACGCCTATCTCCACATGCTGGAAGAGGCCGAGAAGCGCGACCACCGCCGCCTCGGCCGGGAGATGAACCTCTTCCACTTCCAGGAGGAGGCGCCCGGCGCCGTGTTCTGGCACGAGAAGGGCTGGCGCGTCTTCCAGTCGCTCATCTCGTATATCCGCCGGCGCAACGACGCCGCCGGGTACCACGAGGTGAACACGCCCGAGCTGATGGACATCTCGCTGTGGCAGGCCTCCGGTCACGCCGAGAAGTTTGCCGACAACATGTACATGACCCAGACGCCGGACGAGCGCACCTACGCGATCAAGCCGATGAACTGTCCGGGCCACGTCCAGGTGTTCAAGAACGGGCTGCGCTCCTACCGCGAGCTGCCGCACAAGGTCGCCGAGTTCGGCAAGGTCCACCGCTACGAGGCCTCGGGCGCGCTCCACGGCCTGATGCGCGTGCGTGCCTTCACCCAGGACGACGCCCACGTCTTCTGCACCGAGGAGCAGATCGCGGCCGAGTGCCTGAAGATGAACGACCTCATCCTCTCGATCTACGAGGACTTCGGCTTCGAGGACGTCATCATCAAGTTCTCCGACCGGCCCGAGGTCCGCGTGGGCGAGGACGCGGTCTGGGACAAGGCCGAGAAGGCGCTCATCGACGTGCTGAACTCGACCGGCCGGCCGTGGTCGACCAACGTCGGCGAGGGCGCGTTCTACGGCCCGAAGCTCGAGTACACGCTGCGTGACGCCATCGGCCGCGAGTGGCAGTGCGGTACCGTGCAGGTGGACCTCAACATGCCGGGTCGCCTCGGCGCCTTCTACATCGGCGCCGACGGCGAGAAGCACACGCCTGTCATGCTGCACCGGGCGATGGTCGGCTCGCTGGAGCGCTTCTTCGGCATCCTGATCGAGCATTTCGCCGGCCACATGCCGATGTGGCTGTCACCGATGCCGGTCATGGTGGCAACCATCGTGTCGGACGTCGACGTCTATGCCGTCGAGGTCCGCAAGGCCCTGGAAGCCGCCGGGATCCACGCCGAGACCGATCTTCGCAACGAGAAGATCAACTACAAGGTCCGCGAGCACTCCGCCGCCAAGGTGCCGGTGATCGCCGTCGTCGGCGCCCGCGAGGCGGAGGAGAAGACCGTCAACGTGCGCCGCCTCGGCTCGCGGGAATCGACGACGATGTCCCTCGACGCCTTCGTCGCGATGATCGCCGATGAGGTCACGCCTCCGGACGTGCGCCGCGTCGCGGCCGCCCGCAGCCGCGCGGCGGGCGCCAGGGACCAGCGCATCGACGTGGTCGAGGTGTTCGAGGGCTTCGTCGTCAACGACGCGGTCCTGGGCCGCTCGTCCGACGTCTTCGCCACCCGCGAGGAGGCGGTCGAGACCGCCCGCCGCATCCTCGCCGAGCGCGGCGGCGGCACCGTCTCGATCTCCACGCTCGCCGGGGAGACTGACCGCCACAGCGTCGAGGGGGCCGACGCCGCCGAGTAAGCCGCCGCCGCATCGCACCCGCGGAAGGACCGGCGCCCCGCGCGCCGGTCCCTTCGCGTGCCGCCGGACGGGTGGTTCCGGGTGCGTGCGCCGGTGGCCGCAACCTCCCCGGGAGGGGCGGCACATTTCGGCCCTATTCCCACGAATTGGTGATCACCCGGCGCCCCCGCACGGGTGACATCGGGCGTTTCCTGCGGTTTGCTGCCTGCGATTTCAGTTCGGAGGTTTCAGCATGGCGCCCGTGGTCCGGCCCCTGGCCATCCTTTTGACCCTTCTGGCCTTCGTTTCGGCCAGCGGATCGGCGCGGGCGCAGGATCGGCCCTGGCTCACCGACGTCGCCGACGAGGTGCGCGACCTGGCGCTGCAGACCTCCTGCTTCGGCGGCCGTCCGCCGCAGACGCTCTACGTTCTCGGCGTCAGCGGCTCGCGCGATCTCGTCGACGAGGCGGACCAGACCGACATCCTCGGCTCGATCACCGCCGAGCTCGGCGACCGTACGCGCATGCGCATTACGAAGGCGGACACGTTCCAGATCATCGCCGGCGCCGCGTCGGGCACGGGCGAGCCGCAGGCCCAGGAGATCCGCGACCTGATCAGCCGCGCCGACCGCGCCGACATCACCGTCACGCTCCGCCCCTTCCGCCGCAACGCCGACAAGCTGTCCGCCGAGGTGATCCTGTGGGCGCGCAACTCGGCCGAGGGGAAGGGGATCACCTGCACGCCGTCGTTCATCGTGCAGATCCCGGTGGGCGATCCGCAGTGCAAGAGCGCGTTCGAGACGGTGCGGCTCGACGGCAGCATCCCCAAGCTGGAGGCCTACACGCTGTTCTTCAGCCACTGCCCGCAGGTCGCGGAGGTGCAGCGCCTCATCGCCGCAACCCGGGCGCAGGAGGCCCAGGCCACCTGCGAGCGCGCCTTCGATGCGGCGGCGCGCGAGAACACCGTCGGCGCCTTCGACACCTTCATCGCCAGCAACCCGGAGTGCCGGCTGGTCGCGACCGCGCGCAGCATCCGCGACCAGCTCGCCCTGCGTCAGGAGGCGCAGCGGCGCTGCGCGGACGGGTTCGAGGCGGCCAAGACCGCCGACACCGCCGACGCCTACGCCCGCTTCGCCGACCAGTCGCCGCAGTGCAACGAGGCCGCGCTCGCCCTGCAGCTCAGCGAGCTGAAGCGCCAGCGGGAGGCGGCGGCCGAGGCGGAGCGCGCCGCCGAGCAGCGTGCGGCCGACCAGAAGGCGCAGGAGAAGCGGGCCGCCGCGGAGCGGGACGCCGAGCGCCTCGAGGCCGAACGGCGCGAGGTTGAGCGGCGCGCGGCCGAGCTCCTCGCCGCCGAGCAACGGGCGGCGGAGCAGCGGGCCGCCGAGCAGCGCGCCGCCGAGCAGAGGGCGGCGGAGGAGCGCGAGGCGGAGCGACGCACCGCCGAGCAGCAGGCCGCCGCTGCCCGGCAGGCGCAGCCGCCCGCGTGGAACCCCCCGCCGCCGCAACAGCCGGTCTACTGCTATGTCGCGGACGTGCGCCCGCCGGACGCGTGGCTGGCGCTGCGCACCCATCCAAGCACCCGTCGCGGCTCCAGCCTGCGGCGACTGCCGTCCGGCACGCCCATCCAGATGCTCGGCGAGCAGAGCGGGAGCTGGCATCGCGTGCGTATCCAGGACGGCACGGTCGGCTGGATCTCGTGGGAAATCGCGCGCTGGATCCGCTGCTAGGCCGGGCGGTCGGGCTGCGTTCTGCACAGTCCCGTGACCGGGACGGGTTGCCGAGATCAGTGCTAGCGCACATATTTGAGCGCCGACGATAGTCGCGGCGCCGTTCGCGCCGCTCCCCGACGGTCGGCCGCCTCACGCGCCGGCTCCCTGAAAGGAAAGGCCGATGGTCACCTACAACATCCTCGACCTGTCGCCGATTCCCGAGGGTGGGACCGCGGCAGACGCTCTCGCCCGGTCCACCGACCTCGCCCAGCACGCGGAACAGTGGGGCTACACGCGCTTCTGGGTCGCTGAGCACCACAACATGCCCGGCATCGCCAGCTCGGCGACGGCGGTCCTCATCGGCCACCTCGCCGCCAATACCAAGACGATCCGGCTCGGCTCCGGCGGAATCATGCTGCCGAACCACGCGCCGCTGATGGTGGCCGAGCAGTTCGGCACGCTCGAGACGCTCTATCCCGGCCGCATCGACCTCGGCCTCGGCCGCGCGCCCGGCACCGACCCGGTGACCACCCGGGCGCTGCGCCGGTACGGCGATCAGGCCGACCAGTTCCCGCAGGACGTCGCCGAGCTCATCGCCTACCTCGACTCCCGCCCCGGCGAGACGCGGGTCAGCGCGATCCCCGGCGCGGGCACCCACGTCCCGGTCTGGATCCTCGGCTCCTCGACCTTCGGGGCGGAGCTCGCGGCGGTGATGGGTCTTCCGTACGCCTTCGCCTCCCACTTCGCGCCGAACATGCTGGAGGACGCGCTCGCGGTGTACCGCCGCAACTTCCGCCCGTCGGACCGGCTCGAGCAGTCCCGCTTCGCGCTGGCGGTCAACGTCTACGCGGCGGACACCGACGAGGAGGCGCAGTACCTGCGTTCCTCGCAGCTTCAGGCGGTGGCGAACCTGCGCAGCGGCAGGCCCGGCCCGCTGCCGCGCCCGGTCCGGGACCTCACCGCCGTGGTGAGCCCCAACGTCATGCCGCTCGTCGAGGGAATGCAGCGCTTCTCCGCCGTCGGCTCGCCCGCGACGGTGCGCCGGACGCTCGCCAACATGATCGCCCACTACGAGCCGGACGAGATCTTCGTCGTCGCGGCGATCCACGACCACGAGGCGCGGCTGAAGTCCATGCGGATGGCGGCTGAGGTGCTGGCCGATCTTCCGGCCGCGGCGGCGGCCGAGTAGGCCCCGGAATCGACAAACCGGCCGGCGCCGGCCATTGAATGGGGCAAGACCAGTCTGGAGCCGGCCCTTGCCCCCACGCCATCGACCCGACGCCGCCGCCCGGTGGCGCCAGCCGGCCGCATGACAGATCAATTGTTCGACCAATTGTCAGACCGCCCCGTGCCGGCGCGCCCCGCCGACGCGCCGGCGACCCTCTTCCAGCGCAGCGTCGGCGAGGCGGCGGTGACCGTCGCCGACAAGGGCGGGCGCGTCACGACGCCGACGGTGCGTCAGGCCGGCTCGGCCAAGCTCCGCTTCCCGCGGATGGCCCCCGGCAGCGACAGCGTCGAGGCGCTGATCCTCAACATCTCCGGCGGCCTCGTCAGCGGCGACCGCTTCCGCACAGAGATGGCGGCCGAGGCGCATACCCTCACCGTCGCGACCCTCGCCTGCGAGCGCGTCTATCGCTGCGAGGACGGGCCCGCGGAGGTCCTCCAGGTCGTGCGGGCGGGGGAGGGCGGCACGGTGCGCCACCTGCCGCAGCCGACGATCCTGTTCGAGGGGGCGAAGCTGCGCCGCCGCACGCTGGTGGACCTCGCCGAAGGGGGGGGCCTCACCCTTTGCGAGGGCCTCGTGCTGGGCCGCGCCGCGATGGGCGAGCGCGTCACCACCGCCGACGTGCGCGACCGCATCGAGGTGCGCATCGCCGGCCGGCTCGTCTACGTCGACGCCTTCGGCCTCACCGACGAGGTCATCGCCCGCGCGTCCGGGCCGGCGGCGCTGGACGGGGCGCGCGGCGTCGGGCTGGTGCTCCACGTCGGCGGCGGGACGGCCGACACGGCGCGCGCGGCGCTCGACGGCGCCAATGCCCGCTGGGGAGCGAGCACCATGGGCGCCTTGACGGTGGTCCGGGTTCTTGCGCCGGACCACACAAGTTTGCAGGATGCGCTCGGCCGGGCTTCAGTCGCGTTGTCCGGCGCGCCGCTGCCGCGCGCATGGCAGCTCTAGTGCAGGCGCGCGGTCCTCGCGGCCTGCTTCATCGTGGGACGACCGCATGAACCTTTCGCCGCGGGAGAAGGACAAGCTCCTCATTTCCGTCGCCGCCGACGTAGCGCGCCGCCGGCGCGAACGCGGCGTGAAGCTGAACTACCCCGAGGCGATCGCCCTGATCTCCGACTTCGTGATGGAAGGCGCCCGCGACGGACGCTCCGTCGCCGACCTGATGGAGGCCGGCGCCGCCGTGGTGCCGAAGGAAGCCGTCATGGAAGGCATCGCCGAGATGATCCACGACGTGCAGGTCGAGGCCACCTTCCCGGACGGCACCAAGCTCGTCACCGTCCACAATCCCATCCGGTAGGGCGCCGTGCTGAAGCTGAAGCCCAACTGCGAGTGCTGCGACCGGGACCTGCCGCCGGAATCGCCGGACGCTCGCATCTGCACCTACGAGTGCACCTTCTGCGTCGACTGCGTCGAGGGGCCGCTCGGCGGCACCTGTCCGAACTGCGGCGGCGAGCTCGTCCGCCGTCCGGTGCGTCCGCCGCACATGCTGGCGAGGCATCCCGCGTCCACCGAACGCGTCCTCGGCTCGAAGCCGGAGTGCGTCGCTCTCAGAGGTGCAGCATGATCCCCGGCGAAATCATCACTCCGGACGGCGACATCGAGCTGAACGCCGGCGCCGACGTCGTCGAGGTGCTCGTCGCCAACACCGGCGACCGCCCGATCCAGGTCGGCTCGCACTACCATTTCTACGAGACGAACGCGGCGCTCTCCTTCGACCGGGAGGCGGCGCGCGGGCGGCGGCTCGACATTCCGTCAGGCTCGGCGACCCGGTTCGAGCCGGGGCAGGAGCGCACGGTGCGCCTCATCCCGTACCTCGGGGCACGGATCGTGCACGGTTTCAACGCGAAGGTGGCCGGCCCGCTCGACTGATCCCCGGTCCGCGCCCCCTCCAGCAAAAACGGGAGGCTCAGCCATGTGCGGACAATGCGTGATCGACAACGTGCGGCAATCGATGATGAGCCGCCGCAGCCTGCTCCTGGGCGCTGCGGCGACCGGCGCGGCGGCGGCCGCACTCGGCACGCCGCGCCCGGCGCTGGCCCAGACGGCCGAGGCGGGCGGCGTCTCCGGCCGCTTCTCCGGCGTCGCCGATCTGACCCATACCCTGGTGCCGGACTTCCCGACTTTCTCCGGCAAGCCGCAGTTCGAGGCCAACCAGGTCTACTTCCGCGACAAGGACGGCTATAACCTCTCGATCCTCACCATCGACGAGCACACCGGCACCCACGTCGACGCCCCGCTCCACTTCTCGACGGACGGGCAGTCGGTGGACGAGATCCCGGTCGCCAACCTCGTCGCGCCGCTGGTGATCGTCGACATCGCCGCCCGGGCGGCCGACGACGCCGATGCGCAGGTGACGCCCGACGACCTCAAGGCCTGGATCTCCGCCAACGGCGAGATGCCGGACCGGTGCTGCGTCGCGATGCACTCCGGCTGGGCGGAGAAGGTCGGCGGCGACGGCTTCCGCAACGCCGACGGCGACGGCGTGATGCATTTCCCCGGCTTCCATCCGGAAGCGGCGGCGATGCTGATGGAGGAGACCGGCGCCATCGGCATCGGGGTCGACACATTGTCGCTGGACCACGGCGCGTCGGCCGATTTCGGGACCCACAACTCTTGGCTCCCGACCAACCGCTGGGGCGTCGAATGCCTCGCCGGGCTGGGCGCGTTGCCGGCGAGCGGGGCGATGATCGTCCTCGGCGCACCCAAGCACAAGGGCGGCTCCGGCGGTCCGGCGCGCGTCTTCGCGCTGACGAAGGCCGCGTAACGGCAAGGGGTTGGCGAGGGCGTCCCCCGATCCCATGTGGCTGGCGTCACAGGGGCGGGGCATGCACATCTTCGTTTCGGGCGCTGGCCCGGTAGGGCTGTCGGCCGCGATCGCGCTGGCAGCCCGCGGCTACCAGGTCACCATCGCCGACCGCGAGGTCGGGCTGACCGATCAGGCCCGCGCCGTCGGCGTCAATCGCAATACCCTGTCGCTGCTGACCCACTGCGGCGCCGCGGCGCGTGTCCTGGAGGAGGCGCAGCGCGTCCGCAGCGTGCGGTTCCTTCAGGGCGAGACGCTCCTGACGCGCCTCAAGGTGCCGGGGCAGGACAAGCGCCTCCCGACGCTGGTCGCGCTGCCGCAGAGCGAGACCGAGCGGATCCTCGCCGAGACCCTCGCGCGGTATGCGATCGACGTCCTCTGGCAGCACGAGACGACGGCGCTGACCCAGTCGGACGCCGGCGTCGAGGCGACGCTGACGCACGTCGGGACGGGTGAGACGCGCGCCGTCAGCGCCGACTACGCGTTCGGGGCGGACGGCTCCCACTCGGCCGTGCGGCGGCTCCTCGACATCGACTTTCCCGGCCGGCAGGTCGGCGGCACATGGAGCGTCGCCGACGCCGAGTGCGATTTTCCCTGGCCGGAGCAGGCCTGCGCGGTGCTGTCGGACGTCTGCGAGGTGGCGTTCATGATCACCATCGGCGCGGGGCGCTACCGCCTCATCGCCAACCACCCGGACGTCCTCGAGACCGCGCGGCGGCTGATGCCCGTGAACCGGGTGATCAGCGACAACGCATTCCACGTCGACCTCCGCGTCGCCGAGGTCATGGGCAAGGGCCGCGTCGCGCTGGGCGGAGATGCCGCGCATGTCCACTCGCCGGTCGGCGGCCGGGGCATGAACCTGGGCATCGCCGACGCCTTCGCCTTCGCCGAGGCGGTGGAGCACGGCGACATGGCGCACTATCGTGCCGAACGTCTCGCCGCGGCCCATCGCGTGGTGCGCTGGACGGACCGCGCCTATCGCGCGCTGACGGCGACCTCCTCGATCGGGGTGTTCGCCCGCAATTCGGCGTTGCGAACGGTCGGTTTCTTATCGGGATTGCGAACTTAGTCGCATCGGACCCCTGCCCGCGAGTGGCGGGGATCGTGGGGCGGGTCTACCCTGACCACCCTCGACGAACCGCCGCCGCACCGGACGCCTTGCGGTGCGGCCGGCGGACGACCCCGCCGCCTTCGTGGCCTCTGACGGGCCGCTGGCGGCTTCAACCAAGGCGCAATGAAAGGAAAGAGGCATGAGCGGAAGCCTGCCCCTTCTCATCGACCCCGAGTGGCTCGCCGGCGAGCTCGGCGCGCCCGACCTGAAGATCCTCGACTGCACCGTGCAGATCGAGCCCAATCCTGCCGGAGGCGCGCCCGTCAACCGCCCCGACCGTGCCGCCTTCGAGACCGCGCACCTGCCCGGCGCGCAGTTCGCCGACCTGGTGAACGACCTCTCCGACACGTCGAATCGCTTCGCCTTCGCGGTTCCGAGCCAGGAGTCGTTCGCGGCCGCGATGTCGGCGCTCGGCGTGAACGACGGCGATCGGGTGGTCCTCTACTCGACCGGCAATCCCTGGTGGGCGACGCGCGCCTGGTGGCTGCTGCGCCTCTTCGGCTACAACGAGGCGGGCGTGCTCGACGGCGGCATCAGGGCGTGGACAGCGGCCGGCCTGCCGGTCGAGAGCGGCCCGGCACCGGAGCCGGCGCCCGGGACCTTCACCGCCAGGCCGCCGCGCCCGCTGATCGCCACCAAGGACGACGTCCTCGCCGCCATCGAGCGGGGGGAGACCTGCACGATCAACGCGCTTCCCGCGGCCAACTTCCGCGGCGAGGTGGGGCCGGGGCGGATCGCCGGGAGCGTCAGCGTGCCGGGCGTCGGCATGACCGACCCGCAGACCGGCCGCTTCCTGCCGCTCGACGACATCCGCCGGCAGCTCGAGTCGGTGGGGGCGTTCGAGAAGCAGGTCATCTCCTACTGCGGCGGCGGAATCACCGCGACGATCATCCCGTTCATGATGGCGCGCCTCGGCGGTCCCGAGCCGCTCGTCTACGACCACTCGCTCCAGGAGTGGGCGTCCGACAAGAGCATGCCGATGGAGCGCGGCTGACCGGATTTCGGCGGCCGGGGGAGGGGAGGCGCCCACCTCCGGCCGTCTCCCGCGGCCGACGTTTCGGCGGCGCCGGGCCGACTCGGACCCGATACCGTGAGCGCGAATGGCGGAGGCCGGTCCATTCCGGCAGTATGGTTAGTAATTGCGCCGGTCGCGCGCCGCGTACGCCTTGCGGCAATTCGATCCTTGTTCAACGCCTCGGCATGGCGCCGCGGAACGCATCGGCCGTGCGCCGGATATGCGCCGACAGGGTCATTTCATTGAATTCGCGGCGCTTTCGACCCGGCCTGTAGCCGCCGTGACATTCTTGCCGATCCCGTTACAAAACGTCGTCGTTCAGTGACGCAGCGTCCATCTTTCGCAACTGACACGCTTCCGGTTACGCACCCTTAACGCCACCCGGTCACAAAAACGGGTGACGGGGCTGGACGTCTGTCGGACGCCGCCATGACCGACCCGATCGCCGCAGCCACGTCGCCAGAAACCGATGAGGCGTGCCGTGAGCGTGATGCGTTTGAGAGCTTTGGAGCAAATCCTCGACGATCCTTCGGTGCTGTTCGCCCGCCGGGCGATGGCGACGATGGTCGGCCTGGGACTCATCGGACTGTCGGTCGTGCTGGCCGTGGCGCTGGCGACCTGGACGGTGTCGGATCCGAGCTTCACCCACGCGACCGACGCGCCCGTGCAGAACGCGATGGGCTCCTTCGGCGCGGCCTTCGCCGATCCGGTGATGCAGCTCTTCGGCGTCGCCGCGCCGCTCCTCATCCTGCCGCTGCCGCTCTGGGGCTTGCGTCTCGTCTCCGGACGTCCGGTGGGGTGGACGCCGGGGCGCGTCAGCGCCGGGATCGCCGCGCTGATCCTCGCGCCGGGCTTCGTCAACGTCTTCCCCGTCACCGAGACGTGGCCGCTGCCGCTGGGCCTCGGCGGCGTCATCGGCAGCGTGCACAACTTCGTGTGGGCGGACGTCTTCGGGATCTCTTCGGGTTGGGTGCTCGGCTTCATCGGCGGCGTCACCGGTCTGGTGGCCGCCGTGGCGCTGGTCTCGGCGATCGCGCCGGCGCGC
This sequence comes from Acuticoccus sediminis, assembly GCF_003258595.1. Lineage (NCBI taxonomy): Bacteria > Pseudomonadati > Pseudomonadota > Alphaproteobacteria > Hyphomicrobiales > Amorphaceae > Acuticoccus > Acuticoccus sediminis. Next base: position 1,880,051 of record NZ_QHHQ01000001.1, read on the forward strand.
CGCCGTGAGCGCCCCGCCGACCTCGGCTTCACGATCCACCGCAGCCGCGTCGCGCCCGACGAGTACGGCCTCGACGACACCGACACCTATGAGGGCGACGCCGCCTCGCGCCTCGCCGAGCTCTACGGGGCGGCGACGCATCAGGTGATGATGTGGCGCACGCGCCTCGTCGGCCCGAAGCTGCGCCGGCGCAAGACCTCGGCCAAGCGGACCGCGCCGCGCACGACGTTGCGCGAGGCGCTGGAGGATGCGCCGGACGCCGTCCAGGACCAGGACGTCTACCGTCCGCGCCGGGGCGAGCGGTCCCGGGCCGTGGCCGACACGACGCCGCAGTTCGATTTCGACCGCGAGGACGACTACACGCTCGAGGACGAGTTCGAGCCGCAGGACGACTTCGGCTTCGAGGACGAGCCGGCGCCCGCTCCGCGCCAGCGCCAGGAGCCGCCGGTAGAGACCGCCCGCCGCGCGCCCGAGCCGGCCCGCCGCGCCGGGTCCGAGCGGGGCCGCCGCCCTGCGCCCGCCGAGAGGGCCGAGCCGGAGCCGCAGCGCCGCACCTCGCGCCGCAGCGAG